>DQUI01000037.1 GCA_015662355.1 Methanothermococcus okinawensis
AACAGTAGTGCAAGTGCCCCTCTCCAGTCTATACCCATAAGTTTAGTAATAGGTTCTATCATCTTTCCCAGTAGCATTCCGTAACTGTTATCTGGACTTGGATAGTTAACTAGATAGTAGAAGAGTATAGAACCTGCTAGTATAATAGTCCCTGCCCTTATCAGGAAGTGTTTAGTATAGGCCCAGGTTCTCTTGAGGATGTAATTCCAATCTGGCAGTCTGAAGGGAGGTAGTTCAAAGATAGGATCCTCAGGTTTACCCTTTACTATATACTTACCGATGACATAGGATACAAGGACTAGTAGTAGAAGGGATATACCTACTACTGCTATGGCAAATAGGGGGGCATAATTTGCAAAGAAGGCAGTGGCCATAAAACCTATTACAACAAATCTAGCTGAACAGGGCACTAGAGGTGCTACAAGAATAGTGGCAAGTCGCCTAAGGGGATCTGGAATAGTCCTGGCAGCTAGAAGACCTGGGACGTTACATCCAAAACTGATAAGGAGAGGTATTGTAGAACCTCCACTGAGACCTAGTTTAGCCATTATGTTGTGGAAGAGAGCTGAAACCCTTGCTAGGTATCCAACACTCTCTAAGAAGGAGAGGGCCAACATCATAAAGGCTACATAGGGGAAGAATGTAAGTACAGTCCCTACACCTCCGATTATCCCCTCTATTACAACCCCTTGATACAGTTCAGGAATTACTCCCCTTAGATAATCCCCTAAGTATTCGAAAAACATCTCTATATACTCTATACATATGTTACCTAGTCCTATAACAACACTGTATACAATATACATAACCATGGCAAAGATTATAACTCCGTAAACTGGGTGGAGGAGTATCTTGTCTATATCGTCAAATATGACGACGTTCTCCTTCCAGATCCCTTTTAGTATCTCATCGACCTTTTTATACCTCTCCTCGGCGACGTAACTCTCTGCATCGTGCCTTATCTCCCTCTCCAACTCCTCCTTTATTTTCCTAGCCTCGTTAAACAGATCCTCGTTCTTTTTAAACAACTCTAAAACTTCAGGATCCCCCTCAAGGAAGGAGATAGCTAGCCACCTCTTTGGCACATCCTTGAACTTTCCATCTGTAGGTAGGGAATACTTCTCTAACTTCTCCACTATTTTATCTATGGTATTCTCCAGGAGGGGAGAGTACCTTATTTCACAGGGTATTGGCCTGTAATTATATATTGCCTCCTTTAAGTCCTCAATACCTATCTTGTATCTACCTGAGGTTTTTACAACTGGAAGTCCCCCAAGTCTCTCACTGAGTTTCTCCTTATCTACTGAGATGTCGTACTTCTCCGCCTCATCTATAAAGTTTAAACATAGTATAGGGGACCTCCCAAGTTCTATCAACTGTAACGTTAAGTATAGATTTCTGTTTAGATTGTTAGTGTCTATCACATCTACAAGGATAGCATCCTTATTTTCAATGATAAAATCCCTTGCTATTTTCTGATCTAGAGAGTCAGCTTTTAAGGAGTATATACCTGGTAAGTCGATTACATGGAATTTAGTACCTCTGTATACCATAGTACCTTCTTTCTTCTCAACAGTTACACCTGGCCAGTTACCTACCTGTTGAGTCATACCAGTTAATTCGTTGAATATAGTGGTCTTCCCAACGTTAGGTTGGCCTACAAGGGCCACTATCTTTTCATCCTCCATGTTATCACCATTCACCGTATTAAACCAAGTTAAACTTATTAACTTAGGTTAAAAATCTAAAGGTATCCCTATATATACTTTTTGGTTTTTATTGAAGTTAAATTTATTAATTAGAATTAAAAACACCTCTAAAAAAAGAATAACTGGCGCGGAGGAAGGGATTTGAACCCTTGCGGGGCAGAGCCCCACCGGATTTCAAGTCCGGCGCCTTAGTCCAGGCTCGACCACC
>DQUI01000021.1 GCA_015662355.1 Methanothermococcus okinawensis
CTAGGTACCTTTTCGAAACCTGCAAACTCTGTACTCCAGAGACATCTACCCTGGGTAGCACCTCTAATTGCACTGGCAAATCCAAACATCTCTGCAACTGGTGTCTTTGCCTTTATAACTGTCATGTCCCCCTCCTGCTCTATGTCCAGTATCTGTCCCCTTCTGTTGCTTATCTCCCTCATTGCATCTCCCATGTAGTCCTGAGGTGTATTGATGTATACCTTCTGGACAGGCTCTAGGAGTACAGGTTTTGCCTTCATCATAGCCTCCCTTATACCCCACTTTACAGCAGGTATCAACTGGGATGGACCTCTGTGGATGGCGTCCTCGTGGAATACAGCATCTACAAGTTTAACCTTCACCCCTAGACACTTCTCACCAGCTAGAGGACCACTTTTCATAGCCTCCTTGAAACCCTCTATTAACAACTCCCTTGCCTCATCTAATTGAACGATACCTCTTGTCATGTTTATGAATACATTTCCTCCGTATATGGACATTACCCTCTTAGCCTCCTCCTTATCCATTCCTGCCTCTACCAGTATCTTCTCTACCTCAGGAGGTGTTTTCTTCTTGAAATCCTCATCCTTAAGTTTACCCTCCTGATAGGCCTTAAGTACTCCCTCCTCTAGAGGTTCTACTACGAAGTACAACTTGTTGTGTTTGTTTGGAGACTTACTCTCTACCACTGGAGATCTATCAGTTACAGTTTCCCTGTATACCACTATAGGTTCTCCAACCTCTACCTCAATACCTGCATCCCTTCCTATCTTGGTTTTAGTTATGATCTCTATATGGAGTTCTCCCATACCACTGATTAGATGCTCCCCTGTCTCCTCGTTTATCTCCACTTTGACTGTGTTGTCCTCCCTTGCTATCTGCCTAAGTACCTCGATTAACTTTGGAAGATCCTTGGTGTTCTTAGCCTCTATTGCCACTGTAATAACAGGTTCACTTACGTGGGTTATAGACTCGAAAGGTGGTTCAATTATACACTCTGGCTTACAGATAGTTTCCCCTGCACTGGCCTCCTTCAACCCAGATATTGCACAGATGTTTCCAGCTGAGACACTTGGTACCTGTATCCTCTCTGGACCCATAAATATAGCAACCTGTTGAGCCCTTGCCTTCTGTTTTGTACCAACTAGATATAACTCATCTCCCTGTTTCACCCTACCACTGAATAACCTACAGGCAGCTACTGCACCGGCGTGTTTGTCCATAATAATCTTTGTTACAACTCCTGCTAAAGGACCGTTAGGATCACAGTTTATCATAGCCTTACCTATCTCTGAGTTAAGATCTCCCTTCCAGATGTTTGGAATCCTGTACTTCTGAGCAGTTGGTGGATCTGGCAGATGTTTAATTACCATGTCCAGGACTACCTCGTGAAGGGGTGCCTTCTCTGCAAGTTCCCTCTGTCTGTCCTCCTCACAGTACTTTATAATATCTTTAAAGGTTACTCCTTTCTTCTTCATAAAGGGTACAGATATTGCCCAGTTGTGATAGGCAGAACCGAAGGCTACACTACCGTCAGTTACGTTTACAAGCCACTTATCCTTAAACTCCTCAGGGGCCATCTTAATTATCAACTTGTTTATGTCGTTGATAATCTTTGCAAACCTGTTCATCAACTCCTCAGGTGTTAACTTCAACTCGTTTATTAACCTGTCTACCTTGTTTATGAAGAGAACAGGTTTAACCCTCTCCTTAAGTGCCTGTCTTAGTACAGTTTCAGTTTGGGGCATAACTCCCTCTACAGCACATACAACTACTATAGCTCCATCTATAGCTCTCATGGCCCTTGTAACGTCCCCTCCAAAATCCACGTGCCCTGGAGTATCGATTAAGTTTATAAGGTACTCCTTACCATCGTACTGGTGTACCATGGAGACGTTAGCTGCATAGATAGTAATACCCCTTGCAGCCTCCTCCTCGTCAAAGTCCAATGCCAGCTGCTCCCCAGCAAGTTCCTTGGAGATCATCCCTGCCCCAGCAAGTAAGTTGTCAGAGAGTGTAGTTTTACCGTGGTCTATGTGGGCACAGATACCTATGTTCCTAATTCTGTCGTGCATCTCCATTAAACTTTTAACCTTTTCAATCATCTTTGCTCTTCTACCCATAATCTCCTCCTTTCAGGTTTTTTAACATGGATATTTTAATAATGATTTATTAAGTTATCTTGCAGATTCTGCTACTCTCTCCTTCTCCTCCTTCTTCCTAACAGCGTAACTTCTCTGTATATCCCCCTTTGCAGCAAATATTATCTCATCGGCAAGACACTGGGCGAAGGATTTCTTGTTCTTCCTTGCAGCGTACTGTGCCCCCAGGGCTATATTTCTCAGGGCTATGTCTAATCTCCTGGAAGGAGAGACATCCACTGACTGTAAAAAGGTTATACCTCCGTAGGATATCCTAGTTGTCTCCTCCCTAGGACCTGCATTCTCCAGGGCATCTACTAATACCTGTACAGGGTTATTCTTTGTCCTCTTCTCTATAATCTCAAAGGCCTCCTCAACTGTCTTTAGAGCCTTCTGTTTCTTCCCTGTATTCTGTTCCTTTCTCATAAGGTTGTTGGCAAGTCTCTCTACGATATTCATCTTGACCTTGTCAAACATCTTCTTCGTGTTTCTCCCTGCAGTATGAGGTACAATTATAGGTTTTATATTTATATAACTCCTTAGACTTGGATCCTTTACAACAACTTCTGTAGTATCCCATCTGTTAAAGAGTTTAATATCCACCTTATCACCTCTATTTATCTCTTCACCTTCTCCTGTCTTCCTCTAACAAGTTCCCTTAGGGAGTTCTTACCTACCATAACTACTTTATACCTAACCCCTGGAATGTCCCCTTTAGCCTTACCCTTTGGTCCCCCTATACCCTCAATAATTACCTCGTCGTGTTCATCTATGAAGTTAATAGCGTGGTTTCCTGGGGCAAAGGCTGTAACTACTCTACCGTTCTTGATCAACTGTACTTTAACACACTTTCTAATTGCAGAGTTTGGCTGTTTTGCCTCCAATCCTACCTTTTCAATTACAATACCTCTAGCCATAGGAGCCCCTTCAAGGGGATCGTACTTCTCCTTTAACCTTAAGACCCTTCTTACGTACTTGTAGTCGTGCCATCTACACTTCTTTCTCTTCAATACTAACTTTCTTCCTGCAAATTCTCCTCTTGGTGCTTTACTTCCAGGCATAAACTCACCTCCTTAATTATTCTCTTCCTCTTTAGCTTTATCAGGTGTTTCTTTTTCAGTTTTAGGTTTCTTTACCTCACCCTTTATAGGTTTCCCCTTTCTAAATCTTCCATGGGAAGGTCTTGATTTTCTAAATCCAGCAATTACCCTAATACTCTTTGCATCAGAGAGCCTACTCATTATAGTTATGGCTCTATTTATATTTTTTCCCCCCTCTCCTATGACAGCCCTTTTAAGTTTTGGATCTACCCTGATATACACCACTAACTTACCGTTATGCTTCTTTACCCATACGTCCTCTAACTTCAGAGGCTCAAAAATATTCCTTACAAACTTCTTTAAGTCCTTGGAGTACTCTACAATATCCACCTTCTTGTTGAACTTCTCCATGGCAGTTTTAACGTTTTCCCCTCCCCTTCCAATTGCCGCACCCATGTTTCCCTCTTTAACAACGAAGACGATCCTCTCATCGTCAGATACACAGTCCATTACCTCTGCCCCAGTTAATTTTTCAAAGAAGTTGATCTTCATTATATCCTCTGTATTTAATCTAACCTTCATTAACTATCACCTTATCTCTAACTTTTGACCATATCTAGAATATCCGAGTTTCCAGGGTCTAGTATTACCATCACAGAAACAGGGAAAGGTTTTCCACAGATAGCCCCTAACTCCAGGGAGTTAACGTCGTGGATATAAACAGGAATATTGGACAACTTGGCGTAGTACTTAACATCCTCGATAATATCCTTTTTACAGTTCCCAGCTAGAATTACTAACTTACCCTTCCCATGTTTTATAGATTTTATAGCCTCCCTTGAGCCAAGTACTACATCCCCAGTATCCACAGCAGTTCTTATAGCCTTGTTGATGTCCATAGTACCTTACCTCCTCTTATCTTGATAGATATTTATAAAAGAGTAGAAGAAACAGTGTGAACAAAAAAGAGTTAGATGAAAAATAATCAATACCCTATTATTTATTTAAATATTTATACTTTTTCCCTCTCCTTTGTCTTCCCCTCTTCATACTCCCTGTCCATGTAAACGTCTACACATCCAGTTCCCACAGATACAGGTTTTCCAACGATAATGTTTTCTATAACTCCATTTAATCTATCTACCTCTCCCCGCTGAGCTGCATTGTAGAGGTGCTTTACAGTCTCCTCAAATGCTGCCCTTGCAAGAACTGAAGCCTTCTCTCCACTGATACCATGTCTACCTATAGGTTTTACTACACCGTCTGCTGTCATCATGTCAGCCACTAACATAAGGTGTCTAATGTCCACTGTAAGCCCCTGCTGATTTAACGTATCCCTCATCTCCTTGATAATGGCGTTCCTTGCAGCCTCTATACCTAGTACCTCCTGGATCTCTATGATGTTGTTTGTAGTGGTCCTCGTTGTATCTACACCTTCTATTTTAAATACCTCCCTTAAGTTGGAACCTTGACTGTATAGGACGTACTCCCCTGTAGTGTCGTCCCTCCTTATAATTATCCTGGAGATGTTAGGTACTCCCTTAAGGTGTATAGACTTAACCTTGGGGATCCTCTTACTTAGGGCTCTTAAGGATGGGGACTTAATTATCAATCGGAGTACGTTTCCATCTACCTCTATCTTTAACTTCATCTTCTTTTTAATAGCGTTAACTACGTCATCCACTGTAATATCCCTTTTAGCCATCTTCTCTCTATTGAGGATTACGTTTATACAGTTGTTAACTAGATCGATACTTATGTCGTCTACGATGTCCTCCACTGTTATACTCTCTATATTCCTAGCCACCTCTTCTGCCTTATTTCTATCGTATCTGTAATCCTCAGTTAGATAGATAGTCATTATAGGGGTTGAAGGCTCCTTTCTCGCATCTACAATCTCTATCATCCTTGGAAGACCTAGGGTAACGTTAAGTTCTGCAACCCCTGCGTAGTGGAAAGTTCTCATAGTCATCTGGGTACTAGGCTCTCCGATGGACTGGGCAGCTACAATACCTACAGCCTCGTTAGGCTCTACAAGTGTTTTCTTATAGGCTTTTACAGTTTCCGATATAATCTCATCGATAATCTCTTCATCTGTAATGTTCTCTTTAGTTATTCTATCTATCAACTCTTTCCTTATAGAGGGAGGTAGTATAGTATTCTCCAGTTTTTTTTCTAAATCCATCCTATTTCACCGTAATATTAGAATATTTTTATAAAAATAGTTGTTATTTTCCTCCCTTCTATTTCCCTTTAACTATATAATACTTTCTGTTAAGAATAATATTTTTAATTTTTATTGGGATAGAAAAGAGGTGTTTCAATGAAAGATATAAGTACATCCCTAGTTATCAACTTAAAGGATTTAAAAGTCAAGGATACTAGATGTGAATGTGGATACAGGATATACTACGTAGGTTCTAAGGTGATCTGTCCAAGGTGTAACAGAATACTCAATAGAAGGTGAAATATTGAGGGCATTTTTAATAGGGAGGTGGCAACCTTTCCATAAGGGGCATCTGTCTATGATAGAGGAGATAGGAAAGGAGGTAGATGAACTTATCATAGGTATTGGAAGTGCTCAGAAAAGTCATACCCTTAAGGATCCCTTTACAGCGGGAGAGAGGATAATGATGATAACTAAAACCCTTAAGAGATACAACTTTCCATACTACGTAATCCCTATAAAGGACATAGAATTTAACGCCATATGGGTCTCCTATGTAGAGGCTCTAACTCCCCCCTTTGATCTAGTATACTCAGGTAATCCCCTGGTAAGGGAACTCTTTATGGAGAGGGGATACACCGTTAAAAAACCTAAGTTATACAATAGAAGTGAGTACTCTGGGAGGGAGATAAGGAGGAGGATGTTAGAGGGGGAGGAATGGGAACACCTTGTACCTGAGGAGGTTGTAGAGGTTATTAAGGAGATAGATGGGGTAAATAGAATAAGGCGATTAATGGAGTCTGACTACTGATAGAGGTGATGCCATGCCAACTGTGAAGGTTGTAAAGAGGGACCTGGAGAACTTAGTTAATATGAGCCTCTCAGATAATACTATAGAGGAGAAGTTCCCCATGATGGGTGTGGAGGTGGAGGGGATATACGAGGAGGTTAGAGAGGGTAAGAGGGAGAAGATAATACACTTCTCCGTCAATCCTAACAGACCTGACTACTTAAGTGTTGAGGGTCTTGCAAGGGGTTTCAGGGGCTTTATAGGTATAGAGGTGGGTATACCTAGGTATCAGGTCTACCCCTCCCAGGTAGAGGTATTTGTTGAAGGTGTAAGAAGTAGGCCCTACTGTGCCTTTGCCATAGTAAAAAATCTAAGAATAGATAACTCCCTGTTAGAGAGTTTGATAGAACTCCAGGAGAAGTTACACTGGACAATAGGAAGGGATAGGAGAAAGGTTGCAATAGGTATCCACGATCTAGATAAGGTGACCCCTCCCTTCTACTATAAAGAGGTATCTGGGGAGGA
>DQUI01000035.1 GCA_015662355.1 Methanothermococcus okinawensis
ATTATCTACTAGGGCCATCTGGGGATAGTACTCTAGCAGTATCCTTACCTTATCCCTGTTGTACTCAAAGATATCTACAACTATATCTGGAGACTCTAGAAGTTTTTTAATCATCTTACAGGCCTCTTTACCAAAGAGGACTTTGCCGTTACACTCGTAGGCAGCTAGTATTGGTGTTTTATCCTTGTATACTACGTATCCTTTTTTATAACCTTCTTCATCTTTTTTATATATCTCCACTAGGGTGCACCCCTCTAGATACTCTCTATAGTCCTTTCCCACATTCATCCTCAAGGGCTTACCTTCAGGTATCATTAGAACTATGTCGTAGTAGTGGAGGTTTTCTTCATCTTCTTCACCTTCCACCTCTCCAGTTTTCTCCTTATCTTCCCTTATAAATATCTCCCTGTAGATCTCCATCATAGTATTTAGTTTCTCTAACGTGTACTCGTACACTTCGATAAGGGGTTTATCCTTCTTCATCTTCTCTATATATTCTTTAGCCCTTTCTCCAAAAGCCTCTATATCTTTATAGTTGTAGTAGTAGCCGATAGCAACCCCATTCTTCAGGAAGATATAGCCCTCTTCAAAATCTCCATCTCTCTTTATTGAAAGTTTAACATATCCAGTAAAATTCTTTAATTCCTTTAAAATCTCATCTACGTCTCCATCCTCAACGATCCTGACTAATTTACCCTCTATAACCTGTACAACCATGATCATCCCTCAACAGTGTAAATTTTAAAAAATAAATTTAAGTTTTTATTTACTGTTTATGTTATATATTATTATCTACAAGGGAAGAATGGTAGAATTATGGAGATAGGACTGACGTTAATAGCCTGTAATAAGATCGGTATCCTTCACAGGGTAACAGGTATTATCTCAAAGTTAGGGGGAAATATTACCTATACCCAACAGTTTATAAGGGATGATAATACTGGACTAATCTATATGGAGATAGAAAATATTGAAGACAGGGACACCCTCTTGAACACCTTGAGGGATGTAGAGGGGATAATAGAGGTGGAGATCCATTCCTCCCTTAAAAAGATCTTTGGAAAGAGGATAATAATAATAGGGGGAGGTGCTCAAGTTTCCCAGGTTGCCCTGGGAGCTATAATAGAGGCAGACAGGCACAACATCCGAGGGGAGAGGATAAGTATCGATACTATCCCTATAGTGGGAGAGGATAACATAGCCAACGCTGTACTCTCAGTTGAGAAGCTTCCTAGGGTAGGGTTGTTAGTCCTCGCTGGCTCCCTAATGGGTGGAAAGATAACTAAGGCTATTGAGAAACTTAAGAAGAGAACTAGTATTTACGTTATCTCCCTGAAGATGTTTGGTAGTGTTCCCAAGGTTGTAGATCTTGTAGTAACTGATCCTGTACAGGCTGGAGTAATTGCAGTGATGACTGTTGCAGAAACTGCAAAATTTGATATAAACAAGGTTAAGGGAAAGGTTATATGATGAAAGTATATCTAGTAGGAGTAGGGCCAGGACATAGGGAGTATATTACACTAAAGGCAGTGGATACTATAAAAGGAGCTGATATTGTTGTAGGGAGTAGGAGGGCACTGGAGCTCTTCCAGGTGGAAGGGGATAGGAGATATACACTGTCCAAAGATGTTGTAGGGGATCTTAGAAAGGTGATAGATTACTGTAGAAGAGAGGGGAAAAGTGTTGCCATACTGTCAACAGGAGATCCCTGTTTCAGTGGGTTGTTGAAAACCCTGTTAAGATACAACATAGTAGGGAAGGAAGAGATAGAAGTCATCCCTGGCATCTCATCTATCCAAGTTGCAGCCTCTAAACTTAAAATATCCTGGGAGGACTATCACATAGTAACCCTCCACGGCAGAGAGGAGAATAGAAAACTACTTCTAGATCTTGTTAAAAATAATAAAAAAGTAATATTTTTACCTAGTAACTTGAAGGAGGATATATTGTATCTAATGGAGAATGGGATAGAGGGGGATAGGGAGATAGTGATATGTGAAAATTTAAGTTATCCTAAGGAGAGGATAGTAAGGTGTAAGTTGAGAGACGTTCTCCATCTAGATCTATCCTATCTAGTAGTATGTGTTATAGATTAGAAGGTGAAAATAATGGACATACTTCAATTTCTACCTGATTTAGGTATTGGATTTATAAGTGGATTTATTATCGGCTGGGGTGCAAAGGTAGCCCTTAAGATAGTTGCAGCCCTACTGGCCCTCTACTTCTTAAGTTTACTCTATCTGGCAAAACTAGGTATAATCACTATAAATAAAGATGCCCTTTTAGGGTTGTTGGGAAATATGGAGAGCTCCCTAGTATCCTTTGGAAGCCAGATAGTAGGGTTGATCCACTCCCTCTCCCTAGGTGCTGGATTTGTAGCAGGATTTATGCTAGGGTTTAAGAAGGGCTAAACCTACTTTTTAAATACACAGTATACTAGCAGTGGAAATACCAAGGTGGCATCTGCCCAGATCTCCACGTAATCTGCTCCCCTCTGAATCTTTCCCCAGGATATCCCCTCCTCTGGTGGTGCACCACTTAGAGAGCCGTCCCAGGGCACCCCAGTAGTTATATATATGGCGTAGTCAGCCCCCTCTCTAAAGAGGTTTGCATTTATTACACTATGTTTTGGAAGGGAGCCTCCCAATACAATACAGCAGGTCTTTTTAGAGTACACCGCTATGTTGTTCAACTCTACAATATCCTCTGCTATATCTATCTTTAACTTAGACTTCCTCTCCACCTTGTAGAAGTAGAGCATATCTCCAATGGAACCGTCTGTTATTGCAGGGCAGAATACAGGAATGTTATTTTTATAGGCCCAGTAGAGTATAGAGCGTTCCTTTACATCTCCCTTAAATTTTTTATCTATCAACTCTCCTAGCTTATGGCAAAACTCCCTTGTAGATATTATCCTCTTCTCCCTCTCCTGTAGCTCCTCCAGGTGTTTAAATAACTCCCTCATATACTTTTCAAATTCCACGTATCTGTCATTTGGTACCAGTATATTTCCTATCCTGTTTATACCCTTCTCCCTTAATTTAGCCCCGTTAAGATGCCAATCTCCAATAAGAAAGGGTTTTATACACTTTATAAAATCCTCTTCCACCCCTCCTGCAGTAGTTACTAACACATCGATTTTCCTATGTTTCACCAGATAGGCTATAATCTCCCTCAATCCAGAGGACACTATGTTAGAGGTATATGCTAGAAATACTGTAACCTCTTTCCTATCTCTTTCCCTTATCTCCTCCACCTTTCTCCATATATCAATAGCCTTTCCAAGCTGAGTTCCCTGGAATCCTATTCTCTTGTAGTACTTCATAAGGATATCAGCTAGATCTAAGTCCTCCTCTAACCAGGGCCCCTCTACACTTAACCCCTGAATATCCCTACTCTCCCTAAGTACTATCTCCTTTATCTTTTTCTCCATCTTATCACAACTAAGGGCTTTAGAGGGATTCGTCTTTCTTTTCCTCTTCCTCCTCTCCTATTATATGACTTTTAAACTCTTTTGCTATCTCTATGGCCCTCTGAGTAGCTAGATCTTTTTCTATATAGACATCTAGTAGATCTTCAGTGAGGAAGCTTAGCTCCTTTCCAAAGTGGGATTTTTTCTTTACTATAGGTTCCCCTATAATCCACTGTTCCTCTACCTCTTCATCGTAGGGAAGTATAGCGATAAGGTTTTCTATAACATCTTCGTACTCTACAATTTTCCTATCCTTGTTGATAACAGTACCTATTACTGGAGTACCTAAGACATCTAACAACTCCAGGGTCTTTAACGTTCCCCCAACCCCTGGTATACTGTCCTCCCCAACTACTATCATTTTACAGGAGAGTTCCTCGTTGGAGAAGAGTATATTACCTTCAGTAATATTTGGAGGTAGATCTAGGATAACTACATCGTACTTTTTATCTAGATGATTTAATAGTTCTACAAGTTTCTCTACATTTAGATCTGTGTCAAACGCAGCAGGGGTGGGATCACTTACTATTACAGATAGGTTCTCGTACTCATGTATAATTTCTCCTGGTGAATACTTCCCATTTAAATAGGCGTTTATAGTCTCTGGAACAGACTCTAGATTAAAAAATAGGGCACTATTGCCACCGTATATATCACAGTCTACAAAAACAGTTTTTACAACATCACTTATGTAGTAGGCCATATTTGCTGCAAGGGTTGTTTTTCCAGTGCCTCCTTGAATGTTGTAAAATCCTATCTTCATATCTATCCCCTGATAACCACTGTTATTGACAAAATATTTAAATATATTGGAATTGTTACTATCATTATTATATAGTGTTATGGTTATATAAATATTTAAAAGGTGGTCCCTTTTATGGACCTAACTGTAATTCAGAAGGAGATACTTCAAGAGTTAGTCAATATCTACGAGGAAAAGAATAGACCTGTTAAGGGAACTGAGATTGCAAAGAGATTAAATAGAAACCCAGGGACTATAAGGAATCAGATGCAGGCCCTGAAGGCCCTGAATCTAGTAGACGGGGTACCTGGACCTAGGGGGGGATATATTCCAACAAGTAACACCTACAAGGCTCTAGGTTTAACCTACAAGGATACTATAGAGGTCCCTATATACAAGGGGGATAAAAAGGTTGAAGGAGTATGTGTAGAGAAGATCATCTTTGACACTGTAGCCCATGAGAAGGCCTGCTCCTCTATGATACAGATAAGGGGGGACAC
>DQUI01000073.1 GCA_015662355.1 Methanothermococcus okinawensis
CATTGCTCCAGTGGTGTAGCCCGGCCAATCATGCGGGCCTTTCGAGCCCGCGACTCGGGTTCAAATCCCGACTGGAGCACCATATTTTTTTAATCTTTTTTTTATCAACATCTCTATGTGCCCCCTTATGGATCTAAAAATAATTCACTTAAAAGAGATAGACTCTACTAATAGATACTGTTACAAGTTAGGTAGGGAAGGTAAGAGGAACGTAGTTGTTATAGCAGATATGCAAAGTGCTGGAGTGGGGAGACTTGGAAGAAGGTGGTATTCCAACTACGGTGGACTCTACTTCTCCATACTGTTAGATCTAGAGGACAGGGAGGGGAGTATAGGCAAGTTAAACTTTATAGGTTCTATCTCTGTTTATGAGACGTTGACAGATTATCTCCCTGGGGATCTGAAGAACTCTATAGGTATAAAATTTCCCAACGACATCATTGTCAGCACCCCTAGGGAGAAGAAGATATGTGGTATCCTCTCTGAGATAAACTGGGATCACAAGTTTGTCGTTCTAGGTATAGGTATAAACATCAACAACTATATCCCAGAGGATCTTGGAGATACTGCAGTGTCTCTAAGGGAATTAAATAGAAGAGAGAATAACAGATTTGAAATATTCTCTAGATTTCTCAACAGGTTTAGGGACAACCTCCATTTAGGGGACAGGGAGATTTTAAAAAAGTATGAGAGATACTCTAAAACCCTAGGTAGATACGTTAAAGTGATAACACCTAGGGAGGAGATAAAGGGAACAGCTTTTAAGATTGACTACGGAGGTATATACCTCTCAACTCTAGAAGGTATTAGATATATCCCTGTTGGAGATTGTATCCATCTTAGATAGATTACTTATGGGCAAAGTAACAGACAATTCTATCCTCTCTTTTATCATCTACCCTTGTAAACCCGTACCTTTCAAATTGAACTAGTTCGTCTATGTTTACATTTTTAAAGTCCTTCTCTGCAAATCCACAACGTTCCCTACCCTCTGTATCAACTACTACAGTTTTTACAGCGTCTTTAACTGGCACCCAGTGTATTATCTTTCCCCTCTTTCTCCTCAATATTTTAAAGTCCTCACTGTGATATCGGGCATATATCACATCTCCCTCTACTCTCTCCACAACTATGTTGCACAACTCCATCAGCCTGTACATCCTGTTAACCTCTAGATCGTCTGAGACGTAAACCTCCCCTTCAAATCTAAGTTCCCTAGTACCTAAGTCTCTGTCAGGGTGCATCCTTAGATATAAGGTTCTAGGCTCTGCCCCTAACACCTTCAACCTCTTAGGATTCTCTACGAAGAAGAACCTCTTTGCCTCCCTGTCTATTATCTCCCTGTTTATGGCGTAGAGGTTTTCCCAGGAGAACTTAACATCTGCAGGTTTTATCCCGATCTCCAACATAGATCTATATATGGCCTCAGGTCTAATTCCCCTCCTTCTAAGGGCTCTAAGGGTACCTAACCTTGGATCGTCCCATCCCCTGTATTCCCCTTTCAATATACCCTCGTACATCTTGGAGGTACTTAGTACAGTCCCCTCTATCTTTAAAATACCGTAGTGGATATACTCAGGCATCTCCCAGTTAAAGTATTGATAGATATACCTCTGCTTCTCTGTATTGACTATATGGTCCTTTCCCCTTAGAACATGGGTTATCCCTAGTAGATAGTCGTCAACAGGAACTGAGAAGTTCATAAGGGGATAGACTGTATATCTATCTCCAGTTTTAGGGTGAGGTGTATCCTCTATCCTAAATATTGGGAAGTCCCTAACAGAGGGATTCTTATGTTTTATATCAGTTTTCAATCTAACTACAGCCCCCTCTAAACTGTTGTCCAACATTTTCTCCCAGAGCTCCAGATTCTCCTCTACAGATCTATCCCTGCACCTACAAGGTATACCTTGATTCTTAAGTACTCTAAACTCCTGGGGATCACACTGACATACGTATGCATGCCCCATCTCTATCAATCTCTCACAGTGTTCGTAGTATATCTCCATCCTATCAGATTGTACAACTTTCTCCCCTACTCCTATATTCAACCACTCTAGATCCTCCTCTATCATCTCGTAGGCCTCTGGAAGGACCCTCTTAGGATCTGTATCCTCTAACCTCAGGATAAATTTTCCCCTATACTTCTTTACGAAGTAATCGTTAAGTACTGCTGCCCTACTGTGTCCCAGGTGTAATGGGCCAGAGGGGTTTGGGGCGAACCTCATAACTACCCTATCTTTTACATTTTTCAACACTAACTCCCTCTTCCTCTCTCTAGTGTCCTCAACTAACATCTCTGGGGCAATCTCCTCTAACATCCTCCTCTGTTCCTCCAGGGACATAGATTCAACTTCCCTACATATCTCCCCTATAAGTCTGTATATCTCCTTGGCCTTATCCCTTAGATGGGGGTTGTCTCCCATTACCTTTCCCATAACACCTTTAGGATAAGGTTTTCCCCCTTTTAAAATAGAACTTTGTAGTACATACTTAAGAATCAGCTCTCTCAACTTTCCACCTCTTTTTACTCTATAATTAAAATAACTTTATATATAATTAAATCTTTAAAAGGGATAGAAACTAGGTGATATCAATGGAGAACAAGATATACTACGACTACGAGACACTACTTAAGAGGGCATTTAGCCAACTGCCAGAGGAGGTATTTAAAGATATAAGGTTTGAGGTACCACCTGCAGAGAGTATCGTTGAAGGTAACAGGACTGTAATAAAGAACTTCAGGGATATTGCAAAGGTGATAAACAGGGATATACAGTTCTTTGCAAAGTATATAATGAGGGAGTTAGGTACTGCAGGGAATGTAGAGGGGCAGAGGTTAATACTCCAGGGTAAATTTAGTAACTACCTTATAAACAAAAAGATCAAGGAGTTTATAGAGGAGTACGTACTGTGTGAGGAATGTGGGAAGCCAGATACTAAGATTATTAAGGAGGGTAGACTTCACTTCCTCAAGTGTATGGCCTGTGGAGCTATAAAGCCTATTAAGTTGATTTAATTCTATTTTTTTATCTAGGTGAGAGTATGAAGGGATTCTGCTACAGGTGTGGTTATGAGGGTGAGTTAATAGAGGGGTTGTGTAAGGAGTGCTACGCCCAGGTCTATCCTCTCTTCCAAGTACCTGAGGAGATAAAGGTTGAAGTATGTCACATGTGTGGTTCCTACAAGAGAAGAGTATGGCAGGATCCAAAGGGTGAAGACCTCTACTCTATTCTCCAGGAGATAGCCTACTACGCTACAAAGGACAACTTAAAAAAGGCCCATAAAAACATAGAGATTGAGATAATACCCCAGGAACCAAAACAACTACCAGGGGGTAAGAGGACTAAGTTAGAGATCCCAGTGAAAATAATTGGAAAGGGGAAGTTACCAGGGGAGGATAGAGAGAGAACTATGGAGAAGGATATAAAGGTACGTCTACAGATGGTCCAGTGTCCAAGGTGCTCCAGGTATATGTCTAACTACTACGAGGCTACCCTCCAGATAAGGGCCATGAACAGGCCTCTAACTGAGGAGGAAAAGGAGGAGTTAGACAGGTTTGTAAGAAAGGAGGTAGAGAAAAGACTTAAGAAAGACAGGATGGCATTTATATCCAAGTTCATACCTAAGAAGGAGGGGTTGGACTATCAGATCGGTTCCATGGGTGGAGCGCGGAACATAGCATCTAGTATAAAGTCCAAGTATGGAGGGAGGATAAAAGAAACTGCAAAGTTAGTTGGTGTTGACAAGAGTAGCGGTAAGAACCTATACAGGATCACTGTAGTTGTAAGAATTCCTGAGTATAAAGTAGGGGATATAGTTGAGTACAGGAATAAGGTGTATAGAGTAGCCTCTATAAAGGAGGATAAACTGTATCTAGAGGATATAACAGATAAAGGGGAGAAGATACCTGTTCCGTGGAGCACCGCTGAGAAGGAGACAAGGTTATTAAAGAGAGGGGAGGAGTGTTCTACAGCTACTGTTATCTCAGTCTCTCCAGAGACAGTTATAGCAATGGACGATGAGAACTACGAGGTATACGAGTACAACAACGTATTTGAGGATATTCAGGAGGGAGATGTTCTAAGGATATACAAAAAGGACAACGTTAGTTACGTAGTAGGAGTGGAGAAGAAAAAGAGTATTGATAACCGTTAAGTTAATATATTATAGATCCCTATCTAAAACCATCTTTTTTTATTAGTATTGAAAACACTTAAAAGGGATAGACATGGGTATATATAAATATATTCAGGAGGCCTGGAAAGTTCCAGGGGAGTCCTATGTTAGGGACCTCCTAAGGGAGAGGATGCAGCAGTGGAGAAGGGAGCCTGCAGTTGTAAGGGTAGAGAGACCTACGAGAATAGACAGGGCTAGAAACTTAGGATACACTGCAAAACAAGGTATTGTTGTAGTTAGAGTTAGGGTAAGAAGAGGTGGATTGAGGAAACCTAGACCTAAAGGTTCTAAGAAACCTGCAACCTTAGGGGTCAACAAGATAACTATGGGTAAATCTATTCAGAGGATAGCAGAGGAAAGAGCTGCTAGAAGATATCCAAACATGGAGGTATTAAACTCCTACTGGGTTGGTGAGGATGGAAAGTACAAGTGGTACGAGGTAATTCTAGTAGATCCTAATCATCCATCTATTATGAACGACCCTAGATACAACTGGCTATGTACTGGGAAACACAAAGGTAGGGCATTTAGGGGATTGACCTCTGCAGGTAAGAAAGGTAGAGGTTTGAGGAATAAGGGTAAGGGAGCAGAGAAGGTAAGACCAAGTATAAAGGGGAACAGGAGACAGGGGAAGTAAAAACCACTATTTTTTCCTCATATTATCTTTTTTTATTACACTCTTTTTTATTAAAAGTTAGATATTACTCCCGGTGAAACTATGGGGGATAAGAGTTCTATGTTTCAGGAGTTTAAGGAGCATTCCATATCTGAATTTTTCAGAAAGAACAGACACATGCTTGGATACAGTGGGAAGTTAAGGAGTATGACCACAATTATCCACGAGTTAGTAACTAACGCCTTAGACGCCTGTGAGGAGGCAGAGATACTTCCTGACATCAAGGTGGAGATAAAAAAACTTGGGACAGATCACTACAAAGTTGCAGTAGAGGATAACGGACCTGGTATACCTCCAGAGTTTGTTCCCAAGGTATTCGGTAAGATGTTGGCAGGGTCTAAGATGCATCGTTTTGTTCAATCTCGTGGACAACAGGGTATTGGAGCTGCAGGGGTACTTCTCTTTGCCCAGATAACAACTGGAAAACCTTTAAAGATAACAACCTCCACTGGAGATGGGGAGATCCATATAATGGAGGTAAAGATGAATATTGAAAAGAACGAGGGGGAAATCCTATCCCATAAGATTAAAAAAGGGCATTGGAGAGGTACAAGGGTAGAGGGGGAGTTTAAAGAGGTTACATATAACAGGAGGGAGCAGGGACCTTACGAGTATCTAAGGAGGATAAGTTTATCTACACCTCATGCAAGGATAACTCTTGTAGATCCAGAGGAAACTGTTGTATTTGAGAGAACAGTAGATAAGATCCCTGAACGCCCAGAGGAGATAAAACCTCACCCCTATGGATTAACCCCTGATGAACTTCTCTACATATCCAGAAAGAGTAGGGCAAAGAAGATATCCACCATGTTAGTTAAGGAGTTGTCCAGGGTAACTCCCAGTAGGGTTAAGGAACTTGAGGACTACATACTCAGGGATAAGATACTGGAGAAGTACAGGGGAAGTTCCCTCTGGGACTTGATAGTAAGGTGTTACCTCAAAGTGGATATTGAGAAGTACTTGAAGAAGTTCTCCCAGTACCTAGATAAAAAAGAGATTGAAGAGGTTAAAGGGCTTATAAACGCCTTACCAGAGAGTTTATCCCAGTTGAAAACCTACTATCTAAAGTATCTTATAATGGAACATCTAATAGAGAGATTAAGTGAGGAAAAACTGAAGGAAATTAAGAGGCACTTTAAAAAGAAACCTGAGAACTTCATAGACTTTGCAGAGAGGAACTATCTAAGTGCCTCTACAATGGAGGAGTTAAAGAAGAAACTTAGGGAGATTACTAGAAAGCCTAGGGAGTTTGTAGATGCCTTAAAGGACAGGGGTATGATATCTGAAAGGGAGTTAGAAGAACTTAGAAGGGAGATAAGAGCGCTCCTAGACAAACCTCCAAGGGAGATGAGTTGGGAGGATGGAGAGTTGATTGTAAGGGCACTTCAGGATATGGAGTTTATGGCTCCTTCCACCACTGGACTAAGACCTATAGGAGCAGAGAATATTGAAGAGTCTCTTAAGGCCACCCTTAAACCTGAATTTGTAAAGGCTATAACTAGGAAGCCTAAAACCTACAGGGGAGGTATCCCCTTTGCAGTTGAAGTAGGTTTAGCCTACGGGGGAAATGCAGGGAGGGAATCAGAGGGTACCAGGAAGATGGAGATTATGAGATTTGCAAATCATGTACCTCTACTATTTGATACATCAGGTTGTGGTATAACTAACGCAGTGAAGAGTATAAACTGGAGAAGATACGGTCTTAAAAATGAGGAGGATGTACCACTAACAGTATTTGTAAACCTTATATCCACCCACATACCCTATACCTCTGCAGGGAAACAAGCCATCGCCTGTAGTCCTGAGGAAAACGAGGAGATATACAACGAGATTAGACAATCCCTTATGATATGTGCAAGGGAACTTGAGAAGTATCTAGCTAAGATAAGGAGGGAGAGGGAGGAGGAGAAGAAGAGAAAGTACATACTTAAATACGCCAGTATCTTTGCAGAGGGATTGGCAAACATAACTAACAGAGATAAGAAAGAGATCGAAAAGAGAATAATGGAGTTATTAAATTAAGGGATTAGGTGTAACTATGAAGAAGAGTTTGATAAAGAAGGTACTTGAACTTAGGGATGCTGGACTTACAACTGTAGATATTGCTGAGGAGTTAAACGTATCTGTAGATACTGCCCTCTATCTAGTACTAAACGGGGAGAAACTCTTAAAGGAGTCTGAGGAGTTAGAGGAGCAAATTGAGAAGAAGACAGATATTTTTGTTAACTGGGACGATATAAAGATCTCCCCAAAGAGGTTGAGATGTATCACCTCTATTATGTGTGATATGTTGAAGGATATAGACTTTGAGGTAGTACTTGGTATATCTACAGGGGGTATACCTCTAGGTATTCTAATCTCTGAGGAGTTGGAGAAGGACTTCTCTGTATATATCCCTAAAAAGCACCTACAGGGAAGGGAGAAGACTATAGGATTTATAGGGCATAACTATCAGAGAATAAAGGGGAGGGGAATAGTTGTAGTAGACGATGTTATAACCTCTGGGAACACTATTAAGGAGAGTATAAACTACGTTAAAGGTATAGGGGATCCTCGAGGTGCTATAGTGGTAATAGATAAAAGTGGGATAGAGGAGATAGAGGGGGTCCCTGTAAGAGCCCTTTTTAGAGTGGGAACAGTTGAACTCTCCAGGTAAATATGGTGATTTCCATGATCATTACTGTAGCCTCTGGAAAGGGAGGGGTGGGAAAAACTACTGTAACTGCAAATTTAGGAGTTGCCCTGGCTAAACTTGGAAAAAAAGTTCTCCTAATAGACGGGGACATCTCCATGGCCAACTTAGGTATAATATTCAATCTGGAGAAGAAGAAACCTTCACTACACGACGTCCTTGCAGGGGAATGTGATGTTAAGGAGGCTATATATAGACATAGAAGTGGTGTATATATCCTCCCTACAAGTTTGTCCATAGAAGGTTATAAAAAGTCAGATCTAGATCTCTTTCCAGAGGTTGTGTCGGAGGTTGCAGATAACTACGACTACGTACTTATTGACGCCCCTGCTGGATTGAACAGGGATATGGCAATTCACCTGGCAGTTGCAGATAAGGTACTTATTGTTACTACCCCTGAGCTATTTTCCATCTCCGATGGATTAAAGATAAAACAAAGTAGTATAATGGCTGGAACCCCTATAATGGGGGTAGTCCTAAATAGGACTGGCAGGGACTTTGGAGAGATGGGTGTTGAAGAGATAGAGATGATATTAGAGGAAAAGATAATCTGTAAGATTCCTGAGGACGAGAATATAAGAAACGCCACCTTGAAGAGGATGAGTGTTATAGAGTACGCCCCAAAGTCCCCTGCTGCAGTAGCCCATATGGAGTTAGCCCTTAAGATCCTAGGTTCCTATGTAGATATCCACAGGATCGAGGATGTCTATAGGGAGGGTTTCCTAGAGAGGATAAAGAGGTTACTATGGAGATTCATAAGATAGTTTATCCCTTATCCTCTCCATAACGTATCTCTCTAACTCTCTAACCTCCTCCACATCTCCCCTTGTTACAGGGTGTCTAGGTACTGCAAAACATCTAATCTCCCTACTTGTAGATATTTCATAGGTGCCAATTCCCCTTGCAATATCCACTATCTCCATTTTATCCAATCCTATGAGGGGACGGAATATAGGATAGGAGATGCCCTCACTAACTATAAAGATATTCCTTAGAGTTTGAGATGCAACCTGTCCTATACTGTCTCCAGTTGTTATACCTTCACAGGCAAATCGCCCTGCATACTCCTGAGCTATTTTCAACATAACCCTCTTACATATTATACAGGTGTATCTCTCCTTTCCTATCTCCTCTAACACCTCTCTTATAGTTTTTAATATCTCCCTGTAGGGGAAGACTACAAGCTTTGAAGTGGGATCGTAATCCCTAAGTATCTCATATATCTTTTTAACCTTTTCCAGTCCCTCATCACTGATCTTTAAGTGGAGGAGTACAGTGCCACAACCTCTCTTCATCATAAGGAAGGCTGCCACTGGACTGTCGATCCCGTCAGATAGTAGTACGAGAACTCTCCCCTGACTGTTTACAGGTAGGCCACCTACCCCTTTAAACACCTCTGTAAATACATAGGCCTTATCTATGATCTCTATTCCAAGGGTTATATCTGGATTCTCTAGATCCACCTTAAGGTTAACCTCCCCTGGTTTTATCCTTTGGAAGTTCCTCAAAATAACCTCTCCAATATATCTGTTTATCTCTACAGAGGTTAAGGGAAAGTTCTTCTTAACCCTCTGGGTCTTTACTTTAAAGGTTAACATAGGCCCTCCTAGTTCTTTAACCTTCTCTAGAAATACCTCTATAGCAACTCTCTCTATCTCCTCTAGATCTAAGTTACACTCTACACAGGGGCTGAAGGATACAATCCCTGGTACCTTCTTCAAGAGAGAGATAACCTTATCTAAGTTCTCATCCTTCACCTCTAACAGTAGCCTCCTGTGAAGGGTTTTTATACTACCCTCTATCTTGTACCTCTTAAGGGTTAACGTTATGTTGTTTTTGAGGATATTCTCAAATCTTCTTCTAGTATCTCTAGACTTTAACCCTATCTCTCCATACCTGATAAGTATCTTGTTGTACATCCTTCTATCAACCTTTTAATGTTTTAGAGTGTTAACACCTTCTTCAAGATAGGGAGTATTATAAGGGAGGCTATAGTTGTTATAAAACATGCAGAGGCTACTAACTTAACATCTAACTTGTAGAGGAGGGAGAATACAAGGGACATCATTGCAGAGGGCATTGCAGATTGGAGGATCAACACCTTTCTCTCCAACCCCTCAATAGAGAAGAGGTTAGAGAGGATAAGTGCTAGAAGTGGAGCAACACCTAGTCTAACTAAAAGTGCCAATATCCCATACTTAATAGTGAACTTTGCTGAAGCTGGAGATAGGGATAACCCTAGAGATATCATTATAAGAGGGACTGTAGCTTTGGAGAGATAACTTAGAGTATCCACTAGAAAATTTGGGATATCCTCTATTCCAATACCTAAGATTACAGATACTATACTTAACATACAGGCTATAAAAGGGGGGAACCTTAGAAGCTCCCCTATTATATATAGAAAGGTGTTATCACTCTTCCTCTCTCCAAAGGTTACACCTACAAAGGTCCCTATTAAAAGGCTGGCAATGACACTTCCCATGTCACAGAATATAGCCCTTACAAGACCAGGATCACCGTAAAACCCATAGATAACAGGATAACCTAAAAACCCAGTGTTTCCCAGGGCACATACTAGGATCAATCCCCCTATAGATCTCCTATCTAACTTGAGACATCTTCCAAGAATATATCCAATAACACCACATAGACTAAAGATAACAAATATTAAAATAGAGAGTTTTATAAATAGGGGTAACTCCCTAGGGGATAGGTTTTTCAGTATAGTTAGAAACACAGTTGAGGGCATGGAGATATAGACTACTATGTTGTTCAGTACTGATCTGTCCTCCTCCCTAAGTATCCCTATATACTTAGAGATATAGCCGATAAAGATCAAGGAGACTATTACAAGCATTATCTCCATCTATTCACCAGATGACCTTTTTAAAAGCCTCCCATCCCTGTTGATCTCCCCCTTCCTTATCCTTGTTGTGGAGATAGGTTTACTGTCTTCACTTAATACGTAGTTAAAAACCACTATCTCTAAAGGTTTTAAGTTATTTTTAATTCTTATCTCGTTTATTCTTCTGGCGTTTTTCTCTGTCTCCCCTGTAACTACTATGATGTCGTAGTCTTTAAACAGGGCATCTCCGTAAGGGTCCTCTATAACCACTATGTGATAGGGTACTTTTAAGGTGTCTAAAAAATCCTTTAAGTTCTTCAATCTAACACTTAGAGGGTTTACAATATGGGATTTGTAGGTTTTTGCAAACTTATCTGAAGTTATACCTACGTAGAGTTCTCCAAGTTGGGAGGCGTACTTCAAAAGTTCCTTATGTCCCCTGTGAAGGATATCAAAGGTACCTCCTACTACCACCTTTTTAGTCATTCTATCCCAATATCTTTAGGTGTTAGATCTTACTAGCTACTATCTCAAGGGCCCTCATAAAGGCGTCCTTTTCAGGTATTACAACTGCAACTGGTATCCTTACAACCTTCTCAATACTGGAGCTTACTATAGGGGCACATATTATAGCTTTAACCCCCTCCCTCTCCGCCTGGATAGCGGCAACTATACAGTCCTCCAGGGAGTTTGCAGGGTACTCCTTTAGTAGATACTTCTTATCCTGAACTTTAAACACCTTAGTCTTTATATTGTTGAGGGAAGGTCTTGCTGCAATAACTGCTATCTTATCTATCTCCTCTTCCTCCTTTATCTCAAATCTCTTTACAGTATCCACTATTTTTTTAAGGGTAGATACTCTAAAATCCCCTCCCTGGATTATCTTATACAAGGTTGGATATGGAATCCCAGATAGCTCTGAGAACTCCTTTAAGGGTATATTAAGTTCTAGTAACACCCTTTTAAACTCCTCTGGAAAGCTGTCAGATCCTATACTTAACAGGAGTCTCTCGTAGGCTTTCATAATCTCTCCCTTAACTCCCTCTCAAACTCCTCTGAGGCGTTAACCATAACCTTCAACTTCTTATATGCCACATCTACAGGTAGAGGTCTCATACCACAGTCAGGATCTATCATTATATACTTTAACATCTCCTCATCTTTCACATCTGAAAATAGAGGGTTATTTCTTAGGATCTCCAGGGCCTCCTTTAGTAGATCTTTAACATCATCTACAGATTCTACAGATTTTATTTTAGTGTTTATACATCCGAAACCTATCTTTTTACTTATCTCTTCCAGTATATCTAAATTTTTTCTAGTGGATGCAAACTCGTGATCTAGCACATCTACATTAAAGGTGTTCAACTCCTGGAAGATATCCGATACATCTCCACATACGTGTAGAACTACAGGTACTTTAATATTCTCACATATCCTCTTAATAGCTCTCCTTGCAGTATCTAAATCGTAGAGGCCAGTGGATAGTATAGGTTCATCTATCTGTATCACAGATACGTAATCCTGGATAGATTCTACCTCCCTCTTTAGTGCATTTGCCAGGTCGTATATAAGGGTTTCATCCCTGTTGTCACAGTAGTAGTTCTCCACCTTTACAGATGCTGCAATAGTACAGGGGCCTGTTATTATACCCTTGATCCCTTTTTTCCCCCTGGCCTGTCTATCTATTATCTCTCTGGCAAACTTTATATCCTTTAAGGTGATAGGTTCAAGGAATTCAACTCTTCCTACAACTCTCTTATCTTCAAAACCATAGAGGCCCTTTACAAATATCTCCACCATATCTCCCCTTACCTGCCCATCACTTACTATATCTACACCTGCATCTAACTGATCTTTAACTGCCCTCTCTATGGCGTATCTGTATCTGTCATAGATACCAAGGATGTCCAGTAGCTTCTCCCATATATTCTCTGGCTCCTTTGTCACCACTGGATAACTACCTACTACAGTTTTTATCATATTAACCCCTTGTTTAATTATCCCTACTCCTTTTCACCCTCTACGTTGAATATCTTATTTAACTTCTCCTTTAACTTGTCCCTTCCCTCTTTAGATCTGATCTCGTATATCTTTAAAGGTGTAAACACGTTGTATATCTCCTCTTCCTCTATCCCTATATCTCTCGCTCTAGCCTGGCATATTCTAATAGCTATGTCGTTTAGGGATGCATCGATCGTATCTGCGTAGTGAAGGATCCACCCCTCTAAGGTATCTGGCCTCATAGATCCGTACTCTCCATGGTGGGAGGCTACTACCTTTATAACCTCTATGGGAAAGTCCCTCTTGTAAAGTTCTGCAACTGCCAAGGTAAGGTGCTCCAGATGGAACTTTGGGATGTGGTCGTATCCCTCACCTTCCCTGTCCTCTACATAGTTAAAAGGTTTCATAATGTCATGTAGTAGTGCCCCTGCTATTAGTACATCCCTGTTTATGTTTAAACCATATACCTCCTCCAGGGCCTCTGCTATCTTTAAAGCTATCTTTGCTGTAGCGATAGTGTGTTCAATTAAACCTCCTTTATACTTGTGATGCCATCTAATACTGGCAGGTGAATCTTCAATAGGGATGTTTGTATCCTCTATATCTCTATGGGTTGGGAAGGGATTCTTCAGGAACTCTATAACTTTCTCCCTTAAATTTTCATCTTTTATCTCCTCTGCCAGGGATATAAGGTCCTCAAGGGAATACCTCTTTCTTCTATACTCTATTTTTTCACTGTTTTCAACTTTATCCTCCATCTTACTCACCTCTGTTATATTATCTATCTCCTCCCTCTCCAGGTTCTGCTAATATCTACAAAATTCTTAACTATCTTCAGTCCCTCCTTACTCTCCCACTCTGTAAGTACACTCTCTGGGTGGAACTGTACCCCCTCAATAGGTTTATATTTATGTCTTATGCCCATTATTATCCTCTCCTCTCCTAGGGTAACGGCAGTGACCTCAAAGTCCTTAGGTAGTTGGAGAACTGCCAGGGAGTGATACCTACCTCCCATGAAGGGATTTTTCACACCTTTAAAGATACTCTTTCCATCGTGTTTTATGGGAGATGCCTTACCATGGACAGGTTTTACCTTTCCTACCTTTCCTCCAAAGGTATAGGCTATAATCTGATGTCCTAGACAAACCCCTAGTATAGGGACCTCTACACTTCTTACAATATCTGGGCAGTTTTCAACGTCTCTCCTTTTCTCAGGGCTTCCAGGACCTGGAGATATAATAATACCTGAGGGGTTTATCTCTTTAATTTCCTCTACAGTTATAGTATTGGATACTACCTCTACACTGTCATAGATAGAGGCGTACTCTGCTAAATTCCATACAAAGGAATCCCTGTTGTCTATGATAAGTATCATCCTCTCACCGTTACCCCTTAACATTCAAGGCACTCATAATTGCAGCCATCTTCCTCTCCGTCTCTAAATACTCCTTCTCAGGTATGGAATCTGCCACTATTCCTGCCCCAGCCCTCACCTTGATAAGGTTGTTCCTCTCTATCTCAGCCATTCTTATGGCGATTGCAGTATCACCGTAGTTGTTCAGTGAGAAGTACCCTACAGCCCCTCCATATACTCCTCTTCTCGATCTCTCCAAACTATCTATTATCTCCATAGCCCTGTACTTAGGTGCCCCAGTTAAGGTACCTGCTGGGAAGGAGGCCTCCACAGCGTCGAACATAGTAATATCCTCTCTTAACTCTCCAATCACCTCACTCTCTATATGTTGGACGTGGCTGTATCTAACTACCTCTAAGAACCTCTTCAACTTAACAGATCCAGGTTTTGAAACCTTCCTAACGTCATTCCTTGCTAAATCCACAAGCATCATATGTTCAGCCCTCTCCTTCTCATCCTGGAGTAGCTTCTCTGCCAACTTTTTCGTCTCCTCTTCAGTTCTTCCAACGTTTATAGTCCCTGCAATAGGGTTTATCTTCAGTATATTTTTCTCCACAGAAGCCATAGTTTCTGGAGAAGCCCCTAAAACCTTCTTCTCAAACTCTAGGAAGAACATGTAGGGACTTGGACTTATAGTCCTCAGGCGCCTGTATATCTGAAAGGGGGACATGTCACTTCTTAAGTTGTACTCCCTAGATAGGACTATCTGAAAGGCGTCTCCATCGTATATGTACTCCTTGGCCCTCTTCACCATCTCTATGTAATCCTCCCTATCTCCATCACAACTTAATACCTCTGAACCTCCTGATTCCCCTGGAACCTGTGTATTTTTTGCCCTCTCAACAACTCTCTCAGCCTCTCTCATCTCCTCCTCTGAGTTATTCAGTGTAAGGTAGTAGTATCTATGGAGTATGTGGTCGTAGACGTAGACACTTCTATAGTATCCAAAGACTGAGGCCTCCTCAATATCCCCTCCTATGTAGTTATGTATGGCATCGTAGGCTATATATCCTAAGAAGCCCCCGATAAATCTCTCATTTTCATCTATGTTAACAGGGGTTTTATCCTCTAATTCGTTGAGGTACACCTCCTTTAGACCTTTAAAGGGATTACTCTCCCTGGATACTCTAGTGTTGTCTATCTTCGTATCCCTTTTAACTTTTACAAGGAACTCTGGATCAGCAGAGATATAGGTGTACCTTGCCTTTGATGGATGTTTGTCCCTAGACTCCAGTATAAACGGGTAAGACCCCTCCTCCCTCAGTACACTGTATAACTTTATAGGGTCTACGTAGTCAAACTTTTTTCTGTAAATTTTCATAGATATCCCTTAAAAAAATAGTTTTAGTATTATTTTTTACATCCCTCTAAAATCCCCTCTTTCAGCTCCTTACTCTTCTCCTCAAGTTTCTTTAAAGTTTCCTCAGAGTCCCCATATCTCTCAATTATCTTTACATAGGCACTTCCTACAACAACTCCATCTGCCCCTCCCTCAATAAGTTTCCTGGCGTGTTCCCTCTTCCATACTCCAAACCCTACGTAGATAGGATTCTTACATATCCCCTTAGCCCTCTTTAAAAAGTTAAGTGCCAAGTTGGAGATATCATCTCTAACCCCTGTAGTACCGTAGAGGGAAACGAGATAGAGGAACAGGGAGCATGCCCTATCTATCTCTCTCAATCTATCCTCTGGAGTATTTGGAGCTGCAAGGAATACTGTACCTATGTTGTAACTTCTACATATAGAGAGGTAATCCTCTGCCTCCTCCACAGGTAGATCCACCACTATTAAACCGTCACCTCCTGCCTCCTTCAACTTCCTTACAAAGTTCTCCACCCCCATGTTATATACAGGGTTGTAGTAGGTCATTACAACAACTGGAGTATTGGAGTATGCCCTGAACTCCCTTATAATGTCAAAAACCTTGGAGACCTTCATCCCACCTTTTAAGGCCCTAATATTTGCCCTCTGAATCGTCTCCCCATCTGCCATAGGATCGCTGAAAGGTATACCTAGCTCTATAATATCTGAGTACTTAGTTAGGGCCCTCATAAACCTCAGTGTTGCCCCTGGGTTTGGATCCCCTGCAACTATAAAGCTAACTAACTTCTTCTCCATATCATCACTCCCCTATTTAACTTCTAGATGACTCATTACAGTATAGAGGTCCTTATCCCCCCTACCTGAGAGGTTTACTATAACAATCTCATCTTTATCCATCTCCTTCCCTATCTTCATACCGTAGGCTAGGGCGTGGGAGGACTCAAGGGCTGGAATTATACCCTCAGTTCTAGAGAGTTCTAAGAAGGCGTTTAAGGCCTCCTCATCTGTTACCCCCACGTACTCCACCCTACCTATGTCCTTGAGATAGGCATGTTCAGGCCCTACTCCAGGGTAGTCCAACCCTGCAGAGATACTGTGGGTAGTCTTAATCTGCCCATCCTCATCCTGGAGGAAGTAGGACAACATACCGTGGAGTACCCCTTTCCTACCTTTAAGTAAGGTGGCTGCATGTCTCTCAGTCTCGAGGCCCTCTCCAGCAGCCTCCACCCCGATAAGTCTAACCTCTTTATAGTTTACAAACTCGTGGAAGATACCTATGGCGTTACTTCCCCCTCCTACACAGGCAACAATACAGTCAGGGAGTCTTCCCTCTATCTCCAGTATCTGTTTCTTAGCCTCCCTTCCTATAACAGATTGGAAGTCTCTAACCATGGTAGGATAGGGGTGAGGTCCTACAACAGAACCTATAAGATAGTGGGTATACTCAAAGGTCTCCACCCAATCCCTCAGGGCCTCGTTGATAGCGTCCTTTAAAGTCTTTGAACCAGTATCTACTGGATACACCTCTGCCCCGTGAAGCTTCATCTTATACACGTTTAACTTCTGCCTCTCCATGTCCACAGTTCCCATGTATATCCTAGTCTTCATCTTGAACAGTGCCCCAGCCATAGCTGTGGACAACCCATGCTCCCCTGCCCCAGTTTCTGCTATCAGTCTTGTTTTTCCCATCTTCTTTGCCAGGAGCGCCTGACCAATACTGTTGTTTATCTTATGGGCCCCTCCAAGTAGCAGGTCCTCCCTCTTTAAGTATATCTTAGCCCCCCCTATTTTCTCTGTAAGGTTTTTGGCGAAGTAGAGAGGGGTTTCTCTACCGGCGTAGTTCTTCAAGTAGTAGTCAAGTTCCTCTCTGAACTCAGGATCGTCTTTATACTCCTTATAGGCTCTTTCCAACTCTTTTAGAGGGGGTTTAAGTACCTCTGGAACGTACTGTCCTCCGTACTCTCCAAATCTCATCCTTTTATCACCGTTAACTTTTAAATAAAGATACCGTAGTTTAGAATAACCTCCAAGATAATTACAGAGATTGTAATACCTACTACAGTTTCAGGAGACACCTTTATCTTTGAGATGTCAACGTCCATGTATCTAATTAGTCCTGCACTTGTAGCCAGTCCTCTATCTTCATCTCTTTTTGCCATGTTATCCCTATCTGATAGGTTTTATAATTATAATAAAAAAATTTTAATTCAAATACTCCTGGCCGTAATCCACCTGATATATCTTGAACCCTGGTTGCACCCCTGGATTTGTAGGATCCCATGTAGCCTTAACTAACTTAATATGTTCCAATCCAGCGGCATCTAAGAGGTGTAGTTTTGTATATATACTGTCCTCTAGATTCCTGGTGGATATCCAGGAGTATGCCATATAGGATTCATTACCTATAGGTTCCAATCTTACAATTAAGCTGTAGCTACTATTCCCGTTGAATACCTTCTCGTATAACCTGTCCCCATGTTTCAATATAACTTTATGGAATCCTGTAGGTCTCTCCTCTAATACACTACCCCTGTTTATATCGTATACTATATCGTAGCTGTAGAGTGTGTTGTTTTTCACCATAATGAGATTTACAACTATATAGTTGTCCCTGTTTTCCACAGGTACTCTAACTATAAGGGAGTTGTTGATATAGAATCCATCTCCACCAGCTAATCTCAAATAGAATCCTTTCTCCCTCTTGTAGTTAGGGGTTTCTGGAGGTAGATCGAAATCCCAGAAGCCAAACATACTCCACACAGGAGCTATGTCAGTCATCCTGTTGTAGGTGATGAGATAATCAGGGTTAGGATGTTCTGGGTGGGTATAGTTTAGAAGGGTTTTAGCATCTTCATCACTTAGGTGGTACTTCTCAGTTAGTACTCTAAAAGCTTCACTTCTACTTATAGGAAGTATCTCGTTAAGTATCTTAACTGTCATAGATACGTTGTTATCTGTATAGTTCATTAAGATACCTCCCCTCTCAAAGGCCTTATCTCCACTTGTGGCAAGCATCCTTACTATCCCTACAGAGAGGTTCTCGTCAGATGTGGCAAAGGCCCTACCTACCCAGTAGGCCCTTGGGGAGTTCTGGGATCCTCCGTCAAAGGTTATCATCTTCCTAGTAGCCCAGGCGTATATATGCCCGTTGTCCCACCAACAGGTAATCACTGTGTTATTTGGTGTCTCCTCCTTTATCCAGTCTAAGCCTACCTTCCATCCGTTGTTAAACGTTGGCACTGTATAGAAGGGCACTGCACTGGCTAGAGGGGGCAGTACTAGGGACAGTGCCAGTAGTAGGATAACAATCTTCTTCACCTTGTCACGGGAGACCACTATATCTACTAGTTTGTAGAGGGCCAGTATTAGGAGGACGAGGAGGAATCCATAGGCTACAACAGGGACGTAAGTTGTAGGTAGTATAATTTTTAATATCTTAGGAAGTGCCTTATAGAAGGTATAGAGGAAGAGTATTACAACTGTTGGATAGAGTATCCACTTTATCAGTTCGTCATCCCTTCTCTTTATAACGTTCACTAACTGCCCTACCAGTATACCTATACCTATACACAGGGGAGGTACCATTAAACTGATAAATCTCGCCCCCTTTGTAGCGGCGTAGAATGTAACTACAAGCCATATAGTAAGTAGGAGGGCGTATTTAAGATCTATCTTCATACCCTCCTTCTCATACCTGATAGAGATAAAGGAGGTTAATATTCCTAAAACCCCCAGTATAAATAGGAAGGTGTTTCCCAGGGCTCCATTTACAATCTCTAATAGTGTAGGGGTTTGAAGTTCAGCTACTGTTGTATATACGTTAGGCCAGCCTGTAGTTTTAGTGGCCTCCTTTATCTTGATAAACTCAAAGGGTGAGAGAATACCGTTTATGAAGGTATCCACTCCATAGAGGAGAGAGATAAGAAGGGCACTTCCAAGTATAAAGGTAGCTGCTATAGGTAGAAGGGTCTTTACATCATCTACTACAAGGGGAAGGGGTATTTTATCCCTGTATCTACTTACTAGGAAGGTGTATATGAGATAGAGTATTAAGAAGACTGTTACTATGTAGTACCCGTACCACCAACCTGTCCACATCCATGGAGCCAGGGCCATTATAAAGGTTGCCAAGAGGGCATACAGAAGGGATAACTTCAAGTTCTTCTGGTTGTGAAGTGCCTCCATTATAAACCATACTATATAGAGTATAGGGAGTATCTCGAATATAGGGGTATCTGCAAAACCTGCAGAGGTTTTATAGAGGAGTACAGGTGTAGAGATAAGGATCAGCGCCCCTACAATACCGGCGATGTCACTTCTAGTAACCCTTCTAACTATGAAGAATATAGGTATCCCTAGGAGGATACTTAGAAGGGGAGGTACCCAGAAGGCAGCGTTCATAAGGGTTACTGTAGGATCTAGACGGTGCCATATCTCATATACTCCAATAGTGGCATAGGTTATCGCAGGTACAGGTCTAGTTATAGGATGGCCAGGAGGGGCGTACTGACAGGTGTCATAAGGTACCCACTTCCCATCTATATACTTTAACGTCTCTCCTAGATGACCGTGATAGTAGTAATTCTCTGTAAGTCTCAGATAGTAGTAGGGGTCTAACGCTACAAGATACATTCTCCCGTTTTCATCTGAGAATACCTCCTTCAATATCTGGTTGTCAGTAAATCCCATATCTGCAGGCTGAGCTCTCAGTTGAAAACTCATAAGCCCTATAAAGAGCAGTATAAGGATCAACTTTAGATACTGATGTCTCTTGAAGAATTTATTGATCCTCTCTAACACCTCTCTCATAGTTTACCTCCGTTAGATTTTTAAAATAATTTTTTATAGGGAGAGGTATGTTATAAAAATATTTTTAACTAGTACTCTATCCCAAGATAAAGAGGTAGATGATGCTAGAGCATATATTCAATCCAAAATCTGTTGCAGTTATCGGTGCCTCCAATACTAAGGGAAAAATAGGTTATTCCCTGATGAAAAATTTAAAAGCCTTTGTAGAGTACAACCCTGAGAACAGGTTATACCCTGTTAATCCTAAGTACAGGGAAGTATTAGGTTTTAAGTGTTACAGCTCCATATTAGAGATCCCAGAGGAGAGTATAGACTTGGCAGTTATAGCTGTCCCTGCTGAATATGTAGCTAAGGTGTTAGAGGAGTGTGGGAAAAAAGGAGTAAAGGGGGCAGTTGTTATCTCTGCAGGCTTTTCAGAGGTAGGTAACTATCACCTGGAGGAGGAGATAAAGACCATAGGTAGGAAATACAACATAAGGATAATCGGCCCCAACTGCCTTGGTATAATAAACATGTACAACAGATTAAATGCATCCTTCAGTAAGGGATACTTTAAGGAGGGCAATATTGCATTTATATCCCAGAGTGGAGCACTGATAACTGCTGTGTTAGATATAGCTCCCCTGTTAAATCTTGGATTCTCAAAGGTTGTAAGTTTAGGAAATAAAGTAGATGTACAGGAGAGTGATATACTGGAGTATCTTATTGAGGATGACACTACAGAGGTAGTTGTCCTCTACGTTGAGAGTATAAAAGATAGGAGATTTATAGAGTGTGCAAGGGAGTTAGCCAAGGTTAAACCTATAATAGCACTGAAAGGGGGGAGATCTAAGGAGGGGGCAAAGGCTATCTCCTCCCATACTGGAAGTTTGGCAGGGGATATCCAGATATACAATGGAGTATTTAAGAAGGGAAAGGTTCTTACAGTGGAAACCTTTGAGGAGCTAGTCAATCTCATGCATCTATTCTCCACTCAACCTCTCATGAGGGGAAATAGATTAGCTATTGTAACAAATGCAGGAGGTTTTGGTGTATTAGCTGCAGACAGTTGTAGGAAATACAACTTAACCCTTCCTAACTTTGAACCTTCTACAGAGGAGAAGTTGAGAAAATATCTCCCAACTACATCCTCCATATCCAATCCCCTGGATCTTATAGGGGATGCAGATGCCTCCAGATACAGATACGTCCTAGAGGCCCTAATAGAAGATAAAAATATAGAGGGTATACTTGTAATACTATCACCTCAGGAGATGACAAAACCTATAGAGGTTGCAGAGGTTGTTGTAGATATAAAGAAGGAGATTGAAAGGAGGGATTTATCTAAAGTGATAGTGGCCTCCTTCGTTGGAGGAGTGTCTATAAAAGGTTCAAAGAGTTATCTAAGAAAAAATGGAGTTCCTGCCTATATATCCCCAGAGAATGGAGTAAAGGTACTTGCCCGCTCCTATAGCTACAGTGTTATGAAAATATATGAGGACAGCTGTGAATACTTAGAGAGTATAAGGTCTCAAATGATCAAGATTAAGGAGGAGAACTTAGATATTATAAGGGAACTGCTAAGTAATCCTAACGAGTACAACTCAAAGAGGTTTTTAAAACTTCACGGTATAGAGGTTCCTAGGGGGTATTTAGCAAAAACCCCAGAGGAAGCTGAGTACTACAGTAGTGTCTTAGGAGAGGTTGTAATGAAGATATGCTCTAGATATATCCTTCACAAATCTGATATTGGCTGTGTAATTGTAAAACCAGAGAATATCAGGGAGGCATTCTATGAGATAATAAAAAGGGGGAAGGAGTACCTCAGGAAGAGGGGGATTGAGGATGGAATAGAGGGAGTACTTGTGGAAGAGTATGTCCAAGGTATGGAACTTATTCTAGGAGGAAAGAGGGATAAGGTGTTTGGTCCAGTGATAATGGTTGGATTGGGAGGGGTATTTGTAGAGGTGATAAAGGATGTATCCTTTGCTATCCACCCTGTTACAAGGGAGTACGCCTTGGACGTACTTAAAGAGTTAAAATCCTACAAGGTGTTGGAAGGGATAAGGGGACATCCCAGAAGGGATATAAACTTTGTAGTAGATACTATGATAAAACTTAATGTGATTATGGAGTTATATCCAGAGATAAGGGAGATAGATATAAATCCCCTATTTGTAAGGGAGGAAGGTAAAGGAGGATGTGTAGGAGATGTACTGATAATCACTGAAGATGGGGGATAGTTTGAAGCTGAGATGGGAGGGGGGAAATATATTAGATAAAAAAGTCCATGAGATAGGGGTTATCGCCTTAGGATCCTTCCTGGAAAATCACGGCCCTGTACTTCCCATAGACACAGATGCAAAGATAGCCTCTTATATATCCCTCATGGCCTCCCTGATAACAGGTGCAAAGTTCCTAGGGGTTGTACTTCCCTCAACAGAGTACCCCTATGTAAAACATGGGATACACAACAAAACTGAGGAGGTTTTAGACTACTTAAGGTTTATACTGTCCTGGAGCAAAAGACTAGGTATTAAAAAGGTGCTGATTGTAAACTGTCATGGAGGTAATACTACTATCTCCAAATACTTAGAGGATTTAGAGAAGGAGTTTAACTTAAAGATAGTGATGAAGAATATTACATTTATCCACGCTGGAACTGAGGAGGTATCCCTTGGAAGTGTTATAGGTATTGCAAGGGAGGACAAAATAGAGGATCACCATTACATTAGATACCCTGAGATAGGAATGGTAGGATTGAGGGAGGCCAGGGAGAGCAATAAGCTAATAGACAGGGATGCAGAGGTAGTGGAGAGGGAAGGGGTTAAAATAGATAGAAAACTTGGAGAGGAGATACTGGAGAGAGCTATAAAGGAGTGTGTAGAGTGTATTAAGAAGTTGTTAAAATAATTTTTTAATAAAAGACTTCCAACTTCTCCCTATGGTCTCCCTTTTCCCAGTACTTGAATAAATCTAATATCTTATCTCTCATCAAACCCCTCTGGATAGGCATTCCTGTTTCAGCTTCAAAAAGTTTAGCAGTATACTCCCTCATTATGAAACCTATAGCCCCCATATATATCATGTTGGAGTATGTTCCATAAGGGGGTTTAGTAAGAAATTCCAATGTATCTCCTAGGTTAAATGTCCCTTTATTTTTCTCTTTTTCCAGGGTTCTTTTAATCTCCAAATACATCTTTTTTAAGGGATGGTCTTCAGGAGTGTTCTCCTTTATTTTTAGATTTACGTCAACGATATACTTCCCATTGTTATCTTTTAAAATCTCCCTTAAGTATCGATATGGATAGTTAACTGTTTTTTTCTCTATATCTTCTATGCTGTTGGCAAAGAGGAATATTTCAACAGATCTAATAGATCTCCTATGTGTCCAGACATTTCTATTTTTCTGCAACTCTTTTATATTTTCTAGACCGTAAGTAAAAATCTTTCTAGATAGCTCTTCATTTATCTTTTTACTAAGGTGATGCATCAACTCCTTATCACTTTCATCCTGTAAAAACCACTGTACATATCCAAATTTTACCCTGTTGATCCAGCTATCGATGATCTTTTCTGCATACTCTTCATTTATCTTTCTCTCCTTATTATAGTTATGTTTATCTGCAACTGTAGCTATTGCCTTGTACTGGATAAATTTCTCAAATGTTTCGTCATCTAAAACTACCTCTGACAGAACAAATACAACATCCTTGAAATCGTCCTCGTTAGATAGTTCTTTTAATAAATTTTTTATTTTAATTATATTTTTCTCATTTCTCCCAAAAAATAAACATAAATGGATAGTATAATCCTTTTTAAAGGCCTTCTCTATTTTTTTTCTTATAAGATGTTTGTCTAAATTTCCATCTATTATCGTTAATTCCACATCTCTATTTATAACACTACTTAGGAAGTTCTTCAGTGATTCCTTCTGTCTACAGTTAAGTATTTTATCTATTCTACAGTACTTACTTCTTAACCTGTTCTTTTCAGCTTTAATCTCTTTAAGAGCATCGATAGTATCTTTTAAGAGTTCTATTATGTATTCCTCAGAAGAGACTACAGAGGAAGATTTTTCAACCTCTACATATTTATAAAGAAGGTTTAAAAGAAGTCCAGGTAGATAATCTTCTCTTACTTTTAAAGTATTCCTGTAAAGTTTAAATTTTAAGATATCTAACGGGGAGAGATCTTCCCTTAGGTAGATATTCCCTCTACTATAATTTAGTATATACCCCCTGTCCTCATCTAACCCTCTTAAAATCCTTTCTAATTTTTCCCTAGGTATTCCAAATAACTTGTAGGGTCCTCCTTGGAATTCTTTGCTGTACAGTTCTGATACAGTGAAATCTCTTCTTCCCATATGTTCAGCTGCCTTATAAAGGCTGTATGCAACTGCCAAGGGATGAAGATTATCTGTACCTATCTTTTTAACATATCTTTCTCCACCTATCTTTTTAACTACACCTATTTTCAATTCGTATCCAATAGGAGAACTATCTAGAAGGTTTAAAAGGGAGGATATAGCATTTTTAGCTGTCCTTTCCTTGGCACTTTCATCGTCTTCTAACAATTTTAGTAGCAAGTCTTTCCTTGAAAAAGTAGAACCCCAATCAAAGGTATCTAGGTACCATTTAATTAGATTAACATTGTAATATAAGTTTGTCCATACTATTTCCCATACAAATAATTCATATCTGTCTATAATTTTACTAAGTATATTGGCAGCAACTGTTGGTTTATTTCCCTCTAGAAGTTCACTCTCTCGAAGCCAGGTTTTCAAAGACTCTACCTGACGATTTCCAAGGTTAGTTTTTGAAATCCAATCTTCCGTATTACATAGAAAAAACATTAACCACTCTTTTCTCAAACCAAAATTTTGAAATTTACTTGTAGCAATTTTAGCTGTTTTCATAGGTTTTTCACCCCCATATGTTATTAGTGATTGTGCAGCTAAACAGCCTTTATCAGTGAAATTCAGACATTTTATACAGTGGTTACATAACTTGCTATCTATTTCAACGGAGGAATTTATTGTCAAGGCTTCTGTTGGACATTCTACACTACAAGTTCCACAATGAGTGCAGTATGTAGATTTATACAGTACCCTCTTAAGCAGTTCTTTAACAGCTCTATTTTCTCCCGTATTTATACAAATATTTTCCATATTTTTTCCTATTTCTACAGTAAAAGGTATTGTTTTCTCTTTTATTCTTATTTCTCCCGTTATCATGTTTGATTCTTTTTTATAGTACACATCTCCTACTGTCTTAACCCATGTCAAAAACTTCTCTTTAGGTTTTTTGAGTGTTGCTATAATCTTACTACCCTCCAAAAGAATATGTAACATTGTACCGTTGTTATCTAATCCTCTCCCTCCAGCTCTATTTTTCCACTGCCCCTCTACTATAAACCCAGATATGTCACTCTTTGATAAGCCTAAAGATTCCCCATAAAGATATACTATATCTACAAATTTCATTACAGTGTCTCTCTCTATCCTATATAGGATATATTCATTCCACAATGATGCAAAAGGGCAAAAACAACAACCAACCCTGTCGAGTCCATATCTGTAGCCTTTATTAATGTTTAACTTTCTTAGAAATAGATAAAGAAACACCTCTGTACAATTCCAGTTATGAATAACCTCTGCATTTATCTGATAAGGATATCTAATATTTCTTCTTATCCTTTCATATTTTGATCTTTTTAAACTTTCATCGGATCTTACACCTTCAAAAACTAATATTTTCATAGGTAAACTATACTTCCCCTTTGAAAATAGTTTTTTTAAAATTCTGTGAAAGGGCGCAGTTTTCAAAACAGTGCTACACCATCTATGTATCCTACTAGGGGGCCCAAATTCTTTCCACAATTCTACTGCAGGTTTCGATGGTTTTGTTATGTAAAATTTTAGTCCAGGGTAGCGTTTCTCATATTCTTTTTTAGTTTTCTCAACATTCTCGTATGTATAAGAGATCTCCATTGTAGTATCTGAAAAAATAACTGCTAAATCATCAGGGGGTATAATCCTAGTTACAAGATCTAGCACTACCTGTGAATCCTTTCCACCGCTGTAGGAGACAGTAAATAAGTAGCCCTTATCTTTATAACCTTTATAAGTATGTTCTATAAAATCTAATGCCTCATTTTCTAATACAAATAAAGCTTCTTTATTATTCTCAATTAACTCCTCTATATTAACTGGTTCTAAACTTAAGTTATATCCCTTTTCTGTAAGATCTATCTTTGGTGGTTCAAATATGCTACCTCCTTTAACTTTTGCCACTAACTCTCCCTTATAGTAGTAATTTCTTCCAATAGCCCACAGTAACGGCTCTTGAACTTTAGGGTATTCCCAAAACTTATTAAAACCTAAGAGGTCTAATTCCTCATAGAATACAGGACGTGGAGGTTTTATAATCTCAAAATTATCTCCACTATTTACCAGCATAACACCGTTAGAGTCTTTGTCCCACCTTATTTTAAACATATTTTCCCCTTCTCTCTAACATTCTATCAATCCCTAATATCTTCTGTTATCTTCTTAACTTTTTTATAGTTTGAGGAAACCTACGGCACTGGAAAATCCCATGCAACTGCAGTAATTAAACACCTTTAAAGTAATTTATTATTGTTAATTTAATATATAAAAAAAATAAAGTCTTAAAAAAATAGCTATAACAGTTTATTTATATAGGGGTTGTTAAGTATCCTCTCTATATCCCAAAGCTCGTTAAGAATATTAGAGTTTATACTACACCTTATAAGAGG
>DQUI01000038.1 GCA_015662355.1 Methanothermococcus okinawensis
AGCACACTATTCTTTCTACCTTCTCTGGAACCTCTACCTCCCTGTTGTATAGATCTATTACCTTTAGGGTGTTTAGAGTTTCAACGTTTGAACCTTCAATTTTTTGGGTATTTTCAATACACCCGCATAACCCTAGTATGAAAATTATAGATACTACACCTAAGAATCTTAATAGTTTCATAATATCACTTGTCTAAGTAATAACAAGTATTAAAAATTTTGGATTTAGTATTACAAAACTGGTATAATAATATTATCCTTTTAAAAAAAGTTAGATATACTTCAAGATCTCCCTGAGATCCCTCCTCTCTATCACAACATCTGCCTCTCTTTTCAATAACTCCTTTGCACAGAAGGCTATTCTAAAACCTGCCCTCTTAAACATAGATATATCGTTTGCACCATCTCCCACAACAACTGTATCATTTAAATCTATCTTTTCCCTCCCTGCAATCTCTTCTAGGATGTCACCTTTGGCAGAGGGACTCATAACTCTACCTCTTACCTCCCCACTTAACTTTCCATCTCTAAATACAAGTTCGTTGGCGTATGCATAGTCTAAATCTAAATCCCCCTTTACCCTATCTGTAACTATAGTGAATCCCCCACTTATCACACCTACAACATACCCTCTATTTTTAAGTTCCTCTACAGTTTCCCTTGCCCCTTTTGTTAACTTCAACTTTGAAACTACCTCCATTACATCCTCCACAGCTAGACCCTTTAAAAGTGATACCCTCCTCTTAAGGGATTCCTCAAAATCTATCTTCCCCTCCATGGCATCTCTAGTTATCCTCTTTACCTCCTCCTCCACACCTGCCACTTTAGCCAGCTCGTCTATGGTCTCCTCCTCTATTAAGGTGCTGTCTAGGTCGAAGAGTACAAGGCCCCTTTTTTTCATCCCATCACCAGTATAGGAACAATAGTTTTAATAATCTCAACTCTTCTTATATACTCTTTACTAAGTCCTAGGGATACTATGTTAAAATATCAGAAGGTTGGAGATATAGTCCTGGTAAAGAGGGATCTCTCCCAGGAGGAGATAGAGTATATCGTGAATAAAACTAGGTGTAAAACTATAGTGAAGTACAGGGGGATAGTAGGGGATAGGAGAAAACCAGAGGTAGAGGTAATATACGGTAGTGAAACTGAAACAATCCATAGAGAATACAACTGTTTATTTAAACTAGACGTTAGAAAGGTTATGTGGAGTATGGGTAATATAGAGGAGAGGAAGAGGATGGCCCATATCTCTAGTCCAGGGGAGGTAGTAGTGGACATGTTTGCCGGTATAGGTTACTTCTCCATACCTATGGCCAAGTACTCCAGACCTAGGAGGATATACGGGGTGGAGATAAATCCAGAGGCCTACAACTACCTAGAGGAGAACATCAGACTAAATAAGTTAGAGAATGTAGTACCTATCCTCGGGGACAACAGAGAGTTAGACCTTGAGAATATTGCAGATAGGGTAGTAATGGGTTATGTACTTAAAACTAGGTTCTTCTTAGATAAGGCCTTTCAACTTCTAAAGGAGGAGGGGGGAGTTATACACTACCACGATACCTTACCTGAGAAGGCCTTTTACTCTGAAGGTGTTTACAACATAATGAAAACTGCTAAGGATCACAACTATAAACTAACGTCCTATGGGATAAGGAGGATAAAGAAGTATGCCCCAGGGGTGTGGCATGTGGTGATAGACGCCAAGGTTAAGAGACGTTGATTTTCTATTTTTGTGCATTAAATTACACAAAACCGTAACATTTATATAGAAGTTTTTAGTCATATACATACCGTTGAAGTAGAATATAAATGAGATAAAAAAATCTGGAGGTGGTTGGATGGTAGCACCCCAACCTATAGTTATACTTCCTGAGAATGTAAAGAGATTCGTAGGAAGAGATGCTCAGAGAATGAACATACTGGCAGGTAGAGTTATTGCAGAAACTGTAAGAACCACCTTAGGTCCAAAGGGAATGGACAAGATGCTAGTTGACGACCTAGGAGACATCATTGTTACAAACGACGGTGTAACTATATTAAAGGAGATGAGTGTAGAGCACCCTGCTGCAAAGATGCTAATTGAAGTTGCTAAGACCCAGGAGAAGGAAGTTGGAGACGGTACAACAACAGCAGTTGTTATAGCAGGGGAGTTGTTGAGAAAGGCTGAGGAGTTGTTGGACCAGAACGTACACCCAACAGTAATCATAAAGGGTTACCAGCTAGCACTTGAGAAGGCCAAGGAGATATTGAAGGACATAGCTATAGATGTTAACCCAGAGGACAAGGAGATATTGAAGAGAATAGCAATGACCTCCTTAACTGGAAAAGGTGCTGAGAAGGCTAGGGAGAAGTTAGGGGACATAGTAGTAGAGGCTGTTACAACAGTTGTTGATGAGGAGGGTAAGGTAGATAAGGATCTGATAAAGGTTGAGAAGAAGGAGGGTGCATCAGTAGACGAGACTGAGTTAATAAAGGGAGTTGTAATAGACAAGGAGAGAGTAAACCCACAGATGCCTAAGAGAGTAGAGAATGCAAAGATAGCTCTACTGAGCTGCCCAATCGAGGTAAAAGAAACTGAGACAGATGCTAAGATAAACATTACAGATCCTGCAAAGATGATCGAGTTCATAGAGCAAGAAGAGAAGATGATTAAAGAGATGGTAGATAAGATAAAGGAATCTGGTGCAAATGTTGTATTCTGTCAAAAGGGTATAGACGACCTAGCTCAGCACTACTTAGCTAAGGCTGGTATACTAGCTGTAAGAAGAGTTAAGAAGTCTGACATGGAGAAACTTGCTAAGGCTACAGGTGCTAAAATAGTATCAAACATAAAAGACCTTACAGCAGAGGACTTAGGAGAGGCTGGAGTAGTATCTGAGGAGAAGGTTGCTGGAGACTCCATGATATTTGTCAAGGAGTGTAAGGATCCAAAGGCAGTAACTATCCTTGTAAGAGGTACAACAGAGCATGTAGTGGACGAGGTAGCAAGGGCAATAGACGATGCAATTGGAGTAGTAGCCTGTACAATAGAGGATGGAAAGATAGTTGCAGGTGGTGGAGCAACAGAGGTAGAGTTGGCAATGAGATTGAGAGAGTTCGCCGATACAGTAAGTGGTAGAGAGCAGTTGGCAGTTAAAGGATTCGCCGATGCACTAGAGGTAATACCAAGAACACTAGCTGAAAACGCAGGTC
>DQUI01000069.1 GCA_015662355.1 Methanothermococcus okinawensis
ATTAAAGGAGATAACAGACTCCAAGGAGGGTGTAGAGATACTTAAAGTTATCCTTAACAGGATGATACTGGAAAGGTTAGGTATTAAGACCAGGATAGATACTAAACTTATAGATAAATACATAGAGAAAGATGTTTTAAATAAGGGATAACTATGCTGTTCCTTAAAGTAAAACTGTTGGATATAGATCTGGGAAATAAGGGGGTAATAGCAAATGAGAAAGATCTAATAGGGACGGAGTATTATCCTCAGGATAGGGTATTGGTAGAGAGTTCCAAGGGATCCTTCATAGGGGTGTTATATACCACAAAAAGGATGGTCAATGAGGGAGAACTGGGTATAAGTAGAGGTTTCATAAAGGGTATAGAGGAGGGAGAGGAGGTAAGGTTAAGACATGCTCCCAGGCCTCAGTCCCTGAAGTATATAAAAAAGAAGATGGAGGGGCAGGTACTTAAGCCTCATGAGATACATACCATAATAGATGAGATAGTCCAGGGAAAACTCTCAAATATAGAGTTAACAAGTTTTATAGTCTCCACATATATCCATGGTATGGAGATGGGGGAGATCGTAGAGATGACTAAGAGGATGGGGGAAAGTGGTGATAAACTCCAGTGGGATAAACATCCTGTGGTGGATGTTCACAGTATTGGAGGAGTACCTGGAAACAAGTACGCCCTAATCACTGTGCCAATTGTAGCCTCTGCAGGTATAGTTATTCCTAAAACATCCTCCAGGGCTATAACCTCTGCTGCAGGAACTGCAGATGTGATGGAGGTACTTACAAGGGTGGATTTAAATGGGGAAGAGATGAAGAGGGTAGTTGAAAGTACCAATGGATGTTTAGTTTGGGGAGGTAGTGTAAATTTAGCCCCTGCAGATGATATAATAATAAACATTGAGAGGCCCCTCTCCATAGATCCTCAACCTCAACTACTCTCAAGTGTTATGGCAAAGAAGATAGCGGCAGGTATCAACTATACAGTAATCGATATACCTATTGGATCTGGAACTAAGATAAAAAATGAGAAGGAGGGTTACGCCCTTGCAAGGAAGTTTATAGAACTTGGTGAGAGAGTTGGGATATCTGTAGAGTGTGCCATCACCTACGGGGGACAACCGATAGGTAGGGCTGTTGGACCTGCCCTTGAGGCTAAGGAGGCACTTAAGGCTCTGGAGGATCCGAAATCTGCTCCAAAGAGTTTAATCGAGAAATCCCTATCTCTTGCTGGAATACTCTTAGAGTTGGGAGGGGTGGCACAGGTAGGATCTGGAATGGAGGTGGCTAAGGATATCCTCTACTCTGGAAAGGCACTGGAGAAGTTTAGGGAGATAGTGATTGAACAGGGAGGTACTATAACTAACTCCGAGGATGTGGAGTTAGGAAAATACTTCGAGGATGTCCCTTCTCCAAAGGACGGATATGTGATATCCCTATCCAACTGGGGGATAACAAATATAGCGAAGGAGGCAGGTGCTCCGAAGGATAAAAAGGCTGGAGTACTACTTTACGTGAAAAGGGGTTGTAAGGTAAATAAGGGGGATGTACTCTACAGGATATACTCCAGTTCAGAGGATAGGCTAAGATCTGCAGTTGAACTTGCCAGAAGGATACATCCAGTAAGGGTTGAAGGTATGGTTATTAAAAGGATCAATAAATTTTAAAGGTGGTAGGTTGTACCTAACAAAGGAGGAGGAAAGGATATACAACGGAGAATATGGAGAGATCCTTGAGGTGGCTATGAACCTCTTAGTGTCCCTTGGAGATATATACGGGGCAGAGAGACTTGTAGAGATATCCTCGGC
>DQUI01000018.1 GCA_015662355.1 Methanothermococcus okinawensis
GAGGAGGGGGCTGTACTCTCCAGGATGGCTACTGAGAAGACACCCTTTAAATTTGAGAAGTACGACCAGGTTGTATTCTCTGCAGATGTAATACCTAACCCCATGAATGCCGCCCAGAGGTATATGTTAGAGGCCCGTTTAAAGAGATTGGGGGTAAGGGTATTCAAGGGAGCCCATGTCTCTGGACATGCCTCTAAGGAGGATCACAGGGACATGCTAAGGTGGATTAACCCTGAACATTTAATACCCTCCCATGGGGATTTCAACCTTACAACAGCCTATGCCAAGTTAGCTGAGGAGGAAGGCTATAGGTTAGGGGAGGATGTACATCTACTTAGAAACGGTCAGAGTCTAAAGTTCGAGAGGATCATTTAATCCTATTTTTTAATAAGGTGAAAAGATGGAACCCTTTGACAAGGATATCCTATCCCTGATTGAGAAAGAGTTAAATAGATATTTGGAGGGCGAGGGCACTATATATAAGGCCTCTAGACATCTTCTACTGGCAGGGGGTAAGAGGATAAGACCTTATCTAACGGTTATCACCTATATGTTAAAGGGAGAGAGGGTTGAGGAGGTGCTCCCAGCAGCCCTTGCAGTTGAGTTGATCCATAACTACACCCTTATACACGACGACATAATGGATAACGACGACAGGAGAAGGGGGATACCCACTGTTCACGTAGTATATGGAAAGCCTATGGCTATCCTTGCAGGAGATCTCCTCTATGCAAAGGCCTTTGTTGCAGTGTCAGATATAAGGGATTCTAAGAAGGCCCATGAGGTCCTTAAGGTACTCTCCAGATCCTGTGTAGATGTATGTGTAGGACAGGCTATGGATATGGAGTTTGAGGAGAGGGATGACATTACCATGGAGGAGTATCTGGAGATGATCTCCAAGAAAACTGGTGCCCTTATAGTAACCTCTGTGGAGATAGGTGCCATAATGGGGGAATGCTCCCTCCAGGAGAGGGAGGCCCTCAGGGAATACGCCAAGAGGATAGGTTTAGCCTTCCAGATACAGGACGACATCCTAGACCTTATTGGTAATAAGGATAAAATAGGAAAACCAATAGGTAGCGATATAAGGGAGGGTAAGAAGACCCTCATAGTTATACACGCCCTTCAGCATCTCCCAGAGGATAAGAAGAGGAGGCTCTTGGAGATTCTTGGAAAGAGAGATGCCAGGGAGGAGGAGATTGAGGAGGCCATTGAGATACTTAGAGACTCTATAGAGTTTGCCAGGGAGATGGTAAAGAGGTATGTTACAGAGGCCAAGGAGTATTTAAAAATATTCGATAAAGATAGAAGGAAAAAGTTAGAGGATATAGCAGACTTTATAATGGAGAGGGTGTATTAAAAAAAGGAAAGTACTCCCTCTTTATTACAGGCACCTCTGAGAAACAGTCCAGGGTCATGGCGTTAAGAAGGTATCCATCTAAACCCTTTAAATTAACCAGTAGACACCCCTTGATAGTAACCCTGATATCAGGTGCCCTCTTCCCCATCTCATCCACTAGAAGTAGGAGATCCCTTACCCTTCCAACACCATCCACATTACAGATACCCTCTAGCCTATCCCTGTTTCCCCTGTGGACTATCAGGTGGTGTACCATTATCTCCTTAACCTTGCTCTCCCTACTTAAGATCTCCGAGAGCTCTATTAACTCCTCCCTGTTAAAACCTGGGATATAGACAGATCTAACTATGGTATAGAGATACTTAGAGGCTAACTTTATATTCTCCAGCACTTTCTCAAAGGTTTTAGATCCTGTTATTCTCTTGTGAGTCTCTAGTTTAGAGGCACTTAAACTCACCATGAGAATATCCAGTCCAAGATCTTTAAACTCTCCTATTAACTCTTCATTTAAATTTACTCCGTTTGTCTGAAGATCACACCTTAAGTTAAGGGATTTTGTAAATTCTATAGCTCTCTTAACTTTCTCTGGATATAGTAGAGGTTCCCCGTATTGACTGATAGTTAAGGCGGTGTAATTCTTAGTATCTGGATTTTTAGGATCTATGCCGTATATACCTTCTTTTACATTAACTAATCTAGAGTAGCAAAATAGACAGTTGTGCTGGCACCTCTGGGTGATCTCTATAGAGGGGTGGTGATAGGGGTTAGGGTTGTTTATATCTAGGCCTTCACAACCTATACAGTGTTTTGAAACCTTGAGATCCTTTACAATATCTTCTAACTTATCACAGATCTCGTTTCTTAGGACTATTTTGATATTTTCACCAATCTTAAATAAAAAAAATATAAAAATTTAATCTAGTAAACCTTCTGCATCTAAGGCCAACTTAACCTCTTCAGTTGAGGCTCCCTTTTTAATGTCTACCTTCTTCTCAGTTGGTTCTATATGCTTTATATTACACTTCCTCCTCTTTACATTCCCATCTATAAGGACAAAGTTTTTATCTATTACATCTACTATAACGCAGATTTTCCCTGCCTCTCTTCCCATTGTTTTAACACATACCCTTCCCACTTCAATTGCAGCCATTCTTTCACCTTTTATCTTTTTTTAAGTTCTCGATAGCTGTACATATGATGTTGAATACCCCCTCTACATCCCAGGGGGAGGTGTCTATAACTAGGTCGTATATAGAGAGGTCCTCTAGATCTATGTTGTATATCTCTTTATAACGTTTTTTCTCACTTTTCTCCCTTTCTATCATGTCCCATAGAGTTTTCTCTTTATCCCTGTTCTCTCTCTCACTTATCCTCTTACATCTAACCATTGGAGGAGCCTTTAGCCATATGGAGATAGTAGGCTCTATGTTATGTTTCTTCAGTATCCATGCTGTAAGGCGCCCTTCTAGCACTACGTTACCTTCCTTTGCAATTTCAACCTGCATGGCGTCTATCTCTTTGTCTATCTCTGGATGTTCCTCTGCATACTTACTGAACTCTGAGAGGTCCATGTCCATCTTCTTAGCCATGTCTCTGAAGAGAAACCCTGCACATACATGTTTCAGCCCATACCTTTTAGCTATTAACTTAGATATAGTTGTGGTTCCACTACCAGGGGGTCCTCCAATGGTTATTATCATCTCAACACCCTCTCTATTACAGTTATAAGTCCCTTGCCCTCTCTATCATCAATCTCTTTAAACATCTTGGACAGAGGTAGCCCCCATATGGTCTCTCCGGTCTCTTCTCTGTTTTAGATAGTTTTCTAATCTCAGAGGGTCTACCCCTTGGAACGCCATTTAAAATGGCACCACAGTGGGCACACTTTGCCTTAGAGGGTTTTTTCCTTCTATAGTGTATCAGTGTTCTATTACCAGGTCCTCTCTTAAAGACCTTCTTTAAGGACCTAGACCTATACCTTGGAGCAGGCATATAGATAACCTCCTTAAATGTTTATATAAAAAGTAGCCCGTAAAAATAGCAGTATTAGAAAGAGGGTATACCTCATACTATTTAAATCTTTCCATAAAGGAGAGGGAGATATTGAAGGATATAGATATTAAGGAGTTAAAAAGGTACTGTAACCCTTCCTATCTAACTATTAGGAGGGATAAGATTATAGTAAACAGTAGAAGGTTAGCTAGACTCTCTAGAACTAAAAAAGAAAAGATTGAGAAGATATTCAACATACCTGTTGTATACTCCCAGAGTTACGAACTCATATCCCAGAAGATGGGGCGATATGTATCTAAGTATGGAATAATTGCTCCAGGGGATGTGTTGATAGTGGGACTAAGTGGGGGAAAGGACAGCTTAGCACTCCTTCACCTTTTAGAATCCTACAGACGTAGATTTGGAGTCAAGATATACGCAGTTACTGTAGATGTGAATATAGGGGGCATTAGGCCCTGGCACCCTGAGAGTAGTAACGTAAAGATGATAGTGGAACACTGTGAGGCCTTAAATATCCCCCATAGGGTTGTATCCTTCCCTGAGGATGTAGTTAGAATGTCTATACTACTTTCAGATCACTCCACAGGTATAGAATACTCTCCCTGCTTCTCCTGCTCCATAGTTAGAAGGTATGTACTTACTAACTTTGCCATGGAGCTAGTAGAGGGAGGTGTTGAAGGGGATAGGATAAAGATATGCCTTGGACATACCCTTGAGGACAACTCAGACACTATACTGGCAAATATCTTTAAGGGAGATATTATACAGGTTCTAGAGCCTATAAAAGATTTTGAGGAACATACTTTTGACTTTAAAGAATTTAAACTTAAACTACAGAAGTGTACTATAGTAAGACCCCTGTTAAGTGTTTCAGAGAAGGACATCTTAAAGGCATTGGAGGAGTGTAATATCCAGTACTACAGGGACAAGGAGATATGCCCCTACAGTAGAGACAGGGGGGACAGTATTAGGAGGAGATGCCACGAGATCTTGGAGAACCTTGAAAGGGATGTGAAGAATATTAGGGAGATGGTAGTCTCCTCTGTTTTAAAATCTATAGAGTACTACAGGGGAAAAAATAGGTAAAGTATGGCTTAATCAGGCTCTTTAACATAAGAAAAGGTTTATATAATAATAGATGGGGAGATGTAAATAGAGGGGGCTTTTAAATCTTTGAATGGATCTAGGTGGTAGAATGACGAGGAAGTTGCTTTTACTCCTCTTGGCACTAACTCTACTAAATTTAGGATATGGGGAGAAAAAAGATGGTTTACTCTGGGAGTACGAGACAGGAAGTGATATTAACTCTGTAGCAATAAGCTCTGATGGAGAGTATATAGTTGCAGGAAGTGGAACCTCCTATACTATAGTGGAAAATGGGAGAGTATATATCTTCAATAAAAAGGGGCAGGTATTGAGGAATTATAAGACAGATGGAAGTGTTAAATCAGTGGCAATAACCCCTGATGGAGAGTACATAGCTGCAGGAAGTGATGACGATCACGTGTACTTCTTCAACGTAGACGGCATACTCCTGTGGGATTATAAAACAGGAGGGGGAGTTAACTCAGTGGATATATCCTCCGATGGGGAATACATAGCTGCTGGAAGCAATGACGACAACGTATACCTCCTGGACAGGGACGGCATAGTGGTATGGAAGTATAAGATAGATGGAAACGTTATATCTGTGGCAATAACTCCAGATGGAAGATATGTAGTTGCAGGGAGTGACGACGACCATGTATACTTCTTCAATAAAAAGGGAGTACTCCTCTGGAGTTATAAGACAGATGGAGATGTTAACTCAGTGACTATAACTCCAGATGGGAAGTATATAGCTACAGGAAGTGGTGAGTACAGGTACTACACCTACAGTGACTCAGGTCAGGTGTGTTACTTCAACAAAGAGGGGGAGTTACTGTGGAGCTACTGGACAGATGGAAGTGTTAAATCAGTGGCAATAACCTCAGATGGAGAGCAGGTAGTGGCAGGAAGTGATGACGAGCATGTCTACTTCTTCAACAAGGAGGGGGTATTAACCTGGAGGTATAAGACAGATGGAGGGGTTAACTCAGTGGCAGTAACCCCTGATGGAAGGTATATCACCTCTGGAAGTAAAAATAACAAAATATGTCTTTTAAACAAGGAGGGAGAGTTGCTCTGGGATCACTGGACAGATGGAGACGTTAACTCAGTGGCAATAACTCCAGATGGAAGATATATAGTTGCAGGAAGTAGAGAATCCTCCAGATCCAAGGTATATCTCTTCAGTCCCTGGGAGGTAATACTGAAGAAGATATTGGAGGACGCCAAGTCTACAATCTCTAGAATAAAGTTGAAGTACAACGTAAAAGAGGCGGAGTTACTACTTGCCCAGGCAGAGGCTGCATTTAAGAAGGGGGATTACGACAGGGCAGAGAAACTTGCTCTAGAGGCTAAGAGAAAGGCCATAGAGATAAGTAAGCAAGCTAGGGAAGTGGAGAAGATAATAGAAGACGCCAGATTAACTATCCTACAGATGAAATTGAAGTACAACGTGGAAAAGGCTGAGTCACTACTTGCCCAGGCAGAGGCTGCACTTAAGGAGGGAGACTACGACAGGGCAGAGAAACTTGCTCTAGAGGCTAAGGCCCTTGCCCTAGACATAGATCAAGATGGTATTCCCAATGAAGAGGACATGTTCCCATATATAAACAACTATTACATCTACGGAGGAATTGGAATTTTAGTAATAGTTGTAGTACTGGCGTCTATAGGGGCTGTATTATATATCTACAGGAAGAAGAAAGACAGAATATTCTAATTTTTTTATACTCTTTTTTATTAAACATAATTAAGGGATAGAAATGACTAAGAGGTTATTTTTACCTCAGAAAAAATCCCAGGACTATATCCCAATAAAGGTATTAGATGCCTCCTCTTTTATCCATGGATACAACCCCTCCCTAGAGAAGGGAGAGCACTACACCACCAGTGGCATAGTTGAAGAGGTAAAGAGTAAGAGGGATATTATCCATCTAGCCCTGGAGTACAGGAAGTTGTTCATAAGGGAACCTAAGGAGGAGAGTGTGGAGAAAGTAAGAAAAGCATCTGTAGAAAGTGGGGATAACCTCTCCCAGA
>DQUI01000002.1 GCA_015662355.1 Methanothermococcus okinawensis
TCTTATAGTATAAACTCTTCCACCCTAGGAGAAATTCGTACCCCCTATATAAATCCCAGGAGGGAATTCGTACCCTGTTGTTTATATAGGTTTATCCAAAATGGTGAAAAACAACAATTCTCCAAAATGCCGAAAACGTTATATAGAATTAAAAGGAAACAGTATTACTGTGAAAGTATGAAATACCTACTAGTCATAGACTATGAGAGGGATACAGAGAGGAAGAGAATCGATTATCTGATAGAGAAGTGGTCCCAGAGGGCTAGTATAGAAAAGATAAAAAAGATGGCTATACTGGTAGAGGCAGAGAACATAGATGAACTTATAAGGGAGATCACATCCCGTTTAGAAGGTGATCCTGATGAAAAGTTAAGGGTTTACCAGGTTAAAGAGTTAAAAAAATCAGTCCCCTTAAAGAGGACTACCTTAAAGTACAGTATTTCCAATAAAGAGGGTATAGAAGGTTTTTTAAACTATCTTATGGCAAAATTAGGGGCAAGTTATCAGTGTTCCATAGGGGGGATAAAGAACTATCAACTCTACACGAAGAAGGGGAAATGTTCCATCTCAGTGGGGCTCTACAGGGATCTAGTAACCTTTGAGATAGAAGGGTACAGTGAAGGGGTAGATATAATAAAAAATAAGATCCACAGGGATATGAAGTTGTTTATCGAGGGATCGTTATGAGTCTCTTTCCAGAAGGTGACCATAAAAAGTTAGATGAGTTAAGACAAATGGCCACTAGAGTTCTAAGGGATGGATACGATATCGTATACGAGCCCTACGAGAAAAGGGTGGAGTTGTGGAATAGAATAAAGGAGAACTATGAAAGATATAAAGAGGGGGAGTGTGGGAGATTCTTAAGGGACATCGACAATGCTGTAAGGAGGGAGTTCGAGTGGGCCCTGGCTATACTGGCCTATAGTTTCCATCACAACGGGGAATCCTTTCCAGGTGTTAACAGATATAAACCTAAGGAACTTCAACTTGTAGATTATATCCTGAGATATAACGTATTTGAGATCTGGACAGTGGAAGACATATTAAGGGAGATTAGTAGGGCAAACAGGAAAAATACAGATGAAACTTTAAATCTCCTTAAGGAGTACTACAACGGCATAGGGGATAGAGTAGAGGAAATCATAAAGGACCATACAGTGAGACTTCCACTGAGGGATTACGGAAAAACAAAGTGGATGGAGTACAAGAACAAGATGGACGAAGCTATACTTCGAGGTATGAGGGAGATAGACTGGTTCAGAGATTTCATAAATAATGTGGACAGTAAGATTCAAAAACTTGAGGACGATGTAAACAAACTCCACGACTTTCTAAGAATGGAGAGGGAGTTAGAGAGGTCAAAGATTGAGGAGTTAAAGAGAGAGTTTGAAAGGAAGAAGGAAAAAATAAGAATGGAAATTGAAAGGGAGAAAAATAAAGAACTCCAGGAGAAACTGAAAAGGGAAATTGAATCTGTAGAGAGGGAATACAGAGAACTTATCCATAAATTAAACAAAAAAGTAGAAACTCTAGAATCTGAGAAAAAAGAGTTAAGTGACATCTTAATTAAGATAAAAAGTGACAGAGAGGAGGGCACAAGGTTTGTAAAGGCAGAGAGTGCCCTATTCTACGAGGAGTGGTTCATAGGGAGACTGGAGAAGAGGTTAGAGGAGTTGAAGAGGAGGGGTATTGTTATAGGAAATAAAACCTTTAAGGTAGAGGTTATTGAGGAGATAGCTCCCCTAGGGGAGATTCCAAATATCCCTAGAAACAGAGAGATAAGGGCAGTTCTATCTGAGAAAAAACTCCTCCCTATTGGTAGGAGGACAAGAATAATCCTAAAGGGAATATTCTTAGCAAATAGGGAGAACTATAAGAAAATGGGCTTTGACATCTATCCTATATCCCTAGCTAAAATTATAGAGGTAATAGAGGAGGGAAAAAAGGAAGAGGTTGATAAGGTAGTACTAATTATAGCCTCACCAACTGGCTTTGAGGATGAGGTTATTACATTTGTAAACTCCCAGGACTTTAAAAGGAGATATCTCTCTAAAAAAATCGCCCTTATACTCCTAGATGTGGGAACTGGAGACATCTACTACAACGAAATGGACGAATATGCCAGGGTATTTGGACCCCTTATGAATTTAGAGTTTGACATGGAAAAAGTTGAAAGATTAAGAGAGTACATTCGTAAAAATCTACTTACAAAAGGCTATATCACATGGGAGGAGGCTGTAAAAGTAGTAGGGGACGAGAGGATAGTAAATAAGGTATTTGAAGAGTACAGAAAAGCTGGAGAGGGAAAGACTAGCTATATTAAAGATGTTGGTTACGTCCTGTTAAAAAATAACTAGGTGAGAGTATGGGTTTTTGGGATAAATTAATAGGGAGATTCCAAAAAAATCCACTGGAGAAACTGTCTATAAGGGACTTAGAGGGAGAGAGAATAAGGTTAAAGAGTAAATTAGATAGGATTAAAAAAGAGATAAAATCCCTGGATAGGCAGAAGAGGGAGTTATTCAAGGAAGGTGTTGGTGCAGATACACTTACAAAGAAGATGCTCGCCCAGGATATAAAGAGTATCGAGGTAGAGATGAAATTAAAGTATAGAAGTTTCCAGACCTATCAAAAGCAATTCAACTTTGTAAACAACCTCCTAATCGTTAAGAAGTATGAGAAGGAGTTAAAGAACATAGGGATGTGGAACAAGATAAAGAATATCCCACCTGAACTTCTAGAGGCAAAACTAAGGGATATTGTACTTGACGGTAAGGAGTTCGACGAGACTGTTGAGAATTTAAACAGGGTCTTTGAGATGAGGATAGATGAATTTGAGGAGGAGACAGATGGTGCAGAGAAAAAAATATTTGAGGCATGGGGACAAGTTGAAAGGGGAGAGATGGACAGTGAAGATGTAGTAAATAACCTTAACCTCGATGTAGATGAGGAGGATAGGGAACTGTTTAAGAGGTTGGAAAAAGAGAGTAAATAGAATAACAACTGGGGGTAAAAAATGCTAAGTAAGTTAAAAAATTTATTTTTTAAAAGTAAAAATCCCTTGGATATGCCCTTAGATAAAATAAGGGAGTCGAAGATAAAGTTAGATGTTAAGGTCAGGAAACTGGAGGAGGAGATATTAGAGATAGATAGACATATTGCTAAGTTATTTGAAAGGGCTAAAGAGACAGAGAGTAGAAGTGAAGAGTTAACAATAGCTACAAAGATAAAAACCCTTAGCCAGAGGAAGAAACAACTACAGAACTCCCATGCCCTCCTGAATAAACAGATGAGATTTATAGATAACCTCTTAATAATAAAGGAAAACGAGGAAATTTTAAAGTCCACACCTCTATGGAACACCTTAAAGTCCATGTCACCCCAGGAGTTGGAGAGACATCTAATCCATATGAAGATAGACAACGAAAATATAGTGGAGAAGTTAAACAGTGCCCTTGGTATTACAGAGGATATGTTAAGTTCAGCATCAGAGGAAAAGGATAGGGAGATTCAGGAAATACTAAGTACAATACACGCTGTGAAAGAGGGGGAGCTAGAGGTTGAAGACGCCAAGATGTTGATAGCTGAGGAGGAAGAGGAAAGAGAGGACTTTGAAAGAAAGCTAAAGAAGCTTATAAAGTAGATTAATCCATGGAGGGGGTATATTGGAGGTTGATCTATCTAGCGCCCTCCTGGGCCAATTTAAAAAGGCCAGAAAAGAGTATGAGATAGCAAAGAGGGAGAAAAAGGAGGCTGTTGCCAGGAGGAAGGCACTGGAATGTGCCAAACTATTAAGGGAGATGGCCAAGTACAACAGATACAACGAGAAGATGTACTTAGAGATGGCTAAAAAGTGGGAGTTGGTGGCAGATAATATAGGGGGGATACTCAATCCATCGAAGGTTTTGAAGTCTAAAACATCCCCCTATAAATCCCAGGAGATACAGGAGGATGTGGAGAAAGAGATAGACAAATTCAAAGAGTTTGTGAAGAACAACTTAATACAGAGGTCCAAGATAAAGTGGGAGGATATAGGGGGATTGAAGGAGGTAAAACAACTTATGATGGAAACTGTAGTAATATCTGCACTTCAGAGACCTACCTCTATCCAGCCCTGGAGAGGTATATTACTCTTTGGACCTCCAGGTACTGGGAAAACACTTCTAGCCTCTGCATGTGCAGGAAGTTTAGACGCCACATTTTTTAACGTGAAGGCATCCTCTGTAACAAGTAAATACTTCGGTGAATCCTCCAAGATTATAAGTGCCCTCTACGAAGTTGCAAGGGAACTCCATCCAAGTATAGTGTTTATAGACGAGATAGACGCCTTAACAACCAAGAGAAGTGAAGGTGTCAGTGAGGCCTCTAGGAGGATGCTATCCACCTTGTTAACTGAGTTAGATGGTTTCCAGGATAAGGGAAGTGATAAACTTATACTGACCCTTGCAGCAACTAATACCCCCTGGGATCTAGACGAGGCTGTACTGTCTAGATTCCCAAGGAGGATCTATATCCCACTGCCAGATAAGGAGGCTTCCAAGGAGATTATAAAGATAAATACAAGAGGGCTTCAGTTAGATGTTAAATTAGACGAGATCGCTGAGAGATGTGTAGAGAGGTACTACTCAGGTAGGGATATAAGGAACCTATGTCAAGGGGCTATATGGAACATGATAAGGGATGTGAACAGGGACCTCTATAAGATGGCTAACCTCTCCTATAGGGAGCTGAGAAAGAGAAAGTTGAAGATAAGACCTCTTACTGAGGAAGACTTCCAGGAGGCATTTAAAAAGATAAAGAGCCCCTTAACTAAGAAGGATATTGAGAGATATGAGAGATGGTGTGAGGAGTTTGGGGGATAAACATTTTATTTAGAAAATACTTAAGGGCAAAAATATGGGAGTTATAATAGAGTCTTTCAGTTATATCTTTAAAGACAGAGATTGGATAAAAAAACTTTTTAAAGGAGGACTAATAGGGATTGTGCCACTACTTAATATCTCATTAGTTGGATATATGGGAGATGTTATTAAATCTATATACCTAGGTAAGGACAACAGATTACCTGAGTTCAATATACTTAGGCAGTTCATCAATGGGTTAAAAATATCTATTATCTACTCTATTTATTCCACTGTTCTCTTTTGGCTGTCTCTCATCTTACTCCTTATAATTTTTGCTATTTTTTTCTCTATATTCAACTTAGACTCTGATAATGATGTCATTGGAGTTGTTATTATTGTTATATCCTTCCTAATATCTATAATAGTATCTCAGGTGGCCCTTTCCCACTACCTCTATACAGATAAAATATCCTCACTATTTGATTTCTCTACTATATATGAGGTACTTGAAAAGACATGGCCTAGTATTATAGCTTTTAATGTTATCTACTTTATAGTTTCCCTAGTTGTCTTTACTATTATAGGGGTAATGTCAGCATCGTGTATATTGGCTCTTGTGGCTCTCTGGGTAATAGGTGCATATATCTATTACTCCTGTGTAGTATATGGTCACTTCTGTGGCAAGGTATATTTAAAGGGAGTAGGAAACCTAGCATCTGAGATATCAACAACAAGTATATCAAAGGTAGAAACTGTAGAACCTATAATAAAAAAAGAAATAGAGGTCTCTAAAGAGACAGATACCTCTTCAGATAACTCTCACAACCTATCTAGAGATAAACTTGAGGACCAGTTAAAAAGAGAGTATTTAACATTGAAGGAGTACGTTAAAAAGGTTTTAAACAGGGTAAAGGAGGGAGAGGTAATAAAGGACAAGGTAATAGAAGATCTAATAAAAAAAGAGATAGATACGTTGTTAAAGTTAGATGATTTAGATGACTTTGAACTGTTTTTCATAAACGGAAAACCTATACTTGCCCATAAGAAGGGAGAGATAACAGTACATACTACCCTTGGTCTGTCTTTAATTGAATACAGTAAGAGCCCTGACTTTGAAAAGATAAAGGATAGATTACAAAAGATCCATTTTGAAATGTATAAGAAGGAAAATGGAGTATTTTTCCGAGGATTTGATTCAGAGGGAAATAAAGTATTTAGTGATGTAGGATTATTTATCTGGAATTTCA
>DQUI01000032.1 GCA_015662355.1 Methanothermococcus okinawensis
TAGCAGGGGTTGTCGAGCCTGGCCAAAGACGCAGGACTTAGAATCCTGTCCCATAGGGGTTCGGGGGTTCAAATCCCCCCCCCTGCACCACTTTTTAATAGGATATCAGTGGCCGGGGTGGGGTAGTGGCCATCCTGGGGGACTGTGGATCCCCCGAGCCGGGTTCAATTCCCGGTCCCGGCCCTACTTTTTTCCCAGGTTAACACCTTTGAGACTCTATTTTATTATACCTATTGTTATAAAAATCAGAACAAAAGTTATTTATACTTCTTCACCTCCTCAAGAAACCTCTCTCCCAGTTGGATATATCTTTTATCCCCTACTTTTTTAATAATCTCAAAATATTCCTTCATCCTCCTAACTATCTCCTCTCTCTTTTCTCCTTTAACAATAGCTAGTCGGGAGTAGAGCACAGCCATCTCCACTATAAGTCCATCTGCCCTGGAGTAAGGTGTTAGAGGAGGATTATTTATATCCCTCTCTAAGAGGATTCTCCCCTGGATTCCCATTAGTTGTGTATCTCCGTACTCGTCTCTAAGATCTTTAAATCTTCTTTTAACAATTTTTACAACGTATATCTTATAGGCCTCAGAGATATAGGGGAGAATAGTACTGTTGTACTCTATAGTGGAGTAGTTTCCCTCATCGTCGTATACAGATTGAGCTATGAGATAGGGGGAGGTAACATTCACTACAAAGTAATCCTCCCTTTTCAATATCTGATATGTGTGGGATCCCTCGTAGAGGTAAAGGTTCACATCTCTATCTCTAAAATGCACCCCTATAGGTGCCCTGTTGTATCCTCCATCTAAGGCACAACTGATCACAACCTCGTATCTCATACTATCCCTGATAATATACTCCCTGCCTAGTACCTCTTCTTCTAAACTCTTTAATAACGTCGTTTAATATGGACAATCTACTTAAATCCCACTCAGGAGATACCTTTATCTCCCCAGGCACCTTGTCCTTTGAAACCCTCTGGATAAGTACATAGGGAGAGGTATGTTCTAGGAAGTCACAGAGGATCTTTATATACTGCTTTCTATCTAAGGTTCTATACTCCCCTCTCCAGTACATCTCCTCTAACTTTGTATCTTTAACTACAACGAGAGGGTATATCTTAAGGGCGTCAATCCCCAACATGGAGAGGGACTCTCCAGTATCCATCATCTCCTCCCAGGTCTCATTAGGGAGCCCGAGAATAACATGCCCACATACAAGGATATCCCTTTTCTTACATTCCTGTATAGCCCTTACAATATGGGATACCCTATGTCTCCTATTTAGGAGGTCTAAAGTTTTTTTATGGAAACTCTGAATACCTAGATCTATCCAGATCTCGTAACCCTTTTTCACATAACCCTCCAGGATATCTAGGACCTCCTTATTTAGACAATCTGGCCTAGTACCTATGGAGAGTCCTATTACCTCTGGATAGGAGAGGGCCAGATCCCACAACTCCTTTAACCTCTCAGGATCTCCGTAGGTGTTTGTCCCAGGGTAGAAGTAGATGTAGAACTTCTCTATCCCCTTCTTCTTCTGGCGCTCCATCTGTATCTCTATCTGATACCTTAGGGAGTACTTGCTGTCACAGTACTTTACACCTATAGGTCTACCCATCTTTGGACAGAATATACATCCCTTAGTATCCAGGGTACCATCCTTATTTGGACATACTGACCCACAGTCAACAGGTATTTTAAATACCTTGTAAGGCTTCGCCCTCTTCATATATAATCCATACTGGGCTATGGGATGCCCCTCTTTATATATGGAGTTTATAATCTCTCTATTGATACCCATGGTATCACTATGTTTTAGTGTATAGGGAAAATAGAGGGATTTTTAAATTGAGGATAAGGATTAAAAAAAGAATTCTAGAAAAAATTATGATTTTTTTATTATAAATCCCTAACGTAGA
>DQUI01000033.1 GCA_015662355.1 Methanothermococcus okinawensis
GCATAGATATCTGACTTTAAACTCCCAAGATCACTACTTAGTATAAACCTCTTGTTGTATCTCTCTATGATTTCAACAGCCTCCTCTGGGCTTATCTTCATAGGTTGTACTGTTAAACCGACGTATACCTCCATGTCTATAAGATCTACAGTGTCCCTGTTAAGGTGATCTATCATTACTAGGTCCTCCTCTATCTCCACCTCCCTGAGTATCTTCAATATCTCCTCTAGGGCCTTCTCCTTATTCCTCTCCGGCGTATGGATTACCACAGGTTTACTGTACTCCATCCCCAGTTTAAGTTGCTCCTTTAGAAGGTTTTTCTCCTCCCTATTTAGATAGTGGAGCCCAGTCTCCCCTATCCCTACAACCCTCCTATCCTCTAGGTAGTTTGGCATCTCCTCTATCAACCTGCCCCACTCCCGAGGATAACCCATAGGATGTATTCCAACAGTTACCTTAACATCTAGCCCTGACATTTCACCTCTCTTAGTCTCCACCTCTAGTAGTCTATCCCAGTGATCTAGATAGACCTCTGGCACACTCATCCTGTATGGGTTGTGGGCGCAGGTGATAACCTTCTCTATACCAGCTAGGGCCATCTTCTCCAGATCTTCAAAACTTCTAACATCTAGATGGGTGTGGGCATCTATCATAGCATCACCTCAACACGGCAAGTTTTAAAGGGGACTTTAAATATACTTTTCCATCCTCCCCTAACTTAATCCTAAACCCTTTGAAATCCACCCCCTTCTCAAGGGCCCTGTAGAACATTTCACTGAACGCCCTGTCTGTCTCCCAGTTGGGGAGGAAGTAGTTGCACCTCCTAAGGGCCATTATAAGTATTACAGCGTTGTAACCTCTCTCTTTAGCCTCTATTAGCTCCTTGAGATGTTTCACACCTCTCTTCGTTGGAGCGTCTGGGAAGTAGCCTGTGTTCCCCTTAACTAGGTTGCAACCCTTTAACTCTACAAAGGTGTTGTTGTCTACTAAGAAGTCAAAACGACTGTTTTTAAATGTTACCTCTCTCCTAATCCTCTTAGGTATATAGCCTAACACCCCTTTTTCTATAGCCCTATAGGCTATGTTAGAGTGGAGGGCGCTATTTACAAGTACCCACTCTCCCTTAACATTTACCCCTACTAAAGTGTAGTCAGTTTTTAAACCTTCCCTGTTTTTTATCACCCATATCTCCCTATTTTTAACTAGTATATCTCTAAGACGGCCAGTGTCAGCTATATGACAACTTCTCTCCCTGTTATCTACAAGTATCTTCCCCAGGAATCTATTCTCCCTTTTTATAAATCTACCAACCTCTATATTTCCCAGCTCTTTTAAATCCATAAGTTTCAACATTTCACCTTATCAACCTACATAGAATAGCCAGGATTCCAAAACATCCCCCTATTATCCACAGGAGCAGGACCAATCTATCCTCCCTCATAGGACATATCTTTAAAATAAGTCTTGGGAGGGAGAGGTAACCTCCATCTACATGGAGTTTCCTATCCTCTCCTAGCCTAGTAGGTTTGTGATCCTCCCTCTTTGTAACGCCGGCAGAGAGATACTTAAGGGATGCATCTATTATATAGGGTATCATAATAATGAGGAACTCAGGGACAGAGTATAGGATAGCAAGGGTAACTAGAAAGGCACCAATTGGAAGGGTACCTACATCCCCTGGAAACACCTTTGCAGGATACCTGTTAAAGATAAGAAACCCTAGATAAGAGACTATAAAGAGAAGTATCAACTTAAAACCTTCATACTCCCCATTTAGTAACAGTATTAATCCTAAAAAAAATGCAGAGATTATCCCTAGTCCTATCTCCAACCCGTTAAATCCAGCTAACATATTTGTGAAGTTTGAAAAAATAGCCACACCTAAAACCATAAGGAAGGTTTTAACATCAAGTCCAAAGAGGAGATATCCTACTACTCCCCCTATGATACCTAGGAGTAGGATCTTTTTAAGTGGGGATAACTTAAAGAGGTCGTCATAGACCCCTACAAGTCCAGTGAGAAAGAGAAGAAGGGCCACTTTAAAATCTAAGGGGAGAGATAAAAGAGATATAATTAAAACTGGAACAATTCCACCCATCTCAGGGATCTTCTCCTTATCCCTCTTATGTAGGTCGAAACTGTACCTGTAATTTACCATGAACTTTATAAAAAACCTAGTTAAGAGATAGGAGAGTAGGAACCCTAAGAGTAGAAGGGCTAGAAAGTGAATATCTCTTAAAAAAATAGACACCTTTTCACCTTACTTACTGGCTATGTATTCCAGTAGATCTGAGGCATCCTCCATTCTCTCCAACTCCCTTATGTTTATAGCCTTTACATAGTCTATACTGTGACTGTCCTCCTTCTCCAGGACTAGAAGGGAACTGCTGTTTAATACACTGGAGAGTTGATTTACAATTAACATCCTCTGTCTTGTCTCTTCAGTTTCCCTCTCCTCTATGTTAGTAAGTAGAAGGGTAGAGAGGTTGTACTCCTCAATATCCTCCTTCTCCACCACTGCATCGAAAGGTGCCCTCTTAATCTCTGTGGTGTTAAATCCTAACTGCTGGAATATACTTATTACATAGAGTTTGAAATCCCTCTCCCTTTCAGATCTACTTCTCCTCCTATAACCCTCTAAGCCTATATCCTCTATCTCCTCCTCTACTTCAAGGGATATCCCTCTTATGAGAGGGGTATCGAGATACTCCTCAATCCTTAGGGCCACCTCTATAGTAGGGTTTGCTAGGTTCTGTTCATACTTGTATATCATCTTCCTTGACACGTTGCAGTACTCTGCCAACTCCCCTATAGATATATTTAACTTCTCTCTAACACTTCTTAAGGTTTCCCCATCTATATTTACGAAGAAACCCCCTCGTCCTGCATAGACAACTGGAGGATTTCCCTCTAGATAGGCCTCAAAGGTATTAAGTGTAATAGCCTTTATGTTGTGCCTCTCGTATACTACCCCGTCCTCCATAGGCATGTTTCTAGTCCTCATACCTATAAGTAAGGGGGTGGCACCTAGGATTTTAGAGAGCTTCAACAACTCTAGAGATTGTTCATAACTTAAGCTGTCTATGTTTTTCAACACCTTTATAAGATACTTCCTAACACCCCTTCTAGCCAGTATGTCAAAACAGGATCTACCAAATGTCTGTGAGACCATAAAGTTGAACCTCTGTAGTACTTCAATACATTCTGACAGGAGGATCTCCCTCATAGTCCCACCTCCAGATATTGATACGGACTAAAAATAAATTTTATATATTTAATGATATAAATAAATTACTAATATTGTTCTATTAGAGTTAACATTATTTAAAACTTTACCCTGAGAGGGTGATCCCTATATGATAGAAGTTAGAGGGAAGTCCCCTGAAGAGGTTATTGAAAAGTTAAAAAATATGGACTTAGGAGAGGAGAAGGAGATCTATATAAATACAGAACTATCCAAGGATCTCATCATATACCTTCTGGAAAACACCAACGTTAGTACTATCTATCTACCTCCCTCCAAGTACAGACGTACTAAGAAAAAACTTATAGAGGCGTTAAAGGAGATCGGTTTAACTGTTAAACCTCTAAAGGTAAGGGTAGGAAGACCCTCTAAAATAAGGGAAATTGTTGCAAAGTATATAGACAAGAAACCTTGGGAGATAGCCAAGATAACAGGTTTGAATATAAAAACTGTGGAGTATCACTACTACAAGATTAGAAAGGAGATTAAGGATAAAGAGGAGAAGTGAGATTACTCTATGAGAACTGCATTAACTACCCCGTCCTGTCCAGGTCTTGAGGTAACCTTTGCCTTACCTATCTCTGTTTCTATAATAGCTCCCTTTGTAATAATGTTTCTCCTTATGTAGTGTTTGTTAGCCTCGTTCTCTACTACGTTTAGTATTGCCACCTTCTTACATACCCCTTTCTTAGGATCCATTACATTGGCGTAGTTTGTCCTCCTTAGTCTAATTTTTTCATTCCCTCCCCTTGTTCTTATTATTTTTATTCTAACGTCCTCTGCTAAAAGGGTCTCTGTAGGTTCCCTACCCATCTCCCTTCTACGTTTTTTAGCAGCTCTCTTATACTTTCCTCCTGAGGGTTTTCTCCTACTTCCACCTTGCCATACTCCCATCCTATCACCAACTTAGTATTGTCTAAGTAGATAGAAAAAGTCTATTATACTATAAAAATTTATCCCATTGATTGGTGAAAAGATGGACAAGATAAAAACTTTTCTAGCATATCTAGAGGAGGAGAATATAAAGAGATGTGTACTACTAACTAGGGAGAATATAAACTACTTCCTGGAGAGCTATCCCCCTACTAACGCCCTTCTAACCTTTAACAGGGAAGAGGAAAAAGTTGTGCTCCACCTTTCAAAGTTGGAGTACAGGGGCTTCCAAGACTGGGATAGGGAGATAGAGGTCGCCCCCATGGAGGATATAAAGGATGTAGTTAGGGGATGTGACGGTGTTGAGGAGACGTTCCCATTAAAGTATATAAAATATCTGGCCCAGGGCTATAAGGTTGTATCTAGGAAGTTGTTAGAGATGAGAAGTGTGAAAACAGAGAGGGAGATAGAGTTCATTAAGAGGGCATCTCGTATAAGTAGGAAGGGGATGGAGTATGGAATAGAGTGTCTAAATAAAGAGGGTATTACAGAGATGGAGTTAGCTGGAGAGATAGAGTATATGATGAAGAAGATGGGAAGTATAAAACCAGCCTTTGACTCTATAGTAATATCAGACAGGAAAACAGCACTGCCCCACGGTATGCCCTCTCAAGACGTTGTTAAAAATATAGTGTTAATAGATATTGGAGCAGTGTATAGGGGATACTGTTCAGATATTACAAGGACAGTAATTCTCAAGGAGAACAGTAGATACAGGGAGATCTATCAGCTAGTAAGTGAGGTAAAGGGGATAGTGGAGGATCATCTCAGGGAGGGGGTTCCAGTAAGGGAGTTGGACAAGTTGGCAAGGGAGGCTATGGGTGAGTACAGGAGATACTTTATACACTCCCTAGGCCATGGAGTAGGGGTAAGTGTCCACGAGGAGCCCTCTATAAGTTCAAAGGCAGAGGAGGACAAAACCTTGAAACGAAACATGGTGATAACTGTTGAACCAGGTATATATCTAGAGGATTTTGGTGTTAGAATAGAGGACCTCTATCTTATAAAAAAGAATGGATTCATGAGATTATAAAATTATTTTATCTCCTCTAAACCTAACTTTATCATCTCGTCAAAGAGATGCCTTGCATCATGGGGACCTGGACCTCCCTCTGGGTGATACTGGACACAGAGGATACCCTTATCCCTGGATATTAAACCCTCTACTGTGTTGTCGTTTAAGTTAATATTCCATACAGATACATCCTTAGGTAGTGTTTCCCTTCTCACTGCATAACCGTGGTTTTGAGAGGTAATATACACCCTATCCCTAGTTAGATCCTTTACAGGTTGATTCCCTCCCCTATGTCCAAACTTCATTTTATAGGTTTCTCCACCTAGGGCCAGGGTGATGATCTGATGCCCTAGACAGATACCTGTAAGGGGGATCTTTCCTATAAGGGACTTTACAGTTTTCACAGCCTCCTTAACTGCTACAGGATCCCCAGGCCCGTTGGAGATAAGTACAAAGTGAGGTTCGTATTTCATTATCTCCTCTGGGGGTGTGTTATAGGGCACCTGGATAACTGTACATCCCCTCTCAAGGAGACATTTTATAATACTCCTCTTAACTCCACAGTCTACAAGGACACACCTGGCCATTTCATCCTCAGCCCTGTGGATAACTACCTTCCCTGTAGATACTGTAGGCACAAGATCCATCTCCGAGAGATCTTTATGTTCCCTGGCCATCTCTATATATCTCTTAATCTCCCTATCTTCAATAGGTTCAGAGGATGTTTTTAAGAAGGCCTTTACAACCCCTCTAGATCTAATCTTTCTAGTTATAAACCTAGTATCTACGAAGTAGAGGCCAGGGACATCCTGCTCCTTTAAAAAATCCTCTAGCTCCTTTCCAGTTAGATCCTTTATAACAAAACCTTCCACCTTGATACTCTCTGATTCGTACCACCTCTCCTCCACCCCGTAGTTCCCTATAAGGGGATACGTCATGGTGACGATCTGTCCCTTGTAGGAGGGATCTGTAAGTACCTCTACGTATCCTGTCATACAGGTGTTAAATACAAGTTCTCCTAAAACCTCCTTTTCAGCACCAAATCCTTTACCCTTTAGTACTGTTCCGTCCTCCATTACAAGTATACCGTACAAACTCTCACCATTTTTATTTTTGATCCAGTAACATCTTCAGTATTGCCATCCTAACAGGTACTCCGTAGAAGGACTGTTGGAAGTACTTAGCCTGTGGGAGATCATCTATCCTTGGATCTATCTCATCTACCCTAGGGAGGGGATGCATAATTATAAGGTCTCTGTCTTTAACGTGTTCCAAGGTAAGCTTATACTTTCCCTTTACCCTCTCATACTCGTTAGGATCTGGAAATCTCTCCCTCTGTATCCTGGTCACGTAAACTACATCTACACCCTCTAGGTCTATAGTTTCCATCTCCTGAAACTTTACACCTCTCTCAAGGAGATCACATACTATCTCCCTAGGTATCCTAAGTTCTTCAGGAGATATAAATCTTATCTCCACGTCTTTAAAGAGGGAGAGGGCGTAACACAGGGAGTGAACAGTTCTCCCATATTTCAAGTCTCCTAAGAAGGCTACTGTAATTCCATCTATCCTTCCAATCTCCCTCTTTATAGTGTATAGATCTAGGAGTGTCTGGGTAGGATGCTGATTAGAACCATCCCCTGCGTTAATTACAGGGACTGAGGAGTACTCACTGGCTAACCTTGCAGCACCTTCACAGGGATGCCTTATAGCTATTATATCTCCGTAGTCACTTACTACCCTTATAGTATCCCTGAAACTCTCCCCCTTCATAACTGAGGTATTTCTAATATCTGTAAATCCAATTACTGAACCCCCAAGTCTTTTCATGGCAGTCTCAAAGGATAACCTGGTCCTTGTGGAAGGTTCGTAAAACAGTGTAGCCAGTATTTTGCCCTCCATAATTTTTAAGGTCTTTTTAGAGTTGAGAACGTCTTCCATCTTTTTTGACTCCTCCAGAATATTTAAAATCTCCTTCTTTCCAATATCCCTGATAGATATGAGATGTTTTAAACCCACAGGGACCACCTTAAAGGTTATCATATTAATAGAGGTCTTCCACCTATAAGTAAAATTAGTAAAAAGGGATAAACTATGGAGTATCTCAGGGTAAATACTTTAAAAATATCTCCCAAGGAGTTAAGAGATAGATTGGAGGCTAAGGGGATAGTACTCCAGGACACCTATTTAGATTACATGTTTAAAATAGTGGAGTCTCCCTACTCTCCTGGCTGTACCCAGGAGTATCTCTTTGGATACTACTATCTCCAGAGTATCTCCTCTACAGTACCACCTCTTGTATTAAACCCCTCCAGTGAGGATATGGTATTGGATATGTGCGCAGCACCTGGAGGGAAAACTACCCACATGGCTCAGCTGATGGATAACCAGGGTATTATTGTAGCTAACGATTTACATAGGGAGAGGTTAAGGAGTTTATCCTCTAACGTCCATAGACTTAGTATCAAAAATGTTCTGATCCTAAATATGGATGCCCTCAAGTTAGATAGGCACCTGGTGTACTATGATAAGATACTCCTAGACGCCCCCTGTACAGGAAACCCTGTTAAGGGGAGAAATAGAGAGATCACTAAAAAGGATATAGAGTACTGTTCAAGGAGACAGAAGAGGATGTTAGATATAGGTCTCAACATCCTTAAAGTAGGGGGAGAGTTGGTGTACAGTACGTGCTCCCAGGAGGTGGAGGAGAACGAGGAGGTAGTCCAGTACATATTAGACAGAAGGGACGACGTCCAATTACTAGATGTAAGTGATTTTATAGAGGGGGCAAAGGGTATAAACATAAAAGAGGGGGGGATAAAGGGGACTCTGAGAATACATCCCCCAGATGAGCCCTTCTTCATTGCAAAATTTAGAAAGGTGAAGTAAACGGGAAACACTCTAGTACAACTCTATTATCTATCTGGAGAAGAGGGTGAAGTATGTGAAGTTGTTATGTGACAGCTATATGAACATTAGGTTTAGATCTTGTTAGGATCCTTAGATATCTAGGGATGTGGGATAACCTTACATATAGGGCATACCTTCCTAAACAGGAGGAGAGATGGATAAGATATAGGTGTAAATTTTTTAATATTTGAAAATAGGGATTTTAGAATTAAAAAAGTATTAATAACTAGTAATCCTAGTTATTCTCATACTCTTTTACCCTTAACCTGGTGGTAAGATGATAAGTAGTAAATCCTATAGAGATTACAAGATCTACGTTGTTAAAAGGAATGGTGTAAGGGAGTTGTTCGATGTAAATAAAGTTGTTAAATCCCTTTTGGACTCCCAGGTGGATTTTAAACATATAAGTAAAATACTCACCTTACTTCACTCTAGGTTATACGACGGTATAACTACTGAGGAGATTAAAGAGATTATATGTGAACTACTAGAGGAGATTGACAGGGAAAATAACAGTAACTACCTGAAGAGATATAGGGAGGAGAATAATCTATTAGTTAGAACCTCTAACAACGAGATTCAACCTTTCGATAAAAACAGGATTATCAGAAAACTTATAGATGAAACTGGTCTTGACAGGGAAACTGCAGAGAGAATAGGGGACGAGATTGAAAAGTCCCTAAAGAAACTTAACCTTAAGTATATTACTGCACCTATGATAAGGGAACTGGTAAATGGAAAGTTGATAGAGTACGGGTTAGAGGAGTACAGGATTAAACATACAAGGTTAGGTATCCCTATTTACGACATTAAAAAACTTATAAATGAGGGGTGTAGGGAGAACGCCAACCTTATGCACAACCCAGAGTCTATACATAAGTGGGTTGCAGACGAAACAATGAAGCAGTACGCCCTCCTGGAGATATTCCCAAAGGATATTGCAGATGCCCATATGAGGGGAGACATTCATCTTCACGACCTGGAGTACGCTGCAATAAGACCTGTATGTTGTCAACATGACTTAAGGAATTTCTTCATGTACGGGTTAAGGGTAGATGGGACTGGAAGACACACCAGTGTTTCTAAACCTGCAAAGCATCCAGAGGTTGCAATACAGCATGCAGCTAAGGTCCTAAGTGCTGCCCAGTGTGAAATGAGTGGAGGCCAGTCCATTGACGAGTTTAACATATGGTTAGCCCCCTATATGAGGGGGTTGTCCTACAGTAGGATAAAACAACTTATGCAGATGTTCATCTACGAGATGAATCAGATGTACGTGGCGAGAGGTGGGCAAACTGTCTTCAGTAGTATAAACCTGGAGTTAGAGGTGCCAGAGTATTTAAGAGATAAGGAAGCTGTTGTTGCAGGGGGAGTAAGAGGTACTTACGAGGAGTATGAGGAGGAGGCTCAACTTATCTTAGAGGCTCTCATAGATGTGATGATGGAGGGGGACGCCGTAGGAAAGCCTTTCCTCTTTCCAAACTTCATTGTAAAATTGAGAGAGGGGGCATTTAAAGATGGAAATAGGGATCTTATGTTAAAACTACATGAGCTCAGTAGTAAGTGGGGAATACCTTACTTTATAAACATGTTCCCTGAATGGCAGGTGGAGAACACTAACGCCATGGGTTGTAGGACCAGACTAAGTGGAGACTGGAAGGGAGATGTGGAGACAGACACCTTAAGAACTGGAAATATGCAGTGGTATACCCTCAACCTTCCAAGGGTAGCTTATGAGGCTAAAGGGGATGACGATAAGTTGTTTGAGATACTCCATGAGAAGTTGGAGATACTTAAGAGGGCGTTGTATATAAAACATCAGATAACTGAGAGGATCCTTAAAGGGGGAATACTACCATTTTTAACTCAGAGGTTCAACGGAGAGCAGTACTACAGATACGAGAACACCACTAAGACCTTTGGTTTCGTTGGATTAAATGAACTTCTAAAGTATCACATAGGAGAGGAACTCCATGAATCCAGGGATGCATGTAAGTTTGGAGAGAAGGTAATTGAATACATGAGAAAGTATGCAGATAAGTTAAGGGAGGAGACAGGTCTCAGGTGGAGTGTAACCCAGACCCCGGCGGAGAGTACTGCAGGGAGGTTCGCCAGGTTAGATTACAGGTACTACAGGGAGGAGTGTAAATCTGTTGTAAACGGAGATCTCTCTAACGGGAGTACACTGTACTATACTAACTCCTCCCATGTAAGAGTAGATGCTCCAGTATCTATAGGGGAGAAGGTAAGGATAGAGGAGAGGTTCCATCCCCTGTGTAACGGCGGACATATTACCCACTTCTGGAACATCGAGGCCTACGCAGACCCTGAGGTACTTATGGATATAACGAGGAAGATAGCAGAGAGATCTAACATAGGCTTCTGGACGTATACAAAGAACTTAAGTATATGTGAGAGATGTGGTAGAACAATGGCAGGTTTAAAGGATAGATGTGTTTACTGTGGTAGTAATAATATCCAGAGGTACAGTAGGATAACTGGCTATCTACAGAACGTCTCCAACTGGAACGATGCAAAGAGAAGGGAGTTACTAGATAGGAGGAGTAATACCCCAAGAATTTAAAATTTTTTTATTCTTTTCCCTATGACGAAATCCACACCCCCAATTTTCTTTATCTTATAATATAAAATGGACCCCCTCTGTTTTCTTATAATATAAAACCTTGACCCCCCGGCGGATTTCGTATACCCCCTCAAGATTTTCCCAGGGTTTTTCCATACCCCCC
>DQUI01000063.1 GCA_015662355.1 Methanothermococcus okinawensis
CTTACCTCTAAGTTTTTTACAATCTCTTCATCAAGTATTTTAAATCCATACTGATACTGGAGCATCCTGTCTATTCTTATAATATCTCTGTCTATCTTCTCTTTACTCTCCCTAGAGTTGTAGTAGCTGATATAGTAGTTGTAGGTAACAATATCCATAATCTTCTCTCTGTATCTCTCCATAAACTCCTTTACAAACTTCTTATTGTGCTCCCTCTCAACATCGTAAAGTTCAGGTATCTCACTCTGTAGTAGGGGATAGATAATATCTATGTTCAGTGGTATCAGCCCAAATACGTCATCCTTTACAAGGACATCTACGTCACTTGGAGGGATGTTAAGGTTCTCACTGTAAGGTTTCTCCACATCTTTAGACACTGTAGTTATAAATATCTTCTCAAATTTTATCCTGTGTATCCTCTCCTTATGCCTTATAACCTCAGGTCTAAAGAGGCTCTCGTATCCCCCGTAGAAAAACCCAGACTTCTTAGTGACAGGATCGAACTTCTCTATGAACTCCACATACTTTAAAGCCTGTCTGTAGGCCTCTAACAACCTTGGATGACATCTACACCTTAACTCCACCAACTCCCAGAGGGAACCTTCCCTGATAGCCTCCTTTACCCTACTCATCTCCTCGAAACTTACATAGAGGTTATGTTCTGCCAGTAACTTCTCCCTCTCCCTCTTCTCCATGTTGTATAACTCCCTTGGGGAGTACTCACTACATACAGGGCAGGAGCATGGGAACTGTTTAAGATCCTTTAAATCCTCTAGATAGTAAGTACCGTACTCTGTTAGATATCTGTCGTCCTTGGCGTAGAGTGCATAGGCGGCACTGTCAAATAGATCACATCCCAGGAGAACAGAGAGGGCAAAGAGTGTAGGGTGGCCACATCCAAAGAGATGGACAGGTTTGTTAGTGGGCAGTCCCATTTTTGTGTTTAGGATAACCTCTACAAGGGTCTTATAGTCGTACTTCTCCAGGAGGGGCACAACTGCACCTATAGGGTATATGTCAAAGTCCATACTACCCATAACCTCTGCACATCTTCTCCTTAGATCCATGTATGTGGACCCCTGAATAGTTCCATTTAGGAGCATCCTATAATTCTTCCTCTTTTTCAACTCAAGGGCCTCTTTACCTCTTCTTATAGTTTCCTCTACATCTCTTTCAGCAACTTCCCTATCTACATAGGGAGGTGTAGGGATATCCAGTATAGTTCCCACGTCTACCCCTATCTGCTCCTGGAACTCTACTATCTCCAGGGGTTCCACGTCTATATCTCCGTATACACTAAGTTGGAAGGAGCCACTGTCTGTGACCACTACTTTGTCAAATCCTATAAGACTATGGACCCCTTTCTCCTGGGCAGCCTTTCTAAGTTCTGGATTAGAGTATATAATATAGGAGTTTGTAATCACCACATCTGCAAGTTTTTTAATCTTCTCCATAGGGACAAGTTGTTTCTCTGGATTTGGATGTATAACAGGCATTAGTGTTGGAGTTTCAACTGTTTTACCCCTTATCTCTAACTTCCCAATCTTTCCCAACCCATCTCTCGCCTTTATCTGGAACATAGAGTCACCTTTCCCTACTTCTGTTAACGTTATAAAAAAGTTACATCTCTTCAATCTCCCTTATAATGTCCATAACCTCTTTATCCTTCCTCTTTATGGCGATATCCTTAATCTTCTTGAGAATATTCAAGTTCTTGTTAAAGAGTCTCTTGTACTCCCTACAGTACTCTAAAATATCCCTGTAGAACTCCTCCAATATCTTCCTGTTGTAGGCTGACAACTGATAGGCTATAACACCCTTTAAAACACTCTCACTGGAGAAGAGGTAGAGGGGATGTATCCATATGATAGTCATATCCCCGTCTCTCTCTACAATATTTTCCACAATATCTAAATCCATGAATATATCTGTGTATACGATAAAGTTGTAGTTCTCCATCCCCTCTACCTCCCTTAACTCCTCACTTATTCTCTCCACAATATCGTAGAACCTGTCAAGTTTTTTATCTAGCTCCTCCTCAGAGAGTTCGTTCCACTTCAATATTCTCTCCCTATGCTCGTATGTGATGTCCCTGTTAGGTCCAATAACCTTGTAGTTCCTGTCTACCTTGAAGGAGTACTCCCTAGATATCTCCGAAGATAGAAGTATCTCCAAGGTGTCGTTGTGGACATCCTCTAGATTAACACCTTTGAGGGTATACCTCCTATCCTCCACCTTGAAGGACGGTAGTGATTCACAGTCCTCTAGAGATTCTACAGATCTCCTCTCCCCTGTATCCCTATCTACTAGGAGTAAACCTTGGAACTTTACATGATAGTTACAGGCCCTTATAAGGTCTTTAGAGTACTCGTCTAAATTTTTATAGATGTCTATAAGTAGCCTTCTTATAAGTCTTTTAGACTCCATAGTATCACTGAAAAAATTTTTACAGTAATTTACCCCCCTTCCCTTAAATACCATCCTTTATCTATAACGTTCTTAATGATCTTTCCTCCTCCGTAGTTACCAATACCGAGAAACTCCCTATCTACGTTAAATATAGCCAGTCTTCCCCCACCTTTCAACTCTAAAACAGAGGATAAAAATATATCCCTACCGTATAGGAAGAGAGTCTCTCCCTTCCTATTTACTACGGCGTAGTTTTTAACGATGTCCTTAGATATAAGATCCATCCCCTCTAGGGATAGTGTAAATTTAACCTTGTTTTTATCTCTCTTAAAATTTCCAAATATTAGCCCTGCCCCGTAGATACTGTTAAACAGGTGAAGATTTTTTAAAACATCCTCGGTGGCGTAGATAACGTTGTATCTATCTCTATCGTATAGGAGGTATAGATGCTGGAATTTAAAATTTTCTATATCCTCCCTACTGAGGTAATAACTTAAGGTGTTTTTTATACTTTCTATCTCCTCTCTATTTAACGCCCTATACTTCATTAATCTCACTGTTTTACTTTATCTTTAACTATCCTATCTCCCTTAAAGAATGACTTAACATCTGACATAATATATTTTAACACATCCACCATAACGTCAACTATCTTTCTGGTAGTAATATGGGAGTGGGCCTCTGGATGATACTCCACATCGATGTACTCCTCCAATATCTTTGCCCCTTTTTTAGCTAGCTGTATAGCGATTAAATGCTCTACACTGTATCCTTCACCGAAGTATATATCCCTAAGGAGATCAGCCCTTATAATCCTGAAGCCACACTGGATATCCCTGAAGAGGTAGGGCCTACCTACGTAGAGGGATATAAGAATAGACATAAAAACACTTGCTAGGAAGTTGGATATCTGCCTGTGGATAGGAATGGAGGAGTACTTCCTTATACCGAAAACAGCATCCCCTCCACATTCCCTCAGTTTTTTAAGCATCTTTGGAATGTCCTTAGGCTTGTGCTGATAGTCCCCATCCATAAATAGAATGTAGTTGTATCCTAACTTTAGGGCTAACTCTGTCCCACTTTTAAGGGCCTTTGACTTACCTTCATTCCTCTCCTTGAATATGGTGTATATCCTGTTCCTATGTTCCCCTCTACTAAGATACTCCTGAATAACCTTTTTAGTGTTATCTGTACTTCCATCATCTACAACTAGTACATCTACAGGGATAGTGTTTAAATCCTTTAAAACCTTTAAAATATTTTTCTCCTCGTTGTAGGTTGGAATTATTACTACAGTTCTCTCCATATAGTTTCCTCATAAAATAGGTTATAAAAATAGTAAAAAAAGTTTAAGATTATTATTTTTATACTTTACCTATTATATTAGTTAGGGATAGATTATGAAAAAGAGGATAGTTGTAAAGGGTATAGTCCAGGGGGTTGGATTCAGGCCTTTCATCTACAGGATAGCCAGGGAGAACAACTTGAAAGGTTATGTAAAGAACATGGGAAATTACGTTGAGATAGTAGTAGATGGGAATGAGAAAGATATAGAGAACTTTTTAAGGGATATAAGGGATAAAAAACCCCCTCTAGCCTCTATAGAGGAAATAGAGATAGGGGACTACAACCTCCCCCTCCATTACAGAGGTTTTACTATAGAGGGAAGTGGTGGAGGGGGAGAAGGTGTTGGCACAGTACCTCCAGATGTATCTATATGTGAGGAGTGTTTAAGGGAGATGTGGGACAGGGGGAACAGGAGATACAGATATCCCTTTATAGCATGTACAAACTGTGGCCCTAGATTTACTATAGTAAAGAGACTACCTTACGACAGGGATAACACCTCCATGGCCCAGTTCCCCCTATGTGAGGAGTGTCTAAGGGAGTACACTAACCCCCTAGATAGGAGGTTCCACGCCCAGGCGACCTGCTGTCCAAGATGTGGGCCGAAGGTGTATTTGCTAGACAGTGATGGAAATATACTGTATCAGGGGGACGATGCTATAGTTGAGGGGGTGAAACTTCTAAATGAAGGTAATATCCTAGCTGTGAAAGGTATTGGAGGTACCCATCTTGCCTGTAGATGTGATAGAGATGACGTTGTCTTAAAACTTAGAAGGAATCTAAATAGACCTACTCAACCTTTTGCAGTAATGGCTAAGGAGGAAGATGTTGAACTCTTTGCAGAGATAGAGGAAGAGTGGGCGCTTCTAAAGTCTCCAAGGAGACCTATTGTAGTAGTTAAGAAGGGAAAGGATTATAGTAGTTACTTCTCAAGATACGTCTCCAACTTAGATACAGTAGGGGTCATGCTACCTTACTCTGGGTTACACTACCTCCTCTTGGAGTCTTCAGAGGCCCTGGCCTACGTGATGACCTCTGCAAATTTCCCTGGACATCCTATGGTCAAAGACAACAGGGAGATAGTTCAGAAGTTGAAAGGTGTTAGTGATTACTTTTTAATCCACGACAGGGAGATTGTAAATAGATGTGACGACAGTGTAGTGAAGAAGGTGAACAGTAGAAAGGTGTTCCTCAGAAGGTCTAGGGGATACGTCCCAGAACCTGTTGTAGTATTAAATCACAGGGATATTAGGGAAAACAGGGAGAACATAATTGCAGTAGGTCCTGAGATGAATTCAACGGCATGTTTAGTAAAGGGTAACAGATTCTATCTATCTCAGCACATTGGCAATACCTCAAAGTACGAGACGTTTAAATTCCTGAGAGAGGGGATAGAAAACCTACTGAGGATTACGGACACTAGAGATATCCACGGGGTTGTATGTGATCTACACCCAGGTTATAACTCTACAAGGCTGGCTAAGGAGTTGGCAGAGAGATTTGATGCAGAACTCTACAGCATACAACACCACAAGGCCCACACCTACTCCCTCCTTGGAGACGAGGACAACTTTCAGGAATCTATAGTTATTGCAGTAGACGGTATAGGTTATGGAGAGGATAATAAGATCTGGGGTGGTGAGGTCTTCATATACAGGGACAACACTATAGAGAGGCTAGGGCACCTGGAGGAGCAGTACATGCCTGGTGGAGATTTATGTACAGAGTATCCCCTTAGGATGCTAATGGCTATACTCTACAAGAGACTAAACAGGGAGGAGTTGCTAGAGTTTATAGGGAGCTATAACATCTTGGATTATAGGACCTTGGAACTTATACTCTTCCAGCTAGATAGGGGGATAAACGTTATAGAGACTACATCCTGTGGTAGAGTACTAGACGCTATATCTGCCATGCTCTCCATCTGTCATAGAAAAACCTACGATGGGGAACCTGCTATAAGGTTGGAGAGTTTTGTAAGATCTAGAGGTTATGGAGACAGGGAGTATAGGAGATGTCTAGAGATAGTAAGAGAGGATATAAAGATAAAGAACAGTAGACTTATTACCAGCGACCTAGTTTACAGGGCCTACAACATGCTGTTAGAGGGGTATGAGAGGGAATTCATAGGGCTCTATATCCATCTAGCTATAGGTGAGGGTCTCTCCTCCATGGCTGTAGAGTTTGGGGAGAGGGAGGGTGTAGAGTATATAGGTCTCACTGGAGGAGTATCCTACAACAGTATAATCTCTCAGGTGGTGAAAAGGAGAGTTGAAGAGGAGGGTTTTAAATTCCTCTATCACAGTAGGGTGCCAAATGGAGACGGAGGTATAAGTTTCGGCCAAGCTATAGGATATATTTTAAAGTAACACCTTACCAGTAGATAACCTCCCCCGAGAGCTTTTAGGGGTAGGATAACATGGAACGAATAGAGTACGAGATAAAGCACGCCATAAAACACATGATGGAGACCCACTATCCTAGAAAAAAATTATGGGATATGGATCTTAAGGTAAAGGATCTAGTAAGGGGTATTAGGGCAGGGGATGACAGCGTAGTTATAGGTAGGAAGGTAATAAACATGGAGGGACCATATCCCTTAAAGTTAGGTTCAAAAACTGCCCTTATACATACATCCTGTGATGTTGTAGCCATGGGGGCAAGACCTCTCTACGCCTTAAATGCAATACAGGCCCAGAGTGAGGAAGAGATAAAGATGGCTATAGAGGGTCTGAGGAGACAGTCCTTAGGTTTGGACATTCCAATCCTTGGGGGAAACACCCAGAGTGAAGAAGGTTTAAACTCCTGTATATCTGTAGTAGTATTTGGTGAGTTAGTAGGGGATAGGGTAATTACAGATGGAGGTGCCCAGGTTGGAGATGTTGTACTTATGCTAGGACATCCTGTAGAGGGGGATATTGGGGAGAGAATCCAGAGGGCTAAAAACAAGTATTGTACATTTTTACGTATAGTGGAGGAGGGCATTGAAGTTAACGCCTGTAAGGATGCCTCCAGAGGAGGTTGGCTATGTAACATACTTGAGATGATAGTAAAGGCCAAGGTAGGGGTTGAAATAACTGCCCTACCTTATCCCCGCTCTACTAGATATTTAGGGACTTATATCCTATGTACTAGGGAGGAGAACCTAAAGGACATCCTAGATATATGTGTAGAGAAGAGATGCCCAGTTATCCCCTTTGGGAGAATTATGGAGAGGAAGGTATTTAAGATAGGGAAGAGGGAGTACATCACTGAAGAGGATTTCATGGATATTGTTGCCAAGTTTCCCTATAAACCATAGTTAGTCCTATTTTTAAGGAAAAATTATATATAGAACCTTAATGTGGACAAATTTAAAAATTTAAAAAGGTGGTGGAATGTTTCTAAAGAAGAGGCATCTAGAGATACTGAAACTTATGAAGGATGTAAGTAAAAGGGAGGAGTTAAAAAGTAAACTACCTGAAGAGTTCGAGGTAAGAATAGCAGAACTGTTTATTCTAGGATTTATCGAGATATCTGGGGGGGACATTACCTTTACAGATGTGGGAAGGAGAATGTTAGAGTTAATCGACAAGATACCTATAGAGGAGATACCTGATGTATACATAAACTCTGAGATAATCAAGATTATGGAACTCCTGGACAAAACAGGTTATGTCCCAGAGAGTTGGAACAGTTTACTATTAGAGAGATATCTGGCAGACTCTGAAGGATTAACTGAAGTGGGAAAGGAGATACTTAATATCTACAGGGAATCCCATCCAGTTGTATACTTAACCCCAGACATACTGAACTTTGTAAAGGGTATGCCAAAGATTGGTCTCTACGATGAACTTATAACTTACAAGAACACCAAGAAACAGGGGGACAATATATTAAATGCACTTCAGGCTATGAGGCTACTGAGCATATCCCCTACTACTGAAGCAGGTAAGGCCTTCGCCACAACAGTGGCACTTAAGGAGGTATTGAAGATAGCCTCCATGGTCCCTAAATTAACTAGGGCGTTAATTTTGAGGAAGGAAGATTTCGATGCAATGAGGAGAGGGGATTTCAGTGAAGAGATGGTAGACAGTGGTTTCTGTGAAAAGGGGGAAATTACAGCGTTAGGACAGTCCATGTTAAACACCTACAATGAGATAGGTAAAACCTATCAGGAGATAACACCTGTCTATGTACTGGAGGAGGAGATTACAGTTTTAAAAACTATCGAGATTATCAAGGAGAAGTATGAGACCAACCCAGAGGTGCTACCTACATACAAGGAGATAAGAAAGAGAAGTGGTATTGAAGACCTGGGAGAGATCCTCCACACTTTAGAGTTCAAGGAACTGATAAGGAGAGAGGTTATAAAGAATAAGGACACCTACTGGATGACAGAGTTTGGTGAAAAAATTAAGGACTTAGGAACAGTAACTACAGATGGGATGAAGGCTATTACCTACCCTGAACACAACGATACCCCTATTGCTGAGTGGGTATTAAAGGGTAAGGAGGAGAATGTAGTAGACAGGGGTATTACAGACAAAGGTAGTTTCCTACTGAAGTTCACAAGATCTATTAAGAGGAAACCTTATCTAACTAAGTACGATATATCTGCCTTAATAAACATGCCTGTAAAGAGGTATATCCACAGGGACGAACTTGTTGAGCTTATACAGAAACATGTTGGTGGTGAGGAGGAGGCAATTATTAAGGCCTTAAATGAGGCAGAGTCTAAAGGGTTGATAAGAGAGCTACAGAATAAGATGCTTATCTTAACAGAACTTGGAGAGGGTGTAAAAAAGGCTGTGGAGATGGGGAAGGTACAGGAACTTCTATCTACAAAGTTTGCAATAACTCCCACTACCTTCAATATACTACTGGCTATATACAACAACAGGAAAGAGTTTGACAGGGTATGGAGGGAAAAAAGCGAGATTGGAGCACATAAGGAGAACGAGATCATACTCCTAGCTAAATTGCTCCCATTAACTATAGACGAAATAAAGAAAAGTTTAGTTATTTTGAAAAACGTAGGATTAATTGGTAAGAAAGGTCTTACAGATGCAGGAGTTAAACTGGTAGAGTCATACCTCAACTTCTGGAGAGGTATGAACACTTAAAATTTTTATTGATCTATTTTCTCCACTTCAATATAGTAGTCGTGGATAACAGGGTTGGCAAGTAATCTCCTACACATCTCCTCAACCCTCTCCCTTATCTTATCCTTATCATCCCCTTCAACAAGGAGCTCTATACACTTGAAGGTGTCCACATCCTTAACCTCTTTATAACCAAGAAAGTTTAAGGCCCTCAGGATAGTCCTACCCTCTGGATTCAACACCCCTCTTTTTAATCTTATAGTTATTACAGCCCTGTACATTATAACTCCCTAGTTATATTTTTTTATATACACCCTATCCTCTTTGCCACGATCTCGTACTTACTTAGAACATCCCCCATATCTTTTCTAAATACGTCCTTGTCCAACACATCCCTAGTCTCCTTATCCCACAACCTCATAGTATCTGGGCTTATCTCATCAGCTACTACAAGTTTCCCATCCCTTGTCCTTCCCACCTCAATCTTAAAGTCTACAAGTATTATCCCCCTCTCATCGAAGAACCTCTTAAGTACGTCATTTACTTTCAGGGCCAACTCCCTCAACTTCTTCAACTCCTCCTCAGTAGCTATACCTAGGGCAACGGCAATATCCTCGTTTAACATAGGATCTCCATACTGGTCACTCTTGTAGTCAAACTCTACAATAGGTCTTTTTAACTCCTCCCCCTCTTTGAAGGGATATCTCCTACATAGACTTCCCGCTGCAATATTTCTTACAATCACCTCTATAGGTATAATGTCCACCTTCTTTGCAACTATGTATACAGGATCTATATAGCCTAGATAGTGGGTAGGTATACCCTCCTTCTCCAGCACCTCAAACAACTTTGAGGATATAAGGGCGTTAAGGTGCCCCTTTCCCTTCTTTACATCTCTCTTTTTTCCATCCCCTGCAGTTATATCGTCTCTAAACTCTATAAGTACTCTATCTTCGTCTATCTCGTATATAGATTTAGCCTTACCACTGTAGATAGGTTCCTTTTTAACTATTTCCTTAACGTCTATATCCATTGTCTCACCTTATTTTTCTAATACTATATTTAAAAGACTATAAATATATTGTTTTTTAATAATTAGCTAAATCCTTGAGATTTTATTAAAATTTAAATAGATTATAGTACTATCAATATATAAAGCGAGATTTGTGGGCATCACGGAGGGATGATAATATGGATTTTGGCACTACCAAGTACGTCATATATGCTGAACTTGTTGCAGATGGATACGTGGAAAAAAATGATATAATCGGTGCAATATTTGGTCAAACTGAGGGATTACTCGGTGGGGATCTAGATCTAAGGGATCTTCAGAAGAGTGGTAGAATTGGACGTATCGACGTGGAGGTTATCAACGACAACGACGGAAAATCTTATGCAAAGATAATCCTCCCCTCTAGTTTAGACAGAATCGAGACAGCTATTATTGCCGCTACCTTAGAGACTGTAGATAGGGTAGGCCCCTGTGCAGCTAGGATAGAGGTAAGGGATATAAGAGATATTAGGGCTGAGAAACGTCAGTATATCACTAACAGGGCAAAGGAGCTTTTAGAAACACTTATGAACAGTATGACTGATATCCAGGACATAGCTGAGGAGATAAGGGAGTATATTAGAACTAGGGAGATAGTGGAATACGGTGAAGAGAAGTTACCTGCAGGTCCCAATATAGACAGTTCAGACAGTATAATAGTAGTAGAGGGAAGGGCAGATGTTCTAAATCTACTAAGGTGTGGGATTAAAAATGTAATAGCAGTTGGAGGCACCTCTATACCTAAGACTATAGTGGAGTTATCCAGGAAGAAGATCACCACTATATTTATCGATGGTGACAGAGGAGGGGAACTTATACTGAAGGAGTCCCTTCAGCGGTGTGATATAGACTATATAGCAAGGGCTCCTAAGGGCAGGGAGGTGGAGGAACTCTCCAAGAAGGAGGTACTGAAGTATTTAAGGTTGAGGGTGCCAGTGGAACAGTATCTCCAACAGATACATACAGGGATGGATATCCCTAGGGGAGAGGATGGAGATGCTCCCTTAGAGGTGATAAAAGATAGTTTAAACAATAACGGCAACTCTACTAAGGAGTTGTTAACCTTCAAGGTATTCAAAAGTGGAGATCAGGATTTACAGTTAAAATATATCCAGCTGTCTATTAAGGAGATAGAGGGAACTAATAAGATAAAACTGATATCTCCAACCTTTGAAAAGATACTATCTATAGAGGAGTTGTCAGAGGATCTACTTCCTGAGGTATCCTTCCTCATCTCCGATGCCCCTATAACCCAGAGGATAATAGATAGATTTTTCAACGGTCTAAACTCTAATTTAGTTATAATTGGGAGGGAAATATACGTAACTAAAAAACCCTCTAACTTGAAGATCTTAAGGTATGAGGATGTGATGTGATTAGCTCTATTTTTTATTTAGGTGATGATATGCATAAAGATGAGCTTATACAACTTCATCAACTTTTAGTATACATGAGGAAGGTATTGAAAAAGAAGTATGGAGATGCTATCGACAAGTATTTTACAACCTACGACCAGTTAAAAATATACCCCCACCATATACATAGAACTAAGTCAGAACATACCTATGCCATATTCCTACTGGCAAGTGGTATAGCAAAGGTGTTGTCTGAGTATGGAAACGTTCCAAGGAGTGTATCCAGTAGGTTAAAGAGTACAGGTGAAAAAATAGAGAGGGAACTTATTAGGCAGAGGAGATTAAACAGTAAAGTTAAAAAGTTATAGGGAGATGGACATGGAGAAGAAGATTACACTTATTGGTAGTAAATTGGCGAAGACCGGTAATGAGTTTATCTATTACGGAATGTTAAAGGAGTGTGAAAGTTGTAAGTCTAAGAAGATATGCCACGAGGGTATGGTTGTAGGGAGGAGGTACAGGATCCTCGGTGTTAGATCTGCAGATCATCCCTGTGGCGTCCACGAAGGGGGAGTTAAAGTTGTAGAGATTCAACTGTCCCAGGAGATACCTATGCTGATAGAATCTAGGAAGGCGTTAGAGGGTTTAACCCTATCTGACAGTATAAGATGTAACAACATAGTCTGTGAGAACTACTTCCTATGTAATCCAGAGGGTTTAACTGAGAAGTACAGGATTATAAAGGTATTTAAAGATAAGATATCCTGCTCAAAAGGGTACTCCCTGAGAAAAGTGATAGTATCTCCAGTGGATTGAAAGATATTTATAAAAAGAGTGAAATATAACTGCTCAGCTGTCCCCGATGTCATCACAGATCAGTGAAGTCGGCACTCATCATTGCAGTGCAACGTTATAGATGTAGTTCCCTATATAAATATTTATCATCTACGGTGATAATGTGACAGTGAAGATAGCAGAGTTAACCTGTGGCCCTGAGTACAGTGGAGTTCAAGGGGAAATTGAAAAGGCTGCAAGGGAGGTTGGAGGGGAGATAATATTCCCTGAAGTAGATCTAGATTATATAGAGAGGGTCAATAGGGAGTTAGGTTTTGATGTAGCCTCTACAAATTTAAAACTTATGCTTGCAAGGGCCATGTCCATTATAGAGGGGAACACAGATGCAGATGCTGTATTTGTAGCCACATGTTTCAGATGTGCAGAGGGTGCCCTTGTGAGAAATGAGGTTAGAAAACTTATTCAGCAGTACACAGATCTTCCTGTTGTTATGTACTCCTTTACAGAGAGGACCAAGGCATCAGAGCTGTTAACAAGGATGGAGGCCCTAGTGACTGTAGTGGAGAGAAAGGCACTGTTAGTTAGAAAGAGACAGGAGGGTATTAGCCTAGGTATAGACAGTGGATCTACAACTACAAAGGCTATAGTTATGAAGGATAACGAGATCGTTGGAAAGGGATGGGTTTATACCAGGGACGTTATAGAGTCTGCAAAGGAGGCTGTAGATGAGGCGCTGAAGGAGGCAGGGTTAAAGATGGAGGATATTGAAACTATAGGAACTACAGGTTATGGAAGACACACAGTAGGGGAGTACTTCAAGGCAGATCTTATACAGGAGGAGCTAACTGTAAACTCCAAAGGCGCTGCCTTCCTAGCAGATAAACAGGAGGGGGAGGCAACAGTTATAGATATAGGAGGTATGGACAACAAGGCTATCTCCCTTAACAACGCCATACCTGACAGTTTCACCATGGGAGGTATCTGTGCAGGTGCCAGTGGAAGGTTCTTCGAGATCACTGCAAGGAGGTTAGGGGTGTCCCTTCAGGAGTTAGGAGAGATGGCTGCAGAGGGAGACTGGAGAAAGATTAAGATGAACAGTTACTGTATAGTCTTTGGTATCCAGGACCTAGTTACAGCTCTGGCAGAGGGTGCCGATCCAAAAGATGTGGCAGCTGCAGCTGCCCACTCAGTTGCAGAACAGATATACGAGCAGCAACTTCAGGAGGTAGATGTAAGGGATCCTGTAATACTTGTAGGAGGTAGTAGTCTCCTTAGAGGTATGGTACTGGCATTGGAGGAGATACTAGGTAGAAAGATAGTAGTACCCCCTTACTCCCAGCATATAGGTGCAGTAGGTGCAGCAATTCTAGCCTCTGGATACAAGTACTTCAAGGAGTAGATAATCTAGTTTTTATTCCCCCTTATACCTCTCAGTGAGTACCTCTTTTATCTTCCTTGCAGTTGCCTTACCTATACCCTCTACCTCCATAAGCTCCTCCTCAGATGCGTTAACTATGTTCTCTATAGTTCCAAAATTTAGTAGTAGATTCTCTGCAGTTACAGGACCAACATCTGGAAAGCTCTCAACTATAAACCTCTGCCTCTCCCTTAAGGACATAGGTCTCTTTCCAGTTCTAATCTCCACAGGCCTCTTATTCTTAAGTTGTTCCCTCTCTGCTAACTTTAACAGTATATCTGCAGTTTCCTCTGGATCCCTGGAAAAGAGCACTGGGATGTGATAGTCTAACACTATAGAGAGAATAGCTCCTTTTATTACATTCTCCTCAAGTCTCTCAAATCTATCTCCCTCGATAATTAAAATAGGTTTTTCATAATTCTTCAACTCCTTTAACTGTTTAAAGAGTCTCCCATCTATTATAGAGTTTTCAAAGTCCTCAGAGGTCTTCCTCTCTACAACAACCCTGTCACTGAGTACATAATCTCCAAACTCTAAATTTTTAAACTCTAACTCTGCCCTTCCAAATAGAAGTTTTCCAATAGTTCTCTCCCTGTGATCAATCACTATCTTAGGTTTTTTCTCCTCCTCTAACTTAGTGGTATCTTCCCCCTTTATATAGAGGTCCAAGGGACCCCTGTACTCCTCTACCTTTTTCTCCCTCAACTTTTTATTTAAGGTCTTCACCATCTCCCTTAGTATCCTCTTCATATTCCTCTCCTTCTGTATTGCAGACCAGTAGTACACCTCATCTCTAGTGTTCTCAGTTATAAGGATTATACACTCTCCCCCTTCACCCCTTGAGGCCCTACCTTTTCTCTGGATAAATCTAATCTCAGAGGGTACTGGTTCGTAGAATATTACGTAGTTAACACTGCTAATGTCTATACCCTCCTCTGATACACTGGTGGATACTAAGACATTTATATCCTCATCTTCCCTGAACCTCTCCAAGGTTTTTATCTGTTCCTTCTGAGACATCCCCTTACCTCCCCTGTTAGACTGACCCATAAAGGGAAGTGCTCCAATGTTGTTCTCCCTGAGGAGGTTAACGATCTTCTCCACAGTATCCCTGTACTGGGCAAATAGGATAATCTTCTCCCCTCTATTTTTAGTTAAGATATTCTTTACTATCTCAAGGAGTTTGTTCAACTTTGGATGATCTATATCTAAGGTTCTCAACTTGTACACTGCCTTAAGCACCTTGGTGTCCCTAACGATCTCCCTGGCAGATCTTGTATTCTGCCTACCTAGTTTTTCGAAGTAGTTTAGAAATGCCTCCTTCCCCTGGCACTCCAATATCTCCAATGCGTAATCTAACTTTATAGCCTCAGACACTATCCTCATCAACTGATACTTGGAGTCGTCCCCTATCTCCATAACCTTCCTCTGTAAAGCTAGAAGTTCCGATCTATTTATCAGTGTAGAGTGTATCAGTTTAGCGTCCCTTAGTATCCTCAACCTCTCCTTAAGGGCACTTCTAATTAGACTTATACACTCTAGATACTCCTTAGGTAGTTTTACCTTTACAGTTTTTATCTTTACAGTTTTAATATACTTCTTAACATCTAGGTCCTCAGGGGTTCTTATCTCCACGTGCTCAATTCCAAGGTTCTCACACACCTCTAGGACCTTGTCTATATCAGACCCTGGGGAGGCAGTTAATCCAAGAACCCTTACCTTACCTTTAAACTTAGAGGCTACAAAGGTATAGGAGTGATTACCTGTTGTATGGTGGGCCTCGTCTACTATAAGGAGGACGAAGTCATCGATAACTACCCTTCCTGCCACTATATCATTTTCAACTATCTGGGGTGTTGCTATAAATATCTTCCCTGTCTTCCAGAGTTTTTTCCTCTTTTCAGGGGGTATCTTTCCAGTTAAAACTACTATCTCCTCTTCTGGGATGTTTAAAAAATTCTTTAAACTGTTGTAGTGCTGCTCCACCAAGGGACGGGAGGGGGCTATAATTAGCACCTTCCCATCTCTCTTAGATAGTACTCCTGCAATTGTCAACGTGGCAATAACTGTTTTCCCAAGACCTGTACCTAGGACACATAGGGTGTTCTTCTCCAGGGCCTTGGCAACAATTAACTCCTGATAGGTTCTAGACTCTAAGGTGTTAGGTTTTATAAGAGGGTGATTTACATACATGGGACTCACCTTAAATAAAAATATTTAAAAAAGAGTAAAAATAGGAACTATCTACCTAACTGGGCATGGGCTCTAGCTAAATGTCCAGAGGCTAGAGCTCCAAGGAGGGACAACTCTCCAGCTAAAACTGCCCCTCCAACAATCTCTGCAAATTTAAGGGCCTTGCCACTACCACTACATCCTAACATCTCTAGGCACTCCCTCTGTGTCTCCACCCTTGTACCTCCTCCCACTGTACCTAGAGGTACATCTGGTAGAGTAACTGAAAAGTACAACCCATCCTCCTCAGCCTCTGCAACAGTTATACCTATGCTTCCCTCTACAATGTGGGCCTCATCCTGTCCAGTTGCAAGGAATATAGCCCCTATGATGTTGGCGTAGTGGGCGTTGAATCCCATGGAGTTAGAGGCTGCTGAACCTATAAGATTTTTATAGAGGTTAACCTGCTCTATTGCCTTTGAGGTGGTTTTTAAGTATCTCCTTATCTCCTCCTCCTTTAAAAACACCTCTGCAACTATAGATTTACCTCTCCCCTCTATCATGTTCATACCACTGGCCTTCTTATCTACACATAGGTTACCACTTAGGGCCACTGTATGTACCTTTATACCTCCGTTCTCCTCCTTGGCCATCTCCTCCTCTATAAATTTACAGGCCTTCTCTGTTGCAATTGTTACCATGTTCATACCCATAGCATCTCCAGTGTTATAGGCAAATCTTGGATACACATACCTCCCAACTACAACTATAGGATGAATAGAGATTAACTTACCATGTCTCGTTGTACTCTCTGCAACCTCCTTTATTCTGTGGAAGTTTTCCAATATCCAATTTTTTAGCTTTATAGCCTCTACTACAGAGGATGTTTTAAATACTGGAGCCCTTGTCATCTTGTCATCGATTACCCTAACTGTACATCCCCCACAGCTGTTTATAACCTTACAACCTCTGTTAACTGAGGCTACAAGGGCACCCTCTGTAGTAGAGAGAGGTATGTAAAACTCCCCCTTGGCATGTTCCCCTCTTATCTTCAAAGGTCCTGCAAAACCTAGGGGTATCTGGATAGCACCTATCATATTTTCGATGTTCTTCTTTATAGCCTCCCTCTCATCTATGGAGTATTTTCCCAGGTGCTCAAACTTTACCCCAGTAATCTCTTCAATATATCTCCTTCTAACCTCTACAGCATCCCTTGGATCTACTATATCCTCAAGTTGATAAGGTTTGATCTCCCCTTTTTTTAACTTCTCCAGGATCTCTTCTATATTTTTCTTATTCATGGCTATCCCCTTTTTAGCCTACAGGTGATTATATTTACAGGGTTTCTAGCGAGCATCATATGGCCGTTTTTTATCTTTTTCCCATAACTTACTACAACGTTTACAACCTCTGTATCGTATCTCTCTATGTCCTGGAGGTAGTTCAATATCTTTGCAGTATTTTCAAGGACTATAGTGTTTATCACTATAACCTCTGTATTCCTCTCTGTGAGAATATCTAGAATTTTATATATATTCTTTGTACCTCCCACAAAGGCCTTGTTAAAATCTAAGGACTTTAAAACCTCCTCCCCTCTCCCCTTTATCAACTTACAGTTTTTAACGTTGAAGAGTTCCAAGTTTCTCCTGGTAGTCTTTATAGCATCTTCACAGTAGTCTATGGCGTATAGGAACTTACACCTTCTAGCTATCTCTACAGTCATACCTCCGCTACCACATCCAATATCCACTACAACGTCATCAGGCTCTAAACGTAATTTAGCAATACTTATAGCTCTAATCTCCTCCTTGGTAAGGGGAACACCCTCTGTTCTAAAAAAATCCTCGTCTCTAATCATATCTTCCCCTCCTTTATATACTGCAAAAATTATAAATAGGGATGTCCCTATAGTTATCCTACCCTCTTTTATTCTAATCATGGTTATAGGTGATCCTTCAATGGCAGATAAATTAACTGATATACCTGGAGTTGGCCCTTCAATTGCAGAGAAACTTATTGAGGCTGGATATACTGATTTTATGAAAATAGCAACAGCCTCTATCGGTGAACTTGCGGAGATCGACGGTATAAGTGAGAAGGCGGCAGCTAAGATAATAGCCCATGCAAGGGAGCTGTGTGACCTAGGATTTAAAAGTGGTATGGATCTTCTGAACCAGAGGAGAACAGTATGGAAGTTATCTACAGGTAGTAAAGAGTTAGACAGGATATTAAACGGTGGATTGGAGAGCCAATCTACTACAGAGTTTGCAGGTATGTTTGGAAGTGGTAAAACCCAGATTGTACATCAGGCCTGTGTAAATCTCCAGTGTGACGATATGATAACTGCAGATAAAGAGGTACTCAGTGAGAAGGAGTTGGAGGATAGAAAGGCAGTATATATAGATACTGAAGGTACATTTAGGCCTGAGAGGATTATACAGATGGCTGAGGCCCTAGGGATGGAGGGTCAGGAGGTCCTTGACAGCATCCTTGTTGCAAGGGCATACAACTCAGACATGCAGATGCTCTACGCAGAGAAGGTAGAGGAGCTGATAAGATCAGGGCACAACATAAAACTAGTTGTTGTAGACTCCCTTACAAGTACCTTTAGAAGTGAATATGCAGGGATGGGTAAACTTGCAGAGAGACAGCAGAAACTTGCGAGACATATGGCAACCTTAAACAAGTTGGCAGACCTATACAACTGTGTAGTACTTGTAACTAATCAAGTTGCAGCAAAGTTAGATACCTTCTATGGACCTTCAGAGCAGCCTATAGGTGGACACATTGTAGGTCACGCTGCAACCTTCAGATTCTTCCTCAGAAAGAGTAAAGGGGATAAGAGGGTAGCTAAGTTGTACGACTCCCCATATCTCCCAGACTCTGAGGCAGTATTTAGAATAACTGAGAAGGGAATCCACGACTAAACGTTATTTATAAAGTTCCCTAACTCTTCTATCTCCCTCTATAACTTTCTCCCTCTGTTTTTTTCTGTACTCCTCTAACTTCCTGGATAACTCCTGGTCAGAGAGTGCTAGAATCTCCAGGGCTAAAAGTGCCCCGTTGTCCCCTCTATCTATCCCTACAGTTGCAGTTGGTACACCTGGAGGCATCTGAACACAACTTAGAAGGGCGTCCATCCCATCTAACTTACTCTCTACAGGAACTGCTATTACAGGCTTTGTTGTTAAAGATGCTACAACCCCTGGAAGATGTGCTGCAAGTCCTGCAATAGCTATAAATACTTTAGCGTTACTGTTCTTCACTATCTCCTCAACTAGGTCTGGGCTCCTGTGGGCAGAGGCAACCCTAACTTCAAACTCCACTCCAAACTCCTTTAAAATAGATATACCCTTTTCAGCTATTTTTAAGTCACTTTCACTACCCATTATTATACATATCATAGTATCACCTTAGTTTTTATATAGAAGTTATCTATTAGAGGTATTTATTATTTTTTAAAAAAAGAAAAGGGGGAGATAGTGAAAGAGAGAACCTTTGTAATGATAAAACCAGACGCTGTAAAGAGGAAGTTAATAGGAAGAATTATCCAGCGTTTTGAAGATAAAGGGCTGGACATAGTGAAGATGAAGATGCTAAAGATACCTAGGGAGTTGGCAGAGAAACTCTACGAAGAGCACAGGGATAAGGACTTTTTTGAGGAGTTAGTTGATTTCATCACCTCACATAGAGTTGTTGCCATGGTAATAGAGGGGGAAGAGGCTATATCTGTAGTTAGGAAGATGATAGGAAAAACCAACCCCTTAGAGGCAGATATGGGGACTATAAGGGGGGACTTTGGATACTCTGTACCTGATAACCTAGTACACGCCTCAGACTCTGAGGAAAATGCTAAGAGAGAGATTCAGCTGTTCTTTGGAGAATATTAATACTATTTTTTTAATTCATATTTTGTGAATAAAAGTTCTCATATAGAAAACTTTATATAACTTTTTAAGATTACCCTCTAATGTCAAAAATTTTTGAGGTGATTAGATGAATAAAAAAATAGGGTTGTTAGGAGCCCTATTTGTTATATCTCTTCTCCTCGCCTTCCAGATAGGTGTGGCGAAGAGCTACAGTGGAGAAAACCTACCTATTAAAGCTAGAGGGGTAAAGAATGTTATAATACTCATTGGAGATGGAATGGGTGTTGGTCAGGTGGAGATAACAAGACTTTGTCATGGGCATCTCCACATGGAAGACATGAGCTATGGAGGTTATGAACTTACAGGTTCCTTAAGTGGTCCAGTTACAGATTCTGCAGCTGCAGGAACTGCCATAGCAACTGGATTTAAGACGTACAACAAGATGATATCTACGGTAAAGGTAGGAGGTAAGGTTGTAAATGTAACTACCCTTTTAGAGCTGGCAAATTACAGTGGTAAATCTACAGGTTTAGTAAGTACTACAAGGATAACCCACGCTACTCCAGCAGTATTTGCGTCCCATATAGATAACAGGGACAAGGAGAAGGAGATTGCAAAACAACTAATAGAGCATAAGGTTAACGTGTTATTTGGAGGAGGTAAGAGGGAATTTGACAGCGAAACCTTAGAGTTGGCAAGGAAGAGAGGATATGAGATAGTATACACTAAAGATGAATTGAAGAATGTAGATGGAGATCACGTGTTAGGTTTATTCTCTGACAGTCACATACCCTACGTATTAGACAGGGACAACGATACTGTAGGATTACTGGACATGACAAAGAAGGCTATAGAGTTGTTGGAGAAGGATCCAGATGGATTCTTCCTCATGGTTGAAGGTGGAAGAATAGATCACGTATGTCATGCCAACGACGTTCCATCTGTTGTAGCAGAGACTAAAGAGTTTGACGACGTTGTAGGTTACTGTCTCGATTACGCAAGGAAAAATGGGGATACCCTTGTAGTAGTTCTAGCAGACCATGAAACTGGTGGACTGGGAGTAGGAACAGATTACGGAGATCCAATAGATGAGGATAGAATACTCAGTGTCAACGCATCTGTAGATAAGATGGCTAAGGAGATAAAGAATGGGGGAAATCCAAGGGAGGTTATAAAGAAATACACTGGATTGGATTTAACAGAGGAAGAGGTTAAAAGGATCAAAGAGGCTATGAACTCTGACAACAAGTACGCCCTTGGAAACGCCATAGGAGAGATCCTCAGTGAGAGGGTAGGGGTAAGATTCATATCCCACAAGCACACTGGGAACCCAGTTCCTATACTGGCATACGGTCCTGGAAAGGAGTACTTCAAAGGATTTAGACACCATGTAGATACAAGTAGGGAAATTGCAGATATAATGTTATTTGGTGGAGAGAGGTACGTAAATGTCAATGGAATAGGGGTAATAAAGGGAGATGCAGATGGAGATTATAGAATAGACCTAGATGACGCCTATATAACACTTAACTACTACGTAGGTAAAACAGCGTTAAACAGTGACGAGAAGAGATTAGATATGGATGACAACGGAATAATTGACTACATGGACGTAGTAAAGATAATGGAGTTGGTAGAATCCTAAAATAACTTTTTTATTTTTTTATATGTCTGATATTTACTAACTTCCCCTTTTCAGCTCTTTTCATCTCAGAACCACTGAGTATAGCTCTTCCCACTCCCACTACTTCATTTTCATAGATAACTACTACCTCGTCCCTTACAGAGATACTTTCATCACAGTCCACAAATCCTGGGGGAAATAGGGACCCCTTTTTTACTTCAAAGTTAACCTCTATCCAATTTACCTTTCCAAGTAATTTACCTCCCTCGTACGTTAGGATATAGAGGCCAGTCTCTGGATTTATAGAGCATATCTGAATTAATCTATTATCCCTCTTTATAAAGAACTTTTTAACATCTCCTTTAACTATTACATCATCGGGGATAAAGTTCTTTCTAAATTGGAACTTTGAAAGCTCCCTGTAGTGGTGAAGTTCCTCCATCCTCCTTAAATTTCTCACCTCCCTTTCCCTTATGTTGTACTTCTCCTTTAACGCTAGGAGGGTATTCTTTAAGGTTTTCAAGGACTCTGGAGATGTGGGATCTCCTTTAGATGTTACTATAAGATCTCCGTATCTCTCACAGGTGTCCCTTAATATCTCCAGGTAGTGATCAGGTAGATGGGCCACTATCTTTAAATGCTGAAACTTCTCCCTCCCCCTTCTCAAGAGGTTGTCTAACTCCCTGTTGATAAACTCTATCTCCTCCAAGGACCACCTACCTGTAACTGGGATGTCGTAGTTTACTACACCTTCTAGAGCCCTGGGAACTACTCCATAGGGGGAGGTAATAATAACCTCCTCCACTGGGAGACCTGCAGAAGTTATAGCCTTTATAAAGTAGCTGTGGGACTTAGATTGGGAGTAAGGTTTCCTGGAGGAGCACGGTAGTAAAACTACAGTATCTGTAAATAATTCGTAGTTCCTAGCCCTCTCAATATACTTCTTTACCTCAGGTACCTCTGTCTCATCTATGGTAACTATTATCCTCTTCCCCTTAGATAGGGGGATATTTCTCAGGTCTGGCTCATACCTCCTATAGTTTGCCCGGAGATAGGGATCTGATACACTGGTCTCCTCAACTAAATTCCTGAGCATCCCCTCTCTTATACAGTATCTAGCCTCCATGAGCACCTGGGAGATAACCTCTATATTGTGCTTTACTATCTCCTCTCTATCTCCCCCTGTAGGTATCATTCTGTTCTTAGTAAAGTAGTATCCAAGGGATCCGTAGTAGTAGGCAGAGGAGTAATCGAAATAATCCACCCCTAGATATATCAGTAGAGGGATCTCCCAGGGTAGGGCAGTTGGGAAGTAGATAGCAGTGTTTGGAGAGATAGAGGCCCTTATCCCTTGAATCAGTTGTACTAACTCCTTCCTCTTTATAAGTCTCCTGGCGTCCCCTACTATCACTAGATCTAGGTTGTCTTTTAATATACTGTCAAGGATGTCTAGGTGTTTCCCCACGTTAACTAAGAGATATCTAATAGTACAATCCTCCAGTTCAACAGTGCCCTGGAGTTTATCCCTGTTTATACTAAGTAGATGCTCTGCCACCTCCCTTGGAGAATCAAAGGGTATCTTTAACAGGGGAGGTTTTATACCCTTAACTATATCCCTGTCTATTATCTTTGGAGTATAACTTCCCTCTTTTCTATAACTCTCCTTACACATCCTACCTATGTCGTAGTGTACAGGTTCTAACATGTTATCCTCCTATAGTATAAAAAATAATTATTATATTATCAAATTACAATAAATACCCTTGGTGAAACAATGCGTCATGTGAGAATAAATAACGGTCATAACAGTTGTGATATCTATATCCTAGGTACAGCCCATGTTTCAGAGGACAGTATAAAAGAGGTAGAAGAGGCTGTAAAGGAGATAGACCCTGATATAATAGCAGTTGAGTTAGACAGTGAGAGGTTCCTTGCCCTAGTAAATAGAGAGGGGGGCAGGGATTTAAAGGATGTTAACATATGGGAGATGTTAAAAAGTGGAGATATTGGATTATTCCTACTTCATACGATCCTTGCAAGTTTTCAGCGGGACATAGGGGAGAGGTTCAACGTTAAACCTGGTAGTGAGATGAAGAGAGCTATAGAGTTAGCTAAACTATACAAAAAACCTCTCTTTCTAATAGATAGGCCTATACATGTTACACTTAAGCGGGCATTGAATATTATGCCCTTTAAGGAGAAGATAAAATTACTCTTTTACTTATTTGAAGGGGATGAAAGTAGTAGCAGGTTAGACAGGGGAGTTATAAGGGAGATGATAGATAACGCCGAGAAGTTAGTGGAGATATTGAGGGATATATCTCCTACCCTTTACAAGGTTTTTGTAGATGAGAGAGATAGATACATGGCAAAGAACATCTTTGACAACAGTATTGGAAGGGAAAAGATACTAGTTGTAGTTGGGGCAGGTCACGTTAAGGGAATAGAGGGTTATCTGAAGAAGCTGGAGAGAGGGGAGATAGATATGGATCTAAATGAACTTATGGAGATTAAGAAGGGGAGGAGTTATCTAAAAATAGTATTCTCCGTGGTGTTAATGGGGATAGTGCTCTACGGGATATATATACTATCCTCCAACCCTGAGGTTTTGAAAAAATTTACAATAGAGTGGATAGTGATAAACGGCACCTTGTCTGCCTTAGGGGTAATTCTTGCAAGGGGTAAGTTGCCCTCTGTTATCTCTGCATTCCTTGTGGCCCCTATAACCTCCCTGATACCTGTTATTGGAGCAGGTTATATTGTAGGGTTGGTAGAGTTAAAGTGTAGAGGTATAACCCAGGAGGATATTCAACATCTACTTAGATGTGAGAGATTAGAGGAGTTGATGGATAACAACCTTATGAGGGTATTGATGGTGGCAGCCCTCTCCAGCCTAGGAAGTGCCATAGGTACCTTCTACTTTATACCTAGGTTCTTAGGACTTTAAAAGAATCCTGTATATATTCTTTAAATCTTCTATATCTATCTGTCCAGGTGCAGAGGATTTACTATTCATAGAGGCAAAGGTTAGTATACTTCCAAAGTAAGTTCCAAGTATCCTCGTTAACTTACCCTTCTCCCCCATTCCTATACCTATAACCCTCCCTTCAAACTCCTGTATAGCCATTAAAATTTTTAGAATATCTCTTTTAGTATTAACCATAGTGGCAAATTTACCTATATCACCAATACGAAGTTCTTTATCTACAATATCTAGAAGAGTTGTATAAGAAGGGGTCTCTTCAAAGTTGTGATAGGATAGGATGATTTTGGTCTTTCCACCTATCTCATCTCTAAAATTAACAAGTTCTATATTCTTCCTTTCACTTAACTCTATATCAATATACTTTGCACTGTTTTCAATGGCTAACCTGTATAACTCTATCCTTCTGTTATAACTTCCTCTGTATCTACCTCCCTCCCAGTGAGCTCTTATAGTAATAATAGAGGGGTATTTAGCCATCTCTACAATATCTTCCTCCTTTATCTCTCTCAGGTAATCCACCCTAAACTCTACAATATCTGCAACCTCTAGGGCTCTCTCTGCACTAACTAGGGCGTCCCTAATATTGCCCTCTACTATGGGAATACATATCATATTTTTCCCTCTACTACAATCCCTTCTTTAATACCTCCCAGGTACTATCGAATATAACGTTACTACTACAGAAGTTAGGGAGATATACAGCAGCCTTGCCTGAATTTGTTGCAACATTTCTATAACCTATCTCCTCAATAGGGGCTACAACCATACAGGTGTCACATACAACCTTACCTCCAGCCCTCTCAATAATTGTAGTATATCCCATCCTGTCTGCAATAGCCTTGATATGTATACAGGTGCATACCCATAGGTCGCACTTAAATCCTGTCCTCCCTAGGTTGTTCTTCACTATAAAGTCTACAACCTCTTTTATCTCCCCTAAACTACAGTGGGGGCATCCTATACATATAAGGTCAGGTCTCTCCTCTGTAGTGTTTAATCTGTAATACTCCTCCTCTATATCTTCTCTACCTATACTTATCCTCTCAGAGGTGTCTATCTCTATCCTGCCCATTTTACACTCTGGAGTAATGCCCTCAACGTGATAGAGGGCCACCCCACCACTGGCAGCGAGGGAGGCGCCCAGTGCCTTCAACTTCGTATACTTATCCCTGGAGATAGGACTTTTAAATATAAAGTATGGGACTTCATTCTTTACTATTCTTCCAACTAAAGATCCTAGGGCTCCATAGTGGGATATATCCTTTAACTCTGTTTCCACCTCCACAGTATAACTTGGCATCCTGTTCTCATCTAGGTGATATCCGTATAGAGGTGTCTTTCCAATTAATGCAGAGGCTAAGGCAGAGGGACCTCCCTCTCTATTTGTCCTAGCTCCAATAACAGAATTTGCATAAGATACAGCAGAGGATTCTGCCCAGGCTATATGATCCCCGTAGATAGGGACGTTACCAGATAGATAGGGGGTACAGGTGCACCCTATCTCAACACCTATCTTTTTAAAACACTCTATTATCTCCAGTTGCCTCTCTACAAAATCCCTTGGGAAGTTAAGTTCCTCGTATCTAGAGAGGTCCATACCTGCAGGGTTTAAGGTTGTAGGTACTGCCACCTTAACGTCCCCCTTGGAGATGTCCTTTAAGAAGTTTAACCCCTCCTCTCCTATAGTCTTATAGGAGACCCCAGAGACCTGGGCTGAGGATATCTCTACAAGTCTCTCTGCCCCGTATATCTCTCCAAGGGATACTAAGAGGTTCATAGCTACCTCTAGAACCTCCCCGTATTCTCCGTTGTATATCCGTTCCTCCTCCCTTGTTAAATACAACATTATCACCTTTAGAATTTATTGACCCTTTTAATAACCATACCTTCAACCCTTACTGGATGTATCCTCCTAGCTAGTTTAACTGCAGATTTTAACCTCTCCTTAGAACTGGAGTATAACCTGTAGAGTGTATCTCCCCTGTTAACCTTAAAACCTCTTTTCACGTGGAGTAGTACTCCAGCCTTTTTATCCCTGGGAGCACCAGCCTCTTTAGCTATATCTGTTATTCCCCTGTTAGATACAGATATAACATATCCATCCTTTGGAGAGGGGATGTCCTCGAAGTATCTTCCTAACTCCACATCCTCAGAGTTTGTTATACCTCCCCCCTGCTCAATCACTATCTCCTTAAATTTCTCCAGGGCCTTTCCAGAGTAGAGGATATCTTTGGCCACATCTACCCCAGAACCTATCTGTGCCACACCTCCTAACTCTAGGAGTATAGCTGCGAGAGATAGGGATTTCTCAATTAAACTCTTTGGAGCAGATTCAGGATCCTCAAGAGCCATAAGTGCCTCCCTGGCCTCAAGGGCAGGTCCCACAGCCCTACCTATTGGCTGCCCACCGTAGGTGATAGCACACTCTACGTCTATACCTATCCTCTCACCTAGTTCTATAAACTTCCTTGCAAGGGCGTAACCTTCCCTCTCATTTTTTATCTTAGTCCCTGATCCAACAGGTATGTCAATTACTGTATAGTTAATACCTGCTGCAATCTTTTTAGCCATAACACTGGATAGTAGTTGAGGTTGAGGATCTATAGAGAGGGGTCTCTCTACGTTTATAATTATATCATCTGCAGGGGCTAGATTTACACTTCCTCCCCAGACTAAACATCCGTTGGTAGCTTCCACTACCCTCTTCATCTCCTGGGCATCTAAATCCACCCTTGTAAGTACCTCCATCACATCTGCTGTCCCAGCTGCAGAGGTTATCGCCCTAGAGGATGTTTTAGGGATAACTATACCTGCAGAGGCTACAATAGGTACAGTGATTAAGGCGTACTTGTTCCCAGGAACCCCTCCAATACTGTGAACATCTACCACTGGATGCCTCTCCCACTGAAGTCTCTCACCAGTTTCCCCCATCCTCTTAGTCATCTCCACAATCTCCCCCATCTCCATCCCATGTATATAGGTAGAAACTATAAAACTTGTTAACTCTATGTTGGAAAGTTTCTCCTGAACTATCTCATCTACTATAGTATGTATCTCATAGGGTTTCAACACCTGGCCATCCATCTTCTTCTTTATATACTTTAGGGACTTTGGTCTAGGGGCATGTCTTAACCTTACCTCCTCTCCATCCTCAATACCCTCTATAATATCTCTACTGATACCTAGTTCCCCCTCGTTAACCATCTTTTTTGTGGTGTATAACACTCCGATAAAGGACCCCTTTGAACTCTCCACTAACACCCTATCCTGTGGATAGTACTCTGTCCCCACTATGTCCCTCTCATTTACTATTACGCCGTTGTTTCCCAGATCTATATCCAGGAGTCTTGCCTTGAGGAACAACATAGTTATCCACCTTTCTCCATTACTATCTAACTAGTATACATAGTTATAAATAAAATTATCAGGATTCTATTCACTCTCATAACTTTATTAACAAGGTGATTCTATGAAAAAGGATCTGACAAATGTGGACATATACGCTATAGTGGAGGAACTTCAAGGGGAGATAGTTAATGGTCTCTTAGATAAGGCATTTCTACTAGACTCTCAAGGGGGGAAGGAGTTAATACTTAAGGTGCACGTTCCAGATGAAGGTGCAAAGGAGATAGCCATAGGTGTAGGATCTTACAAGTATATCACCTTAACAGAGTACAACAGGGAGAAACCTAAAAATCCCCCCTCCTTTGCAATGCTACTTAGAAAGTACTTGAAGAACAGGAGGATAGTAAATGTGGAGCAGCACAACTTCGACAGAATAGTCAAGATAACATTCCAGTGGAAGGAGAGTATCTACAAACTTATTGTGGAACTCTTCGGTGAGGGAAATGTAATACTACTAGACAAGGAGGATAGAATCATTCTACCACTAAAGATGGAGCGATGGAGTAGTAGGGAGATCATATCAAAGAGGGTATACAAATATCCACCTCAGAGGGATCTTACACCTTTTAACCTGGAGCACTCCTACGGGATATTTAGGAGTAAGTTCCAGGAGGAGAGGTATAGAGGGATAGAGTGTGTAAGGGTTATTTCAAGGATCTTCGGTCTAGCAGGGATATACGCAGAGGAGATATGTTACATTGCAGGGGTAGATAAAAAAACTGTAAATCCCTCTGAGGAGGAGATAGAGAAACTGTATAGGGGGTGTATAGAGTTCTTCAACAAACTGTTTCAAGATAGAAAACCTCATATAGTGTTAAAGGATGGGGAGTACGTGGACCTGTCTCCAGTGGAACTGATAAAGTACAGGGATTTTGAGAAGAAGTACTACGAGAGATTTAACAACGCAGTGGACGACTACTTCTCCTGTTATATATCAAAGAGGATAGGGGAGGAGGTGGAAAGTAAAATACAGAAGATGATAAAGAGACAGGAGAGGATACTTGAGAGTCAGATAGAGACGTTGGAGAAGTACGAAAAAATGGCCCAGGAGAATCAGATAAAGGGAGATCTCATATACGCCAACTTTAACATAGTGGATGAGATTCTAAAGGCCCTTAGAGAGGCAAGGGAGAGGATAGATTGGGAGGACATAAAAAGGATAATTAAGGAGAACAGGGATAACCCCCTTCTCAGTAGGATAACCTCTATAAGGGAGAAAAGTGGGGAGGTTGTACTGAGACTATCTGCTGAGTACGGGGAGGAGGTTTTAGAGAGGGATATTACACTGGACATAAGGAAGAACGCCTTTGAAAATGCAGAGGAGTACTACAGTAAATCCAAGAAGTTTAAAGGTAAAATGGAAGGGGTTAAGAAGGCTATAGAGATAAGTAGGGAGAAACTTGAGAGGCTAAAGAGGGAGGAGGGGGAACAGGAGTTGATGAAGGACAGGGAGAAAAAAGCCCCTGTAAAGAAGAAGAGGAAAAAGAGGAAGTGGTACGAGAAGTTTAAATGGACAGTTATTGAAGGTTATTTAATACTCGCTGGAAAGGATGCAACAACAAATGAGATACTTATAAAGAAGTACACAGACAGTAGAGATATAGTACTCCATACACAGATGGAAGGTGCACCATTTACAGTGATTAAGATGGATAGGGATATAGAGGAGTTGGAGGGGGGGAAAAGGGAGAGGTTACTTATGGAAACTGCAAAATTTGCAGCATCCCATTCAAAGGCCTGGAAGTTAGGATTAGGTAGTACAGATGTCTACTGGGTAAGACCTGAGCAGATCTCCAAAACTGCAGAGAGTGGAGAATATCTTAAGAAGGGGGCCTTTATGGTAAGGGGGAGGAGGAACTTTATAAGGGGTGTACCTCTAGGACTTGGCATAGGTATTCTAGAGTATGAGGGGGAGAAGAAGTTAACTACAGCACCTCCAGGGAGTGTGAAAAACTTTGAGAAGTATGTAATGTTAAAACCTGCCAAGAGGAAGAAGGGAGAGCTTATAAAAGAGCTCAAAGGGATATTCAAGGATTACCACATAGATGACGAGGACGTCCTCAGGGTCCTACCTCCAGGGGAGAGTGATATAGTTAGAAAATAGTATCGAAAAGTTTATATAGCAGTAGTGCATCTTTAATATATTGGATTTAGGTGCGGAGGTGGCCCAGCCTGGTACGGCGCGGGACTGCTAATCCCGTTGGGCGTTATGCCCATCCCGAGTTCAAATCTCGGCCTCCGCGCCATCTCTATTTTTTTAACGTTAGTTATATTAATATTTTTAAATATTCGAATTATCTTCATACCTCTCCTCTAGTTTTATCCTAAATATAGCATCGAAGGCCCCAATAACTAAAGGTCCTATTGCAAAACCTCCTAACCCCAAGGTTAGAGGGCCCATTAAAAAGGCTATTAGAACTAGGGCTGGATGGATACTACTCTCATTTTTTACTATTAGGGGTCTTACTAGGAAGTCAGGTAGAAGGGTTAAGAATATTAAACCGAAGATCAGAACCCCTATTCCCTTCCACACCTCCCCTAAGAGGATGTAGTAGAGGGCTAGAGGTATATAGACAGTCCAACTACCTACAACAGGGAGTAGTGCAAATATACCTGTTAAAATTGCCAGTATGAAGGCATTAGGTATTTCCAATATATAGAACCCTATAGCAGCTATAATACCTATAACTACAGATGTTAAGGCACTCCCTATAAAGAGATTTTTATAGGACTGATTTAATTTATTTAAAAACAACTCTGTTGCCCTATAGTACTCCCTAGGGACGTAGGAGAGTATCACCTTTTTTACAGCCTCCCCATCCTTTAGGAAGTAATAAGTTAAAAATATAATTACAAGTACCTTGAGGAATATAATTGGAAGGGCCATGATCTGCAGGGCTATACTCCTTATATGAGGCTCTAGATAGCCCCAGATTAAAAGTATATGTTGTATCAACCTGTCCTCTTCTATACGGAACTTATAACCTATCTGTTTAGATATCTCATTTAGGATGCTGTTTAAAGAGTTTATTATACTTTGAATATCCAGTTGGAGTATAAAAACTGCTAAATCCCTTAACACTACAATACCTACTACTACAGTGGGAAGGATAAAGATAAGGAGACATATCAGTGCAGACAGGGATCTCCCAAAGTATCTCTTAAGCCCGTCGTATATAGGTTTGCCCATATAGGCAAATGCACAGGAGAGGGCTATAGCGTCTATAAAGGGGTGTACTAAGTATAAAACCAGTAGAAATACAGACACTACAAAGATCCTAGTTAATATCTTGAACTCTGTACTGTCCATCTCTATCCCATCTTTTAATATAGGTTGTTAACATCTATCTCAGTAATATCTATTAAAGTTATGCCTGGTGAAAAGATGGAGAACTATCAAGTTGGAGATCTTGTATATGTAAAAACAAAAGATACCCAATACAGAGGTATAGTTATGCCCTCCTTAGAGGAGGATATGCTAGTTATCAAGATGGAGAACGGATACAACGTAGGTATCTCCAAGGAACGTATAGTATCTATAGAGAAGATAGATAGGGGAGAAACTCCAAGATATAAAAAAGTGGGGATAACTCCAAAGAGGAGGGAGGATCTAAAGAATATCTCCATCTTATCCACTGGGGGTACTGTTGCATCTAGGGTGGATTACAACACTGGAGCAGTTCACCCTGCATTTACTGCAGAGGATTTAATAAGTACATTTCCAGAGTTGTTAGAGATAGGTAATATATCAGCTAGACCGCTGATGAACATACTCAGTGAGAACGTCCTCCCCCTTCACTGGAAGAGGATAGCAGAGGAGATAAAGAAAGAGGTGGATAGGGGAGCTGAAGGGGTTGTTATAACCCATGGCACAGATACTATGCATTACACCGCAGCTGCATTATCCTTTATGTTAGATACAAACATCCCTGTTGTACTTGTAGGTGCCCAGAGAAGTAGTGACAGGCCCTCCTCAGACGCCCCCTTGAATCTCATCTCTGCAGTGATAGCTGCCAGTGAGCCTATAAAGGGTGTCTACGTGGTGATGCACGGAGAGAGTGGAGATACCTTCACCTATCTCCACGAGGGGGTAAAGGTTAGGAAGTGCCACACCTCTAGAAGGGACGCCTTTAGATCTATAAACACAATACCCCTTGCAAAGATATATCCCACTTCAGGGAGGATAGAGTATCTAAGGGATGTAGATAGATTAGAGGGGGAAGATCCTAAAGTTGAGATAAACACTAACTTAGAGGAGAAAGTAGCCCTAATAAAGATATACCCAGGGATAGATGGGGAGATAATAAACTACTATATAGATAGGGGATATAGAGGTATTCTACTAGAGGGTACTGGCTTGGGACATGCCCCAGAGGCTATCTTCCCTAATATAAGATACGCCTTAGACAGTGGCCTCTTAGTAGCCATGGCATCCCAGTGTATAAATGGAAGGGTAAATATGAACGTGTACTCCAACGGTAGAAAACTTCTAGAGTTAGGGGTAATACCCTGTGAGGATATGCACCCTGAAGTGGCACTAGTTAAGATGATGTATCTCCTTGGAAACTATCCCCTAGAGGAGGCCAAGAGACTACTAACTGTGAATCTTAAAGGGGAGATAAAGAAGTCTACAAGGTTCGACTGTTACTAGCTATCAAAGGGACAAAAGTTTTATATATCAATATCTCCAATAGAGCTTGAGTAAGAAAAGTATAAAAATAATTTTTGGATTTTAATTATTTTCTTACTTTTTTATTTTTTAAAAAACTAATTTTAGGTGATAGATTGCCTAAGTTTAAAGTAGTAGTATCTGAGGACAGTGGTAAAACCTATCAGTTAGAGGTTGAAACATCTGCATTGATCGGTAAAAAAATAGGAGATGTTATAGAGGGATCCCTTATAGGTCTAGAGGGGTACAAGTTAAAGATTACTGGGGGATCTGACAAATGTGGTTTCCCAATGAGACCTGATATCCCTGGTACAGGTGTTAAAAGAGTACTACTTAGTAAAGGTCCTGGATACAGACCTAGGGAGAAAGGTATTAGGAAGAGAAAAAGTGTTAGAGGTAACACAATTTCCGAGGATATCGTCCAGGTGAATACTAAAATTGTAGAGTACGGGGATAAACCTGTTGGAGAGTTGATTGGACAGGGATAAGCTAACTTTTTTATATTAAAAGATTTTTGGGGGTGAGAGGGTGTTTAAACCTAAGAAAGTTAGCCCAGAGGAGAAGTTAAAACAGATAGCCCAGATGTTAGACAACATAATAAACGACACAACAGTTCCAAGAAACATAAGGGCTGCAGCACAGAATGCAAAGGAGGCTATTCTAAATGAGAAGGAGGAGTACATAGTAAGAAGTGCCACTGCAATACAGTACCTGGACGATATAAGTGACGATCCAAATATGCC
>DQUI01000058.1 GCA_015662355.1 Methanothermococcus okinawensis
AACTCCGTTAAGAATTAATGTGATTATAAATATTAGTAAACATACCCCTAATATTTGTCCATATGTGGGAGATCCCTCTAGTGATGGCAATAAAGAATCTACAATTGAATTAAAAGATAACAGCATACCTCCGATAATTATTTTATCTAAATCTGACGTGGCGTATTTAAAAGGTTCTACTATATACTTCTCTATGAATGACATAATACCACTTAACATGATAAGATTATCTCTTTTTACACTGGGCAAGGGTTTCAATAAATCTATCTATATGTTCCCTTTTAACATGGGGCATTACTACAACCCTCAGGGCCTCTACACATCTACAGGTGGAGAGATACCACCCTCTCTCCCTGAGCTTTAAAGATGTATCTAGAGGGTTATCATCCTTTATAGCCACTATATTTAAAACAGGGTCTATCACACTTTCAAAGCTGTACTCCTTCATCCTCTTCACTAGATAGTATGTATTCTCCATACACTGAGATACTATCTCCCTGTATCCCTCAGCTCCCAGGTGTTTCATTATAGCCCAGGTTGCAGCTACTCCAATACCTGTTCTCGTTCCAAGGAGTGTAGCTTGGGAGGTCTCTGTTAGATAAGGTGCCTCCACATCTAAGTACCTCTTAAAGGAGATGTCCCTAAACACTATACCCCCTGCAGGGATCGGTGCAAGGCCCATCTTATGGGGATCCACGGTGATGGAGAAGACGTTATCTAGAGAGAAGTCAAAGTTATAGTTGTAGCCCTCTAACTTGTATTTCTCCTCTAAGAAGGGTATAACAAAACCTCCAAATGCTCCATCTACATGGATGTATATGTTGTGCTCCCTGGCTATCTTGGAGATCTCTAGGATGTTATCCACTGTACCAAGTTCAGTGGAACCTGCTATAGCCACTATACCATCTATTTTTCCTCTGTTATCTTCTATATAGTCTTTTAAATACTTTACATCCATAATATATCTCTTATCTAGAGGTATTGTTCTATAGTTTAGATCCATCATCTCCCTGGCCTTCTCAAAGGAGAAATGGGCAGTCTCAGGTATAAGGATGTATATATCTCTTTTTCTTCCCTTTCCTATTTTTTTCACAACCCTCATAGCAGTTATATTGGCCTCTGTCCCTCCAGAGATGATATAACCAAAGGGATTTCTGTTATGGAGCATCTCCCCTATCATTCTAATAACTTCCTCCTCCAACATCTTAGTACCTGGGAAGAGACCTGGATCTCCCAAGTTTGTATCGAGGAACATCTCAAGGATTTTCCTGGAGATTGGATGGGGTTTAGTACACATAGATCCTAGTATCCTCCCATCCTCGTACTTTAGATCCATACCCCTGTATTTTTTTAACTCCTCTAGGATCTCCCTTTCTTTTTTCATACTTCCCCTTAAATCTCCTAGCAAGATCTATCTTTAAAAGTTCTCCTCAAATTCTATCATAATATTCAATATCTTTTCGTCCTCAAAGGGCTTTCCCATGACCTGCAACCCTACAGGTATTCCCTTTATATCCCCACATCTCACTACCCCTGCACACATACCACAGAGGTTTGCAGGTACAGTTAAAACATCGTAGGCGTACATCTCCATCGGTGTAAGTTTCTCCCCTATTCTATGGGGGAGTTTAGGTACTGTAGGGGATACTATAGCATCTATACCCTTGAAAAGTTTCAACATCTCCCTCTTAATCATTCTCCTAGCCTGTAGCGCCCTCTTGTAATACCTTCCACTGTACTCCTTTTTACTTATATGTTTCCCTATCAGTATTCTCCTAAGTACCTCCTCTCCACATACCTCCTCTATAGGATATCCATACCTTCTACCGTCGTATCGCCTTGTTGCAGAGAAGAATTCCACGTAGTTTATAAGGTAGTACGTAGGAAGTGCAAGATCTATATACTTGTAACTTAACTCTACCACCTCCCAGTTGAGATCCCTGAAGACCTGGATACCTCTTTCAATCCTCTCCCTTATCCTCTTATCACTAACCTCCATAAACTCCTTTACAATCCCTATCCTGAGATTCTTCATCTCATCCCTATCCCATACCTTGAACTCCTGGGTGTCTACAGTTGTACTGTCTGAGATGTCCCTTCCCTTAATTACGTTAGTTAGTAATAGGGCATCCCTGGCGTTCTTTGTCAGTGGTCCTATCTGATCGAAACTCATAGCTAGATCACAGAGCCCCTGTCTACTTACAACTCCGTAAGAGGGTTTAAACCCAACAACCCCACAGTGGGAAGCTGGGTTTCTTATACTTCCCCCTGTATCACTTCCCAGTGCCATATCACAGAGGTCTGCAGATACTGCAGCTGCACTCCCTGAACTACTTCCTCCAGGTATTCTGTCCTGAGCTTTAGGGTTCTTTGTAACTCCGTAGTAGGAAGTCTCCCCACTACTTCCACATGCAAACTCGTCCATATTTGTCATGCCGATTATTAAACCCCCCTGGGATTTTATCCTTCTAATTACAGTGGCGTCATAGGGGCTTATATAGTTCTCAAGGGTCTTTGAGGCGCAGGATATTAAGTATTGGTTAACGTTTATGTTAGACTTCACTGCAACAATCTTCCCGTATAGAGGTCTCCTCTTTAACCTCTCATCTTTCTCTAACTTCTCCGCCTCCTTTATTACCCTCTCCCTATCTATATAGATGTAGGCGTTTATGTTAGATTCCTCTATCTTTTCAAGGTACTCCTGAACCTTCTCTACAATATAACCCATTCTATCCACCTTATTAAAACTTACAAAAAAAGATATCTCAATAGAATTAAAATATTAAAAAAGTTATTCCCCTGAGTACTTATGATTTAACTTGTTCCTATTTACTACCCCTGTAATATAGGCGTTTAATCCCCCTGCAAGTGCAACTATCTTCTTACTGTCGTGGAGTACCTTCTCCTCAAAGAGCTTCTCAAGATCCATAGCCTCTAAGGCGTACTTTCTTATCTTCTCCTTTAGATAATCCTTGTGGTCCTCTATGTAGTGAGTTGATATGTTCCCCTTTTTAAAGTCCTCCTCCTCCATTACAGCCCTGTGGAAAGGTATATTTGTACTAACCCCTAGTATTATATACTCCTTAAGTGCCCTTCTCATCCTTGCAATTGCCTCCTCCCTGTCCCTCCCATAGGTGATCAACTTTGCTATCATGGAGTCGTAGTAGGGAGGTATCTCTGCACCACTACATACTCCACTGTCTATCCTAACCCCAGGTCCTCCTGGAGATCTGTAGTACTTTATCCTTCCTGGAGAGGGTACAAACTCCCTAAGGGGATCTTCTGCATTTATCCTACACTCTATGGCGTGCCCCCTTATCTCTATATCCTCCTGTTTAAAGGGGAGCTCCTCTCCATAGGCTATCTTTATCTGTTCCTTTACAATATCTATACCTGTAACTAACTCAGTTATAGGGTGCTCCACCTGGATTCTCGTGTTCATCTCTAGGAAGTAGAACTCTCCGTCGTAGTAGAGGAACTCTACAGTACCTGCGTTACAGTAGTCTATAGCCTTTGCCCCCTTTATTGCAGCCTCTCCCATCCTCTCCCTTAACTCCTCAGTCATCACAGGTGAAGGTGCCTCCTCGATTAACTTCTGATGTCTCCTCTGTATGGAACACTCCCTCTCCCCTAGATGGATTATATTCCCATACTTATCTGCAAGTATCTGTATCTCTATATGTCTCGGCTTCTCCAAGTACTTCTCTATGAATATAGTAGGATCTCCAAAGGCGCTCTTTGCTATGGACTGGGTAGATTCAAACATCTCTATAAGTTCCTCCTCGTTGTAAGCTACCCCCATCCCTATACCTCCTCCTCCAGCGGAAGCCTTCACTATCACTGGGAAACCTATCTCCCTGGCAATTGTTAACGCCTCCTCTATATCCTTAACTGGTCCATCTGAACCAGGGAGCACTGGTACCCCAGCCTCCTTCATAATCTTCTTGGCGTTTATCTTACTACCCATAGCTTCAATAGCCTTGGCAGGTGGTCCTATGAATACTATCCCGTTCTCCTCACAGGCTCTGGCAAACTCTGGATTCTCGGCGAGGAAACCGTAACCAGGGTGTATTGCTTCTGCACCACTTTTCTTCGCAACTTTAATTATCCTCTCTATATTTAGATAGCTCTTAGAGGCCTGTGGAGGTCCAATACAGTAACTCTCATCTGCTAGGGATGTAAATAGGGCATGCTCATCTGCCTGGGAGTATACTGCAACAGTTCTTATACCTAACTCCTGGCATGCCCTTATAATCCTAACTGCAATCTCCCCCCTGTTGGCAATAAGTATCTTCTTAAACATTCTATCACTTCTACTTTATTATCATAAGGATATCCCCCACATTAACAGTTTGCCCCTCGTGAACAAGGATCTTCTCTACCTTTCCATCTACAGGACTCTCAACTGGGTTCTCCATCTTCATAGCCTCCAGTATAAGTATAACATCCCCCTTCTTTACAGTATCCCCCTCTTTCACCTTTATCTTTGTGATCATACCTCTTAGAGGGGAAGTCACTGCCCCCTCTGTCTCTACAGTGATCTCCTCCTTTTTCTTCTTTATCTCAGTTCCATATCGAGGTTTTATCTTAACCTCGTAGGCCTCACCATCTACCTCGATGATGTACTCAGTAGGTATCTCCAGGAATTTAGATACCTCCTTCTCCTCTGGGATTGGTTCAGGCTTTAACTCCCCTCTCAGGAACTTAAGGGCTATATGGGGATAGAGGGCGTATGTGAGTATATCCTCCTCCTTTGATACTATACCTTTCTCCTCAGCCTCCCTCTTAAACTTCTCGTACTCAGGTTCCAGGAGATCTGCAGGCCTACAGGTGATAGGTTTCTCCCCCTCTCCCAGTGCCCTCCTCATAAGCTCCTTACTTATTGGGGCAGGGGGTCTACCGTACAATCCCTTTATATAGTTTATAACCTCGTTTGTTATGATCTTGTACCTCTCCCCTGTAAGTACGTTCATAACAGCCTGGGTACCTACCATCTGGGATATAGGTGTTACTAGAGGTGGATAACCTAAGTCTGCCCTTACCCTTGGAATCTCCTCAAGTACCTCCTTGAATTTATCTAGAGCACCCTGCTCCTTCAGCTGGGATACGAGATTTGAGAGCATCCCTCCAGGTATCTGATATACAAGTACTCGTGTATCGATTCTCTCTGCTATTGGATCTATTAGATACTTGTACTTCTCTCTCACCTTGTCAAAGTACTCCCTGATCTCGTTTAAAAGTTCTAAATCTAACTTTGTATCGTAGGGGGTACCTTTCAGTGCAGCAACTACACTCTCCACTGGTGGGAGGGAGGCACCCATGGACAGTGGAGACATGGCGCAATCTACAACATCTACACCTGCCTCAATTGCAGCCATGTAGGTAAGGGGAGCTATACCACTGGTACAGTGGCTGTGAAGGTGTATAGGTAGGGAGACCTCCTCCTTTAACCTCTTAATAAGCTCTTTGGCATGGTAAGGTAGAAGTAGACCTGCCATGTCCTTAATACCTATAGAGTCACAACCAAGTTCTTCCAGTTTCTTGGCAAGTTCTACGAACTGATCGATAGTATGTACTGGGCTTACAGTATAACATATGTCCCCCTGTACATGGGCCCCTAACCTCTTTGCAACCTTTATAGAGAACTCCATATTTCTAATGTCGTTTAAGGCGTCGAATATCCTGAATATATCTATCCCGTTTTCGTAGGCCTTCTCTATAAACTTTTCAACGATGTCATCTGGATAGTGTCTGTACCCTACAAGGTTCTGTCCCCTTAACAGCATCTTAAGAGGGGTATTCTCTACTCTCTTCCTTATTATCCTCAACCTCTCCCAGGGATCTTCGTTGAGATATCTTATACAGGCGTCGAAGGTGGCTCCACCCCATACCTCCAGGGAGTAGAAACCTACCTCATCCATCTTCTCCAGTATAGGCACCATATCTTCAGTTCTCATCCTTGTAGCCATTAGAGACTGATTCCCATCCCTTAGAGTAACATCTGTTATCTTTACCATAATTCTCCCCTTTTAAAAATAGTTGGATATATAAAAAAATAGTAAAAAAGTCCTTTGTACCAAATACATACTATAGTACTAGGTGTTATTTATACTTTATACCCTATCTAAAGGAGTTAAAAAAAATGACTGTATTAATAATGTTTCTGATCATATTAGGGGTATTCGTTGGATTTATAGGGGGGTTGTTAGGTGTTGGGGGAGGGTTTATCCTAGTACCTGTATTTAACAGTTTATTTTCTATCCTAGGTTTACCTCTAGACCTCTCCATAAAGATATCTGTTGGAACTAGCTTATTTACAGTTTTTTTAACATCCTTAGTTAGTGCCTATAAACATTACCTTAGGGGGAATACCTTATGGAGGTATTCTTTAGTTTTAGGGATCTTTGGAGTTATAGGATCACTGCTAGGTCTAAAGATCTCCACTGAGTATTTAAGTGGAGAGCTACATAAGAGGTTATTTGCCATCCTGTTGATCCTTATATCCCTCTACGGCATATACCTGGAAGAGAGGAAGTTGAATAGAAGGGACGATATACCCTCTACTGTAGACTATAGAAAACTCTCTATTATAGGTATCTCTGTAGGGGTTATCTCCTCTATATTTGGTATAGGTGGGGGAATAGTGACTGTACCTCTCCTAGTACATCTAGTGAAATTTCCCATAAGGATGGCTATTGGTACCTCCAGTGCTATGATGGTGCTAACCTCTCTCGTAGGTGTTCTAGGTTATATATCTCAACCCTGTCCCACCTACAGTTATCTATTTAACATAGGATACGTATCCTTACTATTTGGCTCTATAGTAGGTCTTACTGCCATGATATCCTCTAAATATGGAGTATTGCTAACTTACAAGTTAAGATCTAAAACACTGAAGTATATTCTATATATCCTGCTTATGCTAGTGGGAATAAAACTACTCTAAAGGTGAGGTTGTGAAACACTTCCTTGGAAAGATACATCTGAGATGGTGTAAACACTGTAATCTCCCAGTGTTAGATGAAAAGTGTAACATATGTAAAGGGGATACTGAGCAGGTGAAGATAACTCCCCCTGGGGACGTTAGGCCTGCATTTCCAAAGGATATAGAGATGATAAACAACATCTTAAGGGAACAGTTTGATATTAAAGAGGATATATTTAAAAATAAGATAGTACTACTGAACAAGAGCCCTGGAGTAGACTTTACCAGGGAGATCATCTTAGATGGTACAGTATTTGCCATCTGGAAATACGACGTTGAAAAGGCTAACTGGTCTATAATACCTACTGTAGAGGGGGCACGTAAGATAGTAAATGCAGGGGGTTTCAAAAAGATAGTGGGAATCAGGGAGGATATTGTACCCTATATATTAGAGAGGCACGCCTCAGTTTTGAGACCTGGAGTAGCCTATTTCTCCCAGGATATAAGGAGAGGGGAGGAGGTTATAGTAGTAGTTATGGAGGGGGACACTGAACACTTTAAGGATATCCAGGTTATAGGTGTAGGGAGGGCGAGGATGGATTATAGAGAGGTGATGGAGAGGGATAAAGGTATGGTAGTAAAGATAAGACATGCTGAAGCTCCAAGGGAGGCCACGTATCTAAGGGAGACTGGAGACTTTAACAGATCTATAGAGAAGATGGTCCTAGCCAATGAGCACGTTATTAGGAGATACGAGAGGGAGGCTATAGGATTTATAAGAAACACTGTGGAGAGGATAAAAAAACCTGTTGTTGTAGCTTACTCTGGAGGTAAGGACAGTCTAACAGTGCTCCTCCTATCCCTTAAGGCCCTGAGAGAAAGGGGAATTGAATTTGACGTAATCTTTGTAGATACAGGGTTGGAGTTACCTGAAACCTTGGAGAACGTAGAGGAGGTAGAGAGAAAATATAACTTGAAGATCATTAGAATAAAGTCCCAGGAGTTCTGGGAAAAACTCCAGGAGTACGGCCCCCCTGGAAGGGATTACAGGTGGTGTAGTAAAGTATGTAAGATGAAACCTGTGGAGAGATTTATCAGCAGTAGATACAGGGATGGTTGTTTAACCCTTGTAGGATTGAGAAAGTACGAGTCTATAAATCGATCAAAAAAACCACGTATCTGGAAGAGTTGGCACGTGAAAGGGCAGATACAGTGTGCTCCAATACTCCACTGGTCTGCAATGCACGTGTGGCTCTATATCTTTAAAAACAAGGCCCCCTACAACAAACTCTATAGTCTAGGTTTTGACAGAGTTGGATGCTACATCTGTCCTGCTATGGACCTTGGAGAGATAGAGCTACTAAAGAGATACTACCCTGAACTCTGGGAGAGATGGGAGAGGTATTTAAGGGAGTACGCTAAAAAGAACAACTTAGATGAGGAGTGGATTAGAAGTGGTTGGAGATGGAGATACAGGGTTAAAGACACTTGAGGTGATGTAATTGATCAGCGATAGAGTAAAAAGAGGGGTAAACAGGGCACCCCATAGGAGTTTGATAAAGGCCTGTGGTTATACAGACGAGGAGATAGATAAACCCTTTATCGGAGTAGTCAACAGTTACACAGAGATTGTACCTGGACATGTTCACCTAAGATCCCTTGCAGAGGCTGTAAAGAAAGGTATATATGGAAATGGAGGTACTGCCTTTGAATTTAACACCATGGCTATCTGTGACGGTATAGCTATGGGACATGAGGGGATGAGGTATTCCCTACCTTCAAGGGAGATCATAGCAGATACTGTAGAGAGTATGGCTAAGGCCCACGGTTTTGACGGCCTGGTGCTTATCCCCTCCTGTGATAAGGTAGTACCTGGTATGATAATGGGGGCACTGAGGTTGAACATCCCCTTTGTAGTTGTTACTGGAGGTCCCATGCTCCCTGGGGAGATCCGTGGGAAGAGATACGATTTAATAAGTGTATTTGAAGGAGTTGGAGCCTATATGGCTGGAAAGATAGATAAGGAGGAGTTGAAGGAGATTGAAGATCACGCCTGCCCTGGCCCTGGAAGTTGTGCAGGGTTATTCACTGCCAACACTATGGCCTGTATAACTGAGGCTCTAGGGTTGTCCCTACCTATGTGCGCCACAACTCACGCTGTAGATGCCCAGAAGATAAGGATCTGTAAAAAAAGTGGAGAAGTAGTAGTAGATCTAGTGAGGAAGAATATAAAACCTACAGATATTCTTACAAAGGAGTCCTTTGAAAACGCCATACTTGTAGATTTAGCATTGGGAGGTTCCACCAATACAACTTTACATATCCCTGCCATTGCAAGTGAGATAGAGAGGGGACTTATAACCTTAGATGACTTCGACAGGTTAAGTGAAGAGGTACCCCATATAGCCTCTATTAGACCTAACGGAGAGCACTTTATGTTGGACCTCCACAGGGCCGGTGGCATCCCTGGAGTGTTAAAGGTACTTGAGGATAAGATAAGGGATACAAAAACAGTAACTGGAAAAACTATAAAGGAGATTATAAGGGAGGTTAAGTATATAGATCACAGTATTATAAGACCTGTAGATAAACCTGTCCATAAGGAGGCAGGTTTAAGGATCTTAAGGGGAAATCTTGCTCCAAGGGGTGCTGTAGTTAAACTCAGTGCAGTGGATCCAAAGATGTACAGACACCAGGGGCCTGCAAGGGTATTTAACTCTGAGGAGGAGGCACTAGAGGCCATAGTAAATGGGGAGATAGAGGAGGGAGACGTAATAGTTATAAGATACGAAGGGCCTGCAGGAGGTCCAGGGATGAAGGAGATGTTGGCACCAACATCAGCTATATGTGGTATGGGACTAGGTGACAAGGTTGCCCTTATTACAGACGGTAGATTTAGCGGTGGAAGTAGAGGACCTTGCATAGGCCATGTATCTCCAGAGGCCATGGCTGGGGGACCTATTGCCGTAGTGGAGGATGGAGATATTATCTCCATTGACATGATAGCCAAGAGCCTCCACCTGAAAATACCTGAGGAGGAGATAAGGGAGAGGTTATCACGATGGAGAAAACCAGAAGTTAAAGTTAAAAGGGGGTATCTAGCAAGGTATGCCAGATTAGTTACCTCTGCAGATGAGGGAGCCATACTTAGATATTAACTACTCCCTTATATGTTTCAAAATATGCCCAGTCTCCTCTTTAATAATAGGTAGTGCAGTTTTACAGGCGTTAAGGGAGCCTGGTAGTGCATATATTACCTTCCCCCTGTATATCCCTGCAGTGGCCCTGGAGAGTAAGGTGGCGTACTTTATCTCCTTATAACTTAACATGTGAAATAGTACTGAAAACCCAGTTAACTCCTTGTGGAACATCTCCCTTAGAACATCTGGGGTGTTATCCCTTGGAGATACCCCTGTACCCCCAGTTATAACTATACATTCAACATCTGTAAAGTCTATAAGATGATCTATTGCTCCCTTTATCATATCCCTGTTGTCAGGTATCAGGAGATAGTATGGAGCGTTTAACTCCTCCCTTAGGAAACTACCAGATCTGTCCTCAACATCTTCTCCAGAGATAACCTTGTTAAATCTACTGTCACTTACAGTTATTACTCCGTAGACGATGTTCTCTATCTTCCTGTGCATCTTATCCCTCTTTTTATAAAAATAATATTTTTAAAATAATTTAAAACTTAAAGGTGAAATCTATGGATATCTTCCAGGAGATATACAGGGATATAGATGAGAGTAGTATAATCCAGGAGGAAAAGAGATATCTAATGAACACCTATGGGAGGCTCCCTGTAGTACTTCTAAGGGGTAACGGTCTCTATGTAGAGGATGTTAAAGGTAGGAGATATCTAGACTTCATCTCAGGGATCGGTGTAAATAACATAGGACACTGTAATCCAGAGTTAGTAGAACATGTAAGAAAACAACTGGAAACCCTTATCCATGTATCTAACCTGTACTACACTATTCCCCAGGTGAAGTTGGCAAAAAAACTTGCACATCTCTCAGGGTTGGACAAGGCCTTCTTCTCAAACAGTGGAGCAGAGGCAAATGAGGGGGCTATAAAACTTGCAAGGAGATACGGTAAAAAGATGGGGATTGGAGAGGGGGAGATAATAACAATGGAGGGGGGATTCCATGGGAGAACCTTGGCAACTATAGCTGCAACTCCAAAGGTGGAGTATCAGAAAGGTTTTGAACCTCTTCCAGGAGGTTTTAAGTACGTACCCTTTAACGATATAGATAAACTTATGGAGAGTATCTCCAGTAAAACTACAGGGATAATGTTGGAACCTATTCAGGGAGAGGGAGGGATACATGTTGCAGATAGAGAGTATTTGAAAGGTGTAAGGGATATATGTGACGATAGAGGTATCCTCCTTATATTTGACGAGGTACAGTGTGGTATAGGAAGAACTGGAAAGATGTTCGCCTATCAACACTACAACCTTAAACCTGATATACTTACACTGGCAAAGGCCCTCGGTGGTGGAATCCCTATAGGGGCTACACTGGCTAAGGAGGAAGTTGCAAAGGCTTTTTCACCTGGGAGTCATGGGTCTACCTTCGGTGGCAACCCTCTAGCCTGTGTAAGTGCCTATATCACCTTGAGTATTGTAGAGGATCTTCTAACACATGTAGAGGAGATAGGGACATACTTCATGAAGAGGTTAATGGAGTTGAAAGATAACTATCCCTTTATAAGGGATGTTAGGGGAGTTGGTCTCATGATAGGTATGGAGTTATCCTTCCAAGGTAGAGATGTTGTTAAGAGGATCCTAGAAAAAGGTTTCCTTATAAACTGTACAGCGGAGAGGGTGTTAAGGTTCCTCCCTCCCCTTATAATAGAGAGGGAACACATAGATGCCCTTGTAGATGCCCTAGAGGAGGTATTCTCCGAGATAGAAAAATAGTGTTACTCCTCCTTCCACTTGACAAATAGATAGTACTTCTGAGGTTTCTTCAACTCCTCCTCTATCCTCTTCGCTATAGCATTTAAAAGGTTTCTATGGATTCTCTTCTCTATATCTTCAAAGCTCTCAAAAGGTTTCTTCTCCCTCTCCTCTAGTATCTTCCACATGAGTTTTTCACCTACCCCAGGTAGAAGTTGAAGGGTATGTAACCTTGTAGTTATAGGGGGACAGGTGTTTATAAATTCTACAAATTTCTTCTCGTTACGTTTAACAGCCTCCCTTATAACGTAGAATAACTCAGTTTTTGCAGTAGGTGTTAACTCCTCGTAATTCAAGGTTCTAGTAATATACTCTACCTTATCCCTTTTACCCCTCCCTATATATACCCTCTCAGCTAACTCTACACTTACATCCTTCTTTATAACCATCTCCAGAAGTATAAACTGTTCTTCACCAAATCCCTGGGCAATAGGTTTTCTCTGATGGAGGGGGGTGTTATCATCTGGATACCCGTAAGGTAGAAAATCCAGTATATATGCGTAATTTTCAAAGATCCTCTTTTTACCTCTGTATTTTTTCATACACTACACCCTTTGAAATTTAAAAAGTAAAATAAAAAAAAAGAGATACTGTTAAGGAAAAAAACAAAAAAATAAATTTATTTTATGTATTTAGAGACTACGTTTAATATCTCCTGGGCGTTTTCAGGGAGAGGGGTTTTATAAAATATTACCTTTAAATCCTCTTCGTCTTTAGGGAGTAGATCCACTATCTTAACACTAGTTCTCTCATCTAGTCCTAAATTTCTCAACTTGTTTAACAACTCTTCAGCCTCTTCTACACTTAACTTAGCAAATTTTTCCAGGTAATCCAGTGCACAGCTAAGTTCGTAGGGCATCTCTTCGTAGTTCCTTCTACTGTTTACAAATATCTCCTTGGCCTGGGAGATAGTAACGTATTTTTCAGCGATCAACTTCTTCCCTATCATAGTAATCATAATTTATTTTTTTAACTGCCCCTGTACTCCCTTAGATGTTGGGGCATTGCTATAATGTCCTTGTACTTTCCCCCATCTCTAACTCTAACAATATATGCCCTACCTCTCTGTCCCACTACAGTACCAGTTTTCCCGTGGAACCTTGGATGGGGCATACCCTTATGTACTGAGGGGTCTATTACAACGTGGACAATATCCCCCACTTTAAACTCCTTCAGAGCCCTTGTAACAGGATGTATTCCCCTTTCCCTTGGGTGTTTCTGGAGTTTATGTCTTGTCTTACTCCTAAAACCTTTACTTCTCTGTACCATACTCACTCCTCCATACTTCTATAGGAATAGTGAAAGTTATAACTAATCTATACTATAAAAAGATTATGTAACACTACTGGTCGTGTACCTCTAGCACATCTAACTCCTTACATACACATCTCTTATTGAGTATCTGAGAAACTGAGGGGGTAGTTCTTCCCTGATCTCCACTTATCAACTCTTTTATATATAGCCCTCCATCACAGTACAACTTAAGTTTAAACCTCTTTGGATCTATCCTCTCAGTCCACGCCCTATACACCTTCCGAATCCTTACAAGATCTGCCCTCCTATGGGATACCCTTTGAGGGGTCCTCTGATAGATAGTTAGATTCTCCAACTTCTTCTCCAACTGTGAAAGTTCCCTGTCAGAGACCTCCTCCTCACACTCTACAAGTGCTAGATATGTCTTTTTATGAGGTTGGTTTTTAACAGATATCACATCTCTCTTATTCCCGTACTCCAAGTTAAGTACTTCAACTATTCCACTTCTATTTATTTTCTCCCCTATCTCCTCTAGGTTTACCCTCCTAACTTTAGGCTCCCTTATCTCTAGGACAAAGGGCCTTCCATTTCCAAGCATCCTTACGTCGATGTCCTCCCTTCCAGCACCGTGGAAGGCCTCATCTCTACCTTTAAAGGCCTCCATAAAGGGCTCTGCAATTATCTCCTCCACAGAGGTACTGTATCTCTTTCCAGTGTAGTTACACTTCTCACATCCCCTACCTTTACAGTGTCTACAGGGCCACCTAGTCTGGGGGATACCCCTTACTAACTTCCTATACCTCCCCTTTATGTATACAGGGGAGAGCTGTAATCTAATTTTCTTCCTGTAAGGGTCTATAAGGATGAGGATATCAGGGTTTTCCCTCTCCACCCTTTTAGATGTTTTTTCAGCTATCAACTTTCCCATAGTCCTGTTGAACTCCTGTTTTATACTCTCCATATAGGGGGTCTTTATACTCTCCTCAAGTTTTTTAATAGATCTAGGAAGTACAGTACCCACGAGGAAGGTGTCATACTCGTACTCCCTCAGTAGATTTAAGGTCTTCTCCAGAAGCTCCTCTAAGTTTTTCTCCTGAAATATCCCTTTGCACCAGGGGCACTTATCCTCCCCTACTACCTCCACCCCCTCTATCCCCCTTATCTCTGTTAATCCACTTCTGTAGAGGTATGCAAGTTCCTCCTCTATTTTTCTCCTCTCCTCTTCATATCCAGTTCTCTCCTTTAGAGGATATAACTTAGATTCTAATTCAATAGCTTTTGCCATCTTTAAAGATCTCCCTCTCTCGTAGTTTGAGGTATGGAGTAACTTGGCGTACAACCTTCCAAAGCATCTATGACATAGGGGGTAATTTTTAAGTATCTCTGTATCCATGGTCATCCCTTTTATAACACTTATTTAAACTGTAAGAGATAAAAACTATAGTAGTTAAAATTTTCTATATCTGGGATAGTATGGAGAGAGAATACGACAGTATAAATTTGGACTTCTGGACATTTTTAAAGGAGGCCTATAAGAGAAACATTAAGTTGGACCTTGGACACTTTATCATACTTATGAAGTTGTTAGAGATAAACAGGGAGTACAGGGATCTTATAGAGAAGTACGGTAAGAGAGACGCCAGGAAAATACTTGAGGACAAGGGAATATTTTCAAAGAATTCAGAGTACGTATCTGGGGAGTATCTAAAGAGATTTATATCTAGAAGTAGTAGAGGGGCAGTATATTCAAGGATTAAAGATCTACAATCCCTAGGGTTTGAGATAAAAACTAAACCTGGAGCTTTAGGGGGGTATAGATTGGTGAAAACTCCTAAGTGGTTTAAGTTGTTGGACTAATCCCTGTCAAAGATCTTTTTTATATAAGGTTCAAAGGGTATAATATCCTCCCTCCTTATAGGGACAATTGTTGCAACCTTCAATACCCTTTTCTCAGGATCTAGATCTACAGTTAACGTCCCTGGGGTAAGGGTAATACTACATGCTAAAACAACCTGCCCTATTAAACTCTTTATCTCTGTCTCTATCTCTACAACTTGAGGGTTTATATCTCCCCTTATACACCTCTTTAATACATCTAACCACCCTTCACATAGGGCCTTTATCATTACAAAGAGGTATTCTAAAATATCCAAAAGTAGCATAGTATCCACTAAAGATCTGTAACTATTGATAATTACAAATAAGTATATATAGCTTGTTTATCATAAATGTATACTGTTAAAAATAGAAAAGGTGATACTATGAATAAGGAAGAAATTATTAAGAACGAAGAGATACAGAGACAACTCTATCAGTTGGAGGTATACAAGCAGCAGTTAAGCAGGCTCCAGGAGGAGCTAGGTAAGATAGAACTTTTAAAGCTAGAGCTCTTAAAATCCATAGCATCTATGGAAGGTTTGAAACAGTCTAAGGAGGTACTTCTACCTCTAGGTGGCGGAGCCTTTGCAAAGGCTGTAGTAGAGGACAGTGACAAGGTTATCATTAATGCAGGTATTGACATCTTCGTAGAGAAACCTATCGATGGAGCTATTAAGGATCTTAAAGAGACATGTGAAGAACTAGAGAAGGCTGAAAATAAGATTAAAGAACAGATAGCTAAAACATTGGCAGCAATAGAACAACTCCAAAAAGAGTTGGAGAGTAAGATCAGTGTAGTGGAGAAGGGACAAGTCTCTGAGAGCAGCTAATTTCTCTATTTTTTTAAAAACTTTTTTATACTAGTTTATTAAATGGATGGTTTTCTACTGGTGTTATACCTAGATCCTTAGCAGCCTCTGCAATTACTGCATCTGTCATAGCTATTGCTGGAAACGTTAACTGGGCGTTATCTATAGGACCGTAGAGGACAAAGTCCCCTGCAGCCATGGTCTGGATAATGTTTGCCCCTATGTCACATACGTGGTGCACGTCCTTTGCAAGTTGAGTATATCCAGCTTCTCTCAACTTCTTTCTAAACTCCCTTAACCAATCCCATGCAGAGGGTATGTTGTGTATACCACTTCCCACTGGAAGCCCTAACTTCGCCTTAACTGCAAAGGAGGCCCTTACAGCAGGACCTGCTCCGTTACCAAGAGGTGTAACTGCCACATCTATTAATGGATACTCTATACCTGCCTTTTTTGCCAACTCCAACAAACCTACATCTGCTGTTTTACCTCCATTTAACAGTACATTTAACTTACCTTCAACTGAGGAATCCATAGGATCGAAACACAGTATGATGGAGGCCTTTATATCACTCTCCACTAAGGTTTGGAACTCCTCCTCCTCCATGGATACGTTTATAGAGTTGTATATACACTGATCTGCATATCCTGCCTCTGTAGCCCTCCTTGCAGCAGCCATTCTAGCCTCTGGAGATGTAGAGTCTAACAACATTGGACCGTCCCATATCTCTGCTACAAAGTCGATATACTTAATCAGTGCCTCAGGAGTTGCTCCAAATACCTGAACAAGGGCAGGGTTTCCAGTAGTGGCTTCCATTTCAGCCTGTTTGTTTATTAGATCCTCTGCAGCAGCTCTGTCGAATATACCCTTTCTCTCATCCTCTACTATTTTATGTCTTGCATAGAATATTGTTCCTGATAGACCTGTTGGATACTCCCCTGGCTGACCTCCAAATTTTCTCCCTGCAATCTCAATTACCATCTGATCCCTGTCAAACTTGTACATAGTATACACCTCTTTTTATCCCATCTTTATAAATAACAGTATATTGGGCATTAACTTACCTACGAGTATAGTAATAATAAAACCTATTATAAACCCGTATATAATCCCTATATCCCTACCTATCTTTTTCCCTAATCTCTGCATTATCTCTGCATTGGTGTTGTCTACCATCTCCTCGATTTCATCTAACTTCTCCATTAACTCCTTGAAATCCTTGGAGGGAGTTATTACTGCAGGGGGCTTTTCTACAACCATCTAATCACCCTAAGAGCACCTTTAAAACTACAGGTATGGCAAGTAATACTATAGCCAGGATTGACCCTAGGATAACACCTAGAAGAGAGCTTGACTGGATCCCAGAACTTAACCCTAAATCCCTTGTCATCAGTCCTACCTTGTACTCCAGGGATTCCATAAGTTTTTTTGTATACTCTATATCTGGTTTTGCAACTGTTGGCAATCCCCTTTCCTTTTTCTCCACATCTATTTCCTCTACATCCCCCTCTGTGGCTCCAGGATCCTTGGAGATACACTCCTTTATAGCCTGGGTTATCTTATCTGTATCCTCCACATCTATTAAATCCACTAACTCTACAATCTGCCTCTGGAACCTCTCAACTGCATCCTTTCCCACATTCTCCAAGAAAGGTATTGCACCCTTTGCCCCTATAATACATCCACTGTCGTCAATCCCATTCTCATAGAGGGCTTTAAAACACTGTCCTGTAAGATGTCCCTGTACCTCTGAACCACAGACTATCATAAACCTTATGTTTGGATTTGAGATATAGTTTGCTATTACCTTTTCAATTCCAAGGTTCTCAGTGTGACATGGACCTGCAATGGCAGCTCCAGCCTCAACTGCAGCCTGTTCCAAACCATGGGATCCTAGTGTAACAACTCCTACACAACTCTCTGGGTTTCCCACCACATACTCCCCACTTACAATAGGCCATCCTGGAGCAGGTTCTTTCTTCTCTGGCATTGTCCCACCTCTTTATAACAGCAGTGAGAATATCAACAGTGAAAGAAATAATCCAATGGCAATACCTTGGATCTTTCCGTTGTAATATCCTGTATTAAACTTTGATATTAGTGCAGCATCGTTTATCTTTTCATATATTATCTTTATTCTTACCTCTAACAGTGCCAACTCTGGTGAGTAGGGTTTTATAGTGGTGGTTTCTTCCTCCTCCTTTTCCTTCCCACCCTCCAGATCTAGGATCATAGGTTCTTCGTCAAATGCCCCAGGGTTCTCAAGGGAGATCTCTTCATAGGGCCATATACCTTCTATTAAAGATCCAAGTTTATCTAGCATCTACAGCACCCCCAAAAGTTAAAGATTAGTAGAGTAGATTGGGATAGAGGGCAACAAGTAGGAGTATAATCAGGAGAGCTATCCCCATAGTTATCCAGAAGCCGAAGAATACCCCTGTAAAGATACCACCTATGCTGTATACACCCTCCCTACCTGGGTAGGACTTCAGGGGAGGATTTCTCGGATCTAAGGAGTTTTCAAAGGCCTTGGCCAGATTCTCCAATTTCTCTATCTCCTCTTTAACAGGTTTTAGATCTACCATTACAATATCTTCCCTCATCTCTGCGATCAGCCCTGAATCCACATCCATTACTATTCCCAACTCAGGGCATATCTTTACAATATCCATTTCATCACCTTATGTCTCTCTCTTAGGCAGCTCTGGGGTATAGTATACTGCACAGGCATCCTTTAACGACTGTTTTATAAACTCCCTGTAGGCTAAAGCCCATAGTACTAGGGAGACTACAGTGGATATCACCTCTAACCTGGCAACAGCGAATATAAACCATGTTAAGAATCCACAGGCTACAGCTAAAAGTAAGGTTCTCTTGTGACTTTCATCAGGTCCTAGACATGCGTTAAATGGGTGGAGTATAGCCATACCTGCTGCAATAAACGCCAAGGCCATAACCCCATTTTTTATAGCACCTGGGATGATAATCTCCGGTAGGAATCCACCGGCGTAGGCACTACAGAACCCTAGAATTGAGAGGGCCCCCATAAGGGACAACTTCGTCATACTCTCAACCATAATAGGGATCTTCATCCCTATAGGGTTAACAGTTAATCTCCCTACTACATACCCTAGGATTACAGCTATTATAGTCCCTACTATAGGGATAAAGTATAGTACTATAGGGTCCACATGGAAATGTTTTACAAGTGCATTTACAAGGAAAATACCTGCTACAGCGGCTATTATACCCATACCGAGACTTAGCATACCTATAGATGGCACCCCTGTTCCCAGTCCATAGGCTGCAACCTTCCTTGTAGTATTTGCCCCTGCAACAGTAGCTGCAGAGGCTAGTAAACCTCCCAGTAACATAGAGACCTGGGGGAAGAACTGTGAGATATACATACCTAGGATCGCAAGTAATGTACCTAGTGCTATAATCTGATTCTCAGGGTAGAGTTCTGCAGCATGTCCTCCACCGCCATGACTCATGACAACACACCTCTTTTATTTAAATACCCAGTGCCATTAAAACTACTATAACACCAGTTAGCAGGGATGCTATAAAGGATGCTATAATACCATTAGGTATCTTCTTAAACTTGGGGTCGTGGAACCCCTCGATAGTACCTCCTATGTTATAGGATGCAAGTACTGCGTTCATAAAGAAAAATCCTACAGCTATAATTCCAGCAACCTCTGGGGAAAAACCTAGCTGTATAAGGGCTACATAGGCTAGAGCTCCCCCTATACCTCCCAAAGCTGCTCCAATTAATCCACTGATAAAACATACTGTAGGTACTCCATGTCCTGTAGTACCTGGGGTAATATAGGGTTTCTGATAGTCCCCTGTAATAGGATCCCTTTCACACTTATCTGCCGCTGGAACTACCCCTACACCGAAGACGTATATCAACTGTCCCATTAGCATAGTTAGACCTAACATGATCATAGAACCAACTGCACCTGAGAGGAGAATAATAGCCCAGTGTAGAGGGTTGAATATATCAACTCCACTTTGGGCAGCTATTGTTGCAGCAGCCATTAAACCTGTGAACCCAGCTCCTGCTGCCAACTGGGTAGTACCTGTACCGATCCCTGTAGAGGTAGCCATCGCTGCAGGAGCCCCTCCAACGGGAACAAAGTGAACACTTGCGTTAATTATAGCACCTGCCAGTGTAATCTCTACAAAGGGGATTAACATACTTAAAAAATCCATCCCTATCACCACATCTTATCTATCAGTGTATGGCCCGTACTTTTTCCTTGCATATACCTCAACTAACCTGTTTAAGCATGCTGCAACTGCCACGATAATAATCCCCACTACAATAGCGATTATAGACTTAATGACTATATCACCCCTAAGGGCATTTCCAAGGATTCCCCCTACTAAACTTCTCCAGCCGTCTAAAAATATTATAAGACCGAAGGTAAGCCCAGTTAAAGGACCTCCCAACTTAGAACAGAAGTAGGAGGAGTCCATACCGTTCCTAATACCTACTTCTGCCTTTATGTCAATATCCCCCTGGTTTGCAACAGGAACACCACCACCAAAGGGATACTTCTGATACTCCCTCTCTGCACCGTAGTGAACATCCCCAGTAGATGAACCTATAGCACCTACTGTAATACCTAGGATCAGTGAAACCAGTGGTAGTGGAAATGGATTACCTAACATAGTAACTGCCAGATAGGCTGCCAGTACCATACAGAACACTGCAATAAAACCATGCCCCACTATAGGTCCTAGATGAGATAGGACAATATCTAGATATACAGGCTGGCCAAAGCTCTTAGATTGGCCAACTATTCTACCAAAGTATGCACTAACAGCGTATGCCCCATGTACAAAGGCTCCAATAGCTGATCCTATAACAAGAGCTAGGAGAACATTCATCCCTATATTCATAAGTGCCCATGCAACAGTACCTGCTACAGTAACGTATAACCCATAGGATACAGGTTCTCCAGATATGGCCTTGTTGAAGTATCTATGAATATTTCCCATCTGAGGTGCCAACTGTACCTGTGAGTTTGGATTTGACTGGGAACCTACATCAGATTCTAAGTCTTCTGCACATCCTGCAACAGTAGCTGCAGCACTTGAAAGTGCCAAGGCTCCAAGAACTAGGAGTGTTGGGTCCATAGCCTCACCTTTATAAAATAAATTATTCTTAAACTATTTTTTTACAAAATATATAATATTTTCGGTTTAAATCCAAAAATAAGGATAATGAGAGGTTCTTTTAAAGAATACTTTAATTATAATAAAGAATTTTTTATAAAAAATAGTATTTTAATGTGCTGGGATAATTGGATCTCTCTCTCCTGCAGGTTCAAACTCTCTCAGTGCTCCCCTTGCAAACTCCTTCCTTGGGTGGGCAAAGTCGAAAATCAGTAGGGGATCTGCAAAGGCTACCTTTATCAGTGGGTTTAGGGCAAAGGCATCTCCTCTGGCAGAGTGAGCTGCCTGAACTATACCTGTATACTCTCCCATATGTCCTACGTTCATTGCGTAGTTTGGATAGTTTGGACCTCTTAACTCCAGTGGAGAGGACTCATCGTTTCTGAAGGAGAAGGAGTTTGCAGCACCACACTGATCCTGTAGGTCGTATCCGTAAAATCCTAATCTACTGTGGTACTCCTTGTGAAGTAGCTGACTTAGATACCAGCCGTTAACTCCAGCGTTTGAGTTTCCAGTTGCCATACACACTGAGATTCCAGATGCTGCAGCTGTAACAGCTGCCCTCTGGGAACCTCCAAAGTGATCCTCTAAGAGAGCAGGGTACTCGTCGTACTGCTCCAATGCATAGAGGGTTACCTCTGTTGCAATATCTTCGATAACATCCATACTTGGTTTTGCACCATTTATACCGTACTTCTTCTCTACGTAGTCGTATCCGTAGTAGGAGAAGTCATCTAATACATCGTCGGTGTATGCCGCTGTAGCGTACTGGGTAAATCCAACTCCTCCAGACATGTAGGATCCTAGCCATATCTGGTCGTAGAGCATAGCCCCTGCAGCTACTACCTCTAGGGACTGCTCTACTGGATCCTCACTTACTCTAGATGTCTGTACTATATCTGCCATTATACCGAAGGGTATTCCCCCTGGCTCATTTGGACCTCTTGCCCTCCTTGCAGGTAGTGCTGTACCCATTACGATAACATCTGCATGTTTTGCAGCGTAGGCGAAG
>DQUI01000044.1 GCA_015662355.1 Methanothermococcus okinawensis
ACTGAAGAGGTTAATCCCTCCGAGGGTATTAACTGTGTTATACAGTTTGAAGTTGATCCAATAGTGCTGTTACTTCCTGACTATGGATATCTCCTATATGGAGAGAATAACTTCAAGTACATCTACAGGGTAAGCACCATACCTGAGAGGACGGAAATCCATCTAAATATTGAAGGGATTAAAATAGACGTAGTAATCAATAAAGCTTTCTACCTCAAAAATGGATAAGGTATCCTCAGGACCGTTCTGGTTATCCACTACTTTTGAAGTCGTGGCGGATAACCTTCCAGCCTCCCATCTTCATCGGAGGGTAACTTCCCACATCTTCAGGAGAATACCTGTAACCATTCAAGCTTAAGTACCCATATAGCGGGCACAGGAGGAAATAAACAGCCCGGGTCTCCTCACCTATCAGGAATGACTCTCATCATCGGATATCAATTTTTAACTTTTCAACTTCCTCTTCTTCAAGTAGGGGATCAATCCTCCATCCTTTAAAATCTCCATCATAAACTCTGGAAGTCTCTGGGCCTTCAACTCCACACCTGTTGTAAGGTTTTTTACAACTCCTCTATTAAGATCTACCCTCAGGACATCCCCATCTTTAACATGTTCTCTTATCCCCTTACACTCAAGAAGTGGAAGACCTATATTTATGGCGTTCCTGTAGAATATCCTTGCAAAACTCTCTGCAATAACTAGGGATATCCCTAAACCCTTTAACCCCATTGGTGCATGCTCCCTTGAACTTCCAGAACCGAAGTTCTTCCCTCCTACAATAATATCTCCCTTTTTCGCCTTTTTGGGAAACTCAGGGTCAATGCCAGTCATGGCATACTTTGCCAACTCCTCCTCTGTAGTATACACTAGATATCTCGCTGGTAGGATAGCATCTGTATCTATGTTGTCTCCAAATACCCAGGCCCTACCCTCTATTGTCCAATCCATAATTTAACACCTCTTATATTTTTTCAATAATACTTTTAAGTGCCTCCATATTACACTCTATCTCTATAGGTTTCTCACTAGCTCTTATAGCTGCATCTGGATCCTTCAACCCGTTACCAGTTGTTACACACACTATCCTCTCATCCCTGTCAATTACCCCCATCTCCAACAACTTTATAAGCCCTGCAATTGACGCCGCAGATGCAGGTTCCACAAATATGCCCTCCTTCCTTGCAAGGAGTTTCTGGGCCTCTGTAATCTCCTGATCACTTACACTCTCTGCATAACCTCCAGAGGAGTATATAGCGTCTAGGGCCTTTGGATAGTTAACTGGATTCCCTATCCTTATTGCAGTTGCTATAGTTTCAGGGTTCTCCACAGGTACTATAGTCCTAGAACCTCTTTTAAATGCATCTACAATAGGTTTTGCACCTTCAGCCTGAATACCTGTCATCTTTGGGAGATCCTCTATTATACCAGTCTCTTTAAACTCCTTGAAACCTTTCCATATTGCACTTATGTTTCCAGCATTTCCTACAGGTAGTATAACTCTATCAGGTGTTTCCCAATTTAACTGATCACATATCTCAAAACCTATAGTTTTTTGCCCCTCTAGTCTAAAGGGATTTATGGAGTTAAGGAGGTAGAGTTTTCTATCCTCTGCAAGCTTCATCACCATCTCCAACGCCTCGTCAAAGTTCCCCTTAACCTGTATTACCTTTGCACCGTAGAACATAGCCTGGGCAAGTTTTCCCAGGGCTACCTTTCCCCCTGGAAGTAGAACTATACACTTCTTCCTAGCCCTTGCAGAGTACGCTGCCAGAGAGGCTGAGGTATTCCCAGTAGAGGCACAACCAACAACATCAACACCTAACTCCCCTGCCTTAGTTACCCCTACAGTCATACCTCTATCTTTAAAGCTCCCTGTAGGATTGGCCCCTTCATTTTTCACGTAAAGTTCCCTTAACCCTAACTCCTCACCTAAGTTCTTACACCTGTATAGAGGGGTACCTCCCTCATGAAGAGATACTATCTTTTCCATGTTCTCCACAGGGAGATACTCTAAATACCTCCAAACCCCTATCTCCCTCTTTCTAAGTTTCTCCTTAGATACGTTATCCTTAATCTCCTCGTAGTCGTAAACTATCTCCAACAACCCTCCACATTCACAGGTGTAGATTATATGGTCTATACTGTACTCCCTACCACAGGATATACATCGCTGGATCATTATACCCCCTATATATACAAAAATTTTTAATATCTATAGTTCTTAGAATAGATAAACTTATAAAATCCTTTTGGTGGTTCTATGGATGCTGATAGATTAACAGAAAAAATACTCCAAAAAATATCTAAGGAGGAACTAGAGAGAAGAATGGAGAAAAAGATAAGAGAAAGTGGTGGGTTGATAAGTAGAGAGGCTGCACTGGCCATTATAGCCAGTGAGTTAAATATAGACATAGATGAAGATTACGAGGATGAGGAGTACAACTTCTCTATAAGGGACATATCTGAGGGCCAGAGTAACGTGGAGATAACTGGAAAAATAGTAGATATATCAGAAGTAAGGGAGTTCAGGAAGAGAGATGGAAGTGTTGGGAGAGTAAGAAATATTACAATTGCAGATAACACTGGGACCATTCGACTGACACTGTGGAATGACCAGGTGAAGTTGGCAGAGAATTTAAAGGTAGGAGATGTAGTTAGGATAGAGAATGCATACGTGAGGAGATGGAGGGACAGGATTGAGTTAAGTGGGGGATCTAACTTAATAATAGAAAAGCTTGAGCGATACAGGGAGGAGAAATATCCTGAGATAAAGGAGACTTATACCATAGGGGAACTTATGCCTGGTATGAGGGCTAGAGTAAAGGGGGAGGTTGTGGCAGTTTATGAGAAGAGGGAGTTTAAGAGGAGGGACGGCACCCTAGGTAGGGTAAAGGCCTTTATACTAAGGGACGACACCGGTGTAGTTAGATGTACCCTCTGGGACGATCTAAGTGAGATAGAGTTGAACAGGGGAGATATTGTAGAGGTAGAGGGATACGTTAGAGAGGGAATGAGAGGGCTAGATATTCAACTAGGGAGTATAGAGATCTTGGAGAGGGGAAAACCTGTGGAGAGCCCTATTGTAGACACCTCCCAACTGCCCCAATACCTGGGAGACGTTGTATCTATAAGGGGGAAGATCCTCCGTATATATCCCCCAAGGACTGTTAAGTTTGATGACAGGGAGATTAAGGTACAGGAGATTATACTCATGGATAAACACGGGAAAGTTAGGGTGTCCTTCTGGGGTGGAAGTATTCAGAAGTTGAGTAATGTAAAGGAGGGAGATACTGTACTTATTAAACACTGTAAGGTAAAATCCTATCTTACACCAGAGGGGGAGGAGGTTATCACCCTCTCAGCCCAGTCCTACTCTGAAATAGTGAAAGATGATACTGTAGAGGTCCCAGATCATCCCCAGGAGTTAGTTAAGATAGGGGAAATCAGATATTTAGATGAGAGACATAAAAGGGATATTACAACAGCTGGAAGGGTAATAGAGGTTCAGGATATTAGGGAGTTCAAAAGGGAGGACGGTAGTACTGGAAAGGTGAGGAACATTGTAATCGAGGATGAAACTGGGAGTATAAGGGTGGCCCTCTGGGATGAAAATGCCACTGTGGATATAAAGGAGGGGGATATAGTAAAGATAGTAAACGGATACATGAGAGAGGATGTTATGGAGTTGAATGTAGGGAGATATGGAGAGGTTGTTATAAATCCTGAGGACGTATCCATAGGTATAAAGAGGAAGTTTATAAAGGAGTTGGAGAGGGGGGAGAGTGCAGAGATTAGAGGTACAGTTGTAGACTATATAAAACAGGATCCAATTCTCTACCTCTGTCCCCACTGTAACAGGAGGACCACTGTAGATGAGGAGGGAAGGTATATATGTGAAGAGTGTGGGGAGGTGGAACCTAGAGAGGTGCCAGTATGTACACTGATACTAGACGACGGTACAGGGAACATACTCTGTAGACTCTACGGCTCATCGGTGGAGAAATTGTTGAATACACCTAGAGAGGAGTTAAGGGAGAAAGGTGAAGAGGTGTTTAAGGGAACCTTGGGAGAGGAGTGTGTATTCAGTGGTAAAGTAAATGACAGGGGAGAGTTCTCAGTTAGAGGGGTATTAAGTTTCCACATCCATAGGGAGATAGAGCTCCTTAAAAAAATCAAGGATAAGGTGGAAGAATGGACATCCCATGGGTAGAGAAGTACAGGCCAAAGTCCTTAGATGAGATCACTGGGCACGAGGAGATTATAAAGAGGTTGAAGAACTACGTTAAGAAGAAATCCATGCCCCATCTACTGTTCAGTGGACCTCCAGGGGTAGGAAAAACCACTGCAGCACTGTGTCTAGCTAGGGAGTTGTTTGGAGAGAACTGGAGGGACAACTTCCTAGAGTTAAACAGCTCCGATGAAAGGGGTATAGATGTAATAAGAACTAAGGTTAAAGACTTTGCAAGGACTAAACCTATTGGAGGTGCCCCCTTCAAGATCATCTTCTTAGATGAAAGTGACGCCCTTACAAGTGACGCCCAGAACGCCCTGAGGAGGATTATGGAGAAGTACTCAGACGTCTGTAGATTCATACTAAGTTGTAACTACCCAAGTCGTATTATCCCACCTATACAGTCCAGGTGTGCCATATTCAGATTCTCCCCCTTGAAGAAAGAGGATATTGCAAAGAAGATCAAGGAGATATGTGAAAAGGAGGGTCTTACAATAGATGAAAAAGGTTTAGATGCTATAATATACGTATCTGAGGGGGACCTTAGAAAGGCGATAAATACACTACAGACAGCGGCCACTGTATCTAAACATATTACAGATGATGTGGTCTATAAGGTGGCCTCCAGGGCTAGACCTGATGAGATCCGTAAGATGATGAATTTAGCTCTCCAGGGTAAATTCAACGAGGCGAGAGATCTCCTGTATAACCTTATGATTGACTGGGGTATGAGTGGAGAGGATGTACTGGTACAGATGTTCAGGGAGGTGGGAAACTTAGATATAGAGGAGAGGAAAAAGGTTGCAGTTCTTGAGGCTATTGGAGAGTGTGACTATAGGATAGTGGAGGGGGCCAACGAGAGAATACAACTTAGTGCACTACTGGCTAAACTTGGAACGTTAAAGGATAATTAAAAAACAGTAAATTTTATAATACTATGTTGATAATGATATTGAAAAAATAAAGGAGGAGGAGTGAAAATTGCAGGGGTTAAGGAGGATAGTATTAGACGTCCTAAAAACCCATGAACCTAAACTAACAGACCTAGCTCTAAAGTTGTGTAACTTAGAGGGTGTAGATGGGGTAAACATCACTGTCCACGAGATAGACAAATCTACAGAGAATATTAAAATCACCATAGAAGGGGATATGTTAGACTACGAGGAGATAAAGAAGGTTGTAGAATCTATGAACGGAGTAATACACAGTATAGACGAAGTGGCAGCAGGTAGGAGGATAATCAACGAGGTAAAAACACCTCAGGATAGAAAGTACTTCTAAGGGTCTCTAATGGAAACATCACATGAAGATAAGCTAGATCTAATAAAAAAATACTACAGGGAATTCTTTAGAGATGCAGTGAAGAATAGATGGTTGGAGGTTCCTGAAGATATAAAACATAGGGAGATAGGTTATGGCTATCTAAAAAAGGTTGACAACAGGAACCTCTCCTTCAACTCCCAGGGGGAGTATCTAAATTGGGTTTTAGATAGAAGTCCTTTCCACCTCTACAAGTCCCTGGCATATATGAGATATCCCAGTTCAGTGGGAGGAGCCCAGAAGAAGGGGTTGTTTAGGAGGGAGATAGCCTTTGATATAGATGTCCACAAACTAAAGAGGTGTACTCACAGAGACCAGGGTTGGTTATGTAGGCACTGCCTGGAGGAGGGTAAGAAGCAGGTCTTTATACTTATAGATGAATTCCTCATCCCTGACTTTGGCCTCTCCAAGAGGGATCTTAAAATAGTGTTCAGTGGGAACAGGGGATATCATATCTATATAAAGCCTAGGGATGAGGACATAAGGGATACTATAGAACACTGGAGTAGGGAGGAGAGGAGATATTTTATAGAGTATATACTGGGAAAAAATCTAAGTTTAAGCTCTGTGGGAAGTGGCTGGAAGAGGAGGATACTTAAAGCTATAAAAAACAGGAGGTTGTTGGCACAGTTGGAGAGGAGTAGTAACTGGAGACGTATCCTAGAGAGATTAAGGGAGAAGGAGAGGAAAAGGATAGTAAGTATAATAGAGAAGGTTAAAAATAGGTTGGAGTTAGATGAGAAGGTGATGGAGGACGACATCAGATTACTAAGAGTTATAGGATCCCTCCATGGCTATACAGGTTTTATGGTTAAGGAGATAAAGTACAACTCCTTGGAACACTTTGACCCCCTTAGGGATGGGATATACCCTAAGTTTAACAGGGAGTACTACAACGTCAAGATAAAGGAGAGGATAGACCCTCTAAGGATAGGAGACAACCTCTACACCTATAGAAGTAAGGAGGTACCTGTAAGTGTAATCCTCTATCTCTTTGGTCACGGTGTAGATTTTGAGATCTTGGATTAGTTTATAACAGTTAAAGGGAAAGAATGAAGAATCTAAAAAGGGTGGTAATAGGAGGTACTTCCTCCATGGTAGGTAAGACCCTTATATCCACTGGTATAATGGGGGCACTATCTAAGAGGTATAAGGTACAGCCTTACAAGGTAGGTCCAGACTATATCGATCCAACGTATCACACCGCTGCAACTGGGAACTACAGTAGAAACTTAGACTCCTTCTTCATGGACATGGGACAGATAAGGGAGTTGTTCTGGCGGCACTCAAAAAATAAGGACATTAGTATTATAGAAGGTGTTAGAGGACTATACGAAGGTATATCTCCCTACAACGATATAGGTTCCACTGCCTCTATAGCCAAGGCCCTCAAGGCTCCTGTAATACTGATAGTAGACGCCCGAAGTTTAACAAGAAGTGCCGCTGCAATTATAAAGGGATTTAAAAGTTTTGACAGAGATGTGAGTATTAAAGGGGTTATATTTAACAGGGTTAGAGGGGAGAACCACTACAGGAAATTAAAAGAGGCTGTGTCCTATTACATCCCAGATATAGAGATAATAGGGGGTATACCTAGGGATGAAAACCTTCAGGTGCCTCAGAGGCATCTAGGTCTTATTCCAACACCTGAAGTTAGGGAGGAGATAGAGAGACATATAGATCTCTGGGTTTCTATAGTTGAGGAGTATCTAGACCTAGATAAGATAGTGGAGATAGGTGACACTATAGACTTTGGAGATAGGGTGGAGACTACACTGTGGCATGTGGATAGGGGGAGATGTGACATTGGAGTAGCCTACGATGAGGCCTTTAACTTCTACTACTGGGACACCTTCGACGCCCTGAGGGAAAACGGTGGGAACATAAAGTTCTTCAGCCCCTTAAGGGATACTGAAGTTCCAGACTGTGATGTAGTATATCTAGGTGGGGGATATCCAGAGGTGTTTGCAGAGGAATTAAGTAGAAATAAACCTATGATAGAGTCTATAAGAAGTTTTGAAGGTAAGATCTATGGGGAGTGTGGAGGTCTCATGTATTTAAGTAGATCTATAAACGGTATTAAGATGTTAGGGTTGTTAGAGTGTGACAGTGTAATAACTGAGAAGGTACAGGGGCTAAGTTATGTAGTAGGCACCTTTTTAGAGGACTGCCCTATAGGTTGTAGAGGTAATAATTTCAAGGCCCACGAGTTCCACTACTCTAAGTTAGTTAAGATCAGGGGGAGGTTTGCCTATAGAATAGAGAGGGGAAGGGGAATAGTGAATCACATGGATGGACTCCTCTCCCCAGATGCCAGGATACTTGGAGGTTATGCCCATCAACACCCTGTAGCCAATCCTTACTTCCCCTCCTCTCTAGTCCACAGTTAAAAAAGTTTATATACTACGATAAAGTAATACAGTACTACGCAGTTGATATAAGATGATACTGCGGAGACAGGCCCACCTATACGGCGGTCGTATAGAGTAGCCATGGGGCTTCGATGAATATACGATTTTCCAAGGGTGGGTATATCCCTCTGTCTTTTAATGTTACTGTTTTTTTACTTCTATTTTTAGTGTTGTATAGAGACCCTATAGTAATAAAAGGTGGAAAGAACAGTTAACTAAAATATTAAATATAAAGAATTTAAATTTAAAAATGGTGTTTCAGGGATAATTTATTTTGTTTAGTAAATAGTATATCTTTTTTTAACGTAAGTATTAAAATCGTTTAAAACAATAGAACAATAGGGATAGCTATGGAAAGTATAGAAAGTTTAGAAAAAAAATTACGTCCAAGGGGAGAGGTGTCTATTATAGGTTGTGGTAGGTTGGGAGTTCGTGTTGCAATGAATCTTATGGAGGTGCATAGGGGAGGGCCTGAAAAGATATATCTTTTTGACAGGGGAAAGATAGAGAAGGATGACATTATACATAGAAAACTTGGAGGGAAAGTGGGAGAGTATAAGGTTAAATTCTTAGAGAGGTTTTACAGTGAGAGAGTAGTAGGTATCCCTACAAATATAAAGGTGGATAACCTTCACTTAATAAAGGGAGATGTTGCTATAATATGTATAGCTGGAGGAGACACTATCCCAACAAGACTTATGATAATTGAGTACTGTAAAATTAGAGGGATAAAAACTATCGGTACAGATGGAGTCTTCGGTATAGATGAGAAGGTTAAGGTCTCAGATGCTAAGTATACAACAGGACCTGCAAGGTATCTTAAACTTAAGGAGGAGGGGCACACCGTTGTAGGTACTGGGAAACATATAAAAGATAAAGAACCTATAACTCCCTATATCCTAGATGAGATAGGGAAAAAGATGGTAATAGAATGTCTGAAGGTTCTAAACAGTATCTACAGATGAGGGATGGAGATGGGGATAACAGAGAGGATAGAGAGATTAAAGAAGGAAAAAAATGCAATAATACTTGCCCATAACTATCAGCCTGAGGAGATTCAGCGGATTGCCGACTTTATAGGGGATTCCTTAGAGTTGTGTAGGATAGCTGAGAGGACAGATGCAGATATCCTAGTTTTCTGTGGTGTAGATTTCATGGCTGAAACTGCAAAGATACTCAACAGAGATAAAAAAGTACTACTACCTGAGATTAAAGATACTCAGTGTCCTATGGCCCATCAGCTGTCCCCAGAGATGTTAATAGAGGCTAAAAAAAGGCACCCCTGTGCCAAGGTAGTAGTTTATATAAACACCCTTGCAGAGGTAAAGGTGCTGGCAGATGGAGTATGCACCTCTGCAAATGCCCCTCTAGTAGTTAACTCCTTTAAAGAGAAGGATATCATATTTGGACCAGATAGGAACCTTGGATACTACGTGGAGAGAAGAACTAACAAAAGGATAATCCCAGTACCTGAGGATGGCCACTGCTACGTACATAAGAAGTTTACAGTTGAGGATATACTAAGGGCTAAAGAGAAATACCCAGATGCCCAGGTTCTAGTGCACCCTGAGTGTGATCCCCAGGTCCAGGATATGGCAGATTATATCTACAGTACAGGGGGTATGGTTAACCATGTCTTAAACTCCCCTGAAAAGGAGTTTATCATAGGTACTGAAGTAGATATGATAACTAGGTTAAAGATAGAGTTGGAGAAGAGGGGGGAGGAGAAGAAATTAATACCTCTAAGGGAGGACGCCATCTGTGAGTCCATGAAGAGGATAACCCTTGAGAAGTTGGAGAGATGCCTGATAGAGGAGAAGTACGAGGTTGTAGTGGATGAGGAGATAATAGAGAGGGCAAAGAGGGCTATCGACTATATGCTATCTATCAGTGAACAGGGAGATCAATAGTTTAGGTTAAAATTTATATATGAGAATCCACTACTACTATTAATGCCCTTCAATGAACCGACCCACATGGAGCACAGGGGGATTACCCCTGCGATGATAGCGGGTTCGATATTGAAGGGATATGCTAATTAAGGGGATTTTGAGGGTGAGCCCTGTGACAGGGGAGTATTCCCTGAGGATGATCAGGGTATAGTAAAAATCCCTATATCCCTCAACATAGGGTTAACCATTCTGACGTGGCGTAGGCCAAGGATGAGGAATGGTGTTAGTGTTGAGGGATAATCTCTCTTTTTCTGTTTTCAATGTTTATCCTATTAAGGTGAACTTATGAAACTTACTTTTCTATACCATGAGGCTAACAAGGGGATGGAGCGGTTTTACAACCATCTAATAAACGACAGGGATTTTTGCAGAATATGTGAGGACTGTTATAACTGTCGGGGAGATTGGAGTTATAGGGAGGATGTTAAGAGAGTAGTTATACCTCCAGTGGATAGGGAGGAGTTTATAGAGGATCCCTCTGAGTACATCCCAGAGATCCCTAGGGGAGATGTAATAGTGGCTCAACTCCACGAGGATCTCCTCTACGAACTCCCCTATATAATAGGGGATAAAGGGTATAAACTACTTATAGTGCCCTCTGAGAGTCCAGGGGATCTATCCCCATCTATGAGGGATACCCTAAAGAAGAGTTGTGAAAAGTTAGATATAGATTTTAAAAATCCAAAACCTTTCTGTGCCTTAAAGAGGGAGGAAGGTAGAGAGACACTTAATAGATTTATAGATTACTTCAAGATAGGATATCCTCAGATGGAGATAAAGGTAGAGAATCACAAGGTAGTAGAGGCTAAGGTAATAGTATCGGCACCCTGTGGTATAACCTACTACATAGCAAAGAGGATTAAAGGAAAATCTCTGGGAGAGTTAAAGGAGGAGGTATTTAAAGCACATCACAACTACCCCTGTCTAGGAAGTATGGAGTACGATAAGGAGTTAGAGGACACTGTTCTTCACGAGGGAGGATATATTGCCCTAGATTGTGTAAGGAGAGCCCTCTTACCTTATAAATGTAAGAACAGATTCTGTAGTAAAGGGTGTTTGATGCAACTGTAGGTGATAACTTGAGGATATTCGAAATCAAGAGGAGGACTAAGGAGACAAATATAACATTGACTATAAACATAGACGGTACTGGGGAGTACGAGATCTCCACAGGTATATCTTTCTTTGATCATGTGCTCTCCTCCTTTGCAAAACATGGATCCTTCGATCTCTACATATACGGAGAGGGGGACTTAGAGGTGGACGACCATCACCTTGTAGAGGATGTAGGTATAGCCCTAGGCCTCGCTTTAAAAGAGGTGGAGAGGAAAAATATAAAGAGATTTGGATGGGCTATTGTTCCCATGGATGACGCCCGTGCCATGGTAGCTGTAGATCTAGGGGGAAGACCCTACGTTGTAGGGGAGTATATCCCAAGTAGGTGTAGTGTGGGAAACTTCTCAACAGAGAATGTGATCCACTTCTTCCAGTCTGTTGCAAACAACGGGAGAATGAATATACACTTTGAGGTAAAGGGGAGAAATGAACACCATAAGATAGAGGCCCTCTTTAAGGCCTTTGGTATAGCCCTAGATATAGCTACTCAGTTAGATGAGAGGAAGGGGATAATAAGTACAAAGGGAGTGGTGTAGAATGGGAGATATCTCCCTCAGAGACAGGTGTTATAAGTTAATAGCTAG
>DQUI01000075.1 GCA_015662355.1 Methanothermococcus okinawensis
CTCCAACCAAGATCTGCAAATATGGCGTAGATAACCATGGCAAACCCTATGGATGTGAATATAAAGGGCAGGTACTGGGACATGGTCTTCTTTAGGAACTCCTGAATGAGATAGTAGGTAGATTCTAAGTATTCACTCTGTTTTACAACTACTCTCTTTTTCCACACAAATACATCTTTACCCTCTAAATATTTCAATACCAACTCATCCTCCTTACCATCAGATACGAAATAGACAAATGTAGGCTCGTAGAGGTAGAGTAGAAAGTCCAACTGTTCCTTTATCTTCTTGGCACACTCCTTAGATTCTACATCTTTATTACCTGATATAAGGGCCAACTCTACCTCATACTCCTCCCTTTTCAGATCGTCGTATAATTTCACACCTCCAAGTATGGAGTTTATATCTGTATCCCCTGGATCTGCCAGTCCCAGCTTAACAGCGGCATTTATACAGTTAGACCTACCTATTACTGGAGTTTTAATATTGGCCTTCCTCCCTACATCATCATCCATATCCACTACAATAACAAGGTATCTATCCTCCCTTTTAACAGTGTTAACACTGGAATTGTTACTCATAAATATCCCAATTATTATCTCTCCTTAAGATTCAGTAGGGAATTTACATAGAGCATAAGGAAGGTGACTATTAGAAATCCATAGTTGATACCTATCTCACACATGGAGAGAAGTATGGCAGCGTATATACAGTATATTCTCTTATCCCCTCTATATATGGACCTGGTGAAGAGACCTAGTAAGGTTGCAAAGAGGAGACCGTAGACACCAAAGTCTAGGTAGAGGGGTCCAAACATGGTAGATGTGAAGTTGTGGGAGTAGCCAAAGAGTAACTCCCCAATAAGTCTCTCACCCTCTGGATTCAATACAACCTTTCCAAGTGTATGTGTTGGATAGTTTACTATCTTCTCCAGTACCATGAGATCGAAGTAGGCCCTGTAGGAGAGTATCTCAAGTAGGCCTATACTCCACCTCTGTCCAGAGGATAGTAGTATAACCTTGGTCATAACAGCCAGTATTATTATCAACCCCAGGATGGATAGAATTATAGCTTTGAGGGATATTTGCCCTAGATAGTACCTGTAGAGGAGGAAGGAGATAAAGAGTATGAGGATACCTGCCTTATACCCTAAAAGTAGGAGGAGTATAAAGGCCACTAGAAAGTAAAATATGTTGCACATCCCTCCATATACCAGGGCTCCCGTGGAGATAAGTCTTAAGGGATCCTTTGAAATGGCCATCCTTATTTTATAGTCCAGTATTGGTATAGTGCCGTATTTTGCAGTGAGGGCTAGAAAGGAGAGGATGCCCACTATAAATATTATGTCATCCATGTATCTAAGTATTTTAAGTGGAGGAGGTGGATTTTTTAAATCCTCTAGTAACCTGTGGAGAACAAAGAGGTTTGAGACTGCCAACACTAAAAGGGGATAGAGTATGGATAGGATGTAGGATTTTGTAACGGTGAAAACCCCATAGGATATAAGTAAAAACAGTGCTAAGCCGTATATAA
>DQUI01000088.1 GCA_015662355.1 Methanothermococcus okinawensis
AGACATAATACATTATCTTTACCTCAGCCTCTGGGGAGAAGTAGATATATCTACCGTCAGTTTTTACAATATCTCCCTCCTCTACCCCCTCCACCTGGACGTTAGTTTTAGAAAACCTCTCTATTACCACAGGGGTGCCTTTAGCGGTAGCCTTCCCCCTGTAAGTAGTAGCCTCTAGAGTTATAGGATTACTGTATCCTCCCCTCTCCAACTTACTAACAAAATCCCTAAAGTTTCTCTCATCTGCCAGTACTACTTTAAACTCCTCATCCTCTAAGTTATTATTCTCTGATCTCTGAAAACAGCCACTTAGAAACACTAGGAGTAATAATATAAGAAGTAATATTTTCCTCATACTCTTCCCCCATAGATGTTATACCCATATAACTAATAAGAATATTATTATAATAGGGATTCTGCTGTTTTTTCCCCTATAACGTTGGTGATGTTATGGATAAAGTTGAATCTATTGTAAAACATGGTTACTCCCTAGCACAGGAGGTAGGGGACGTCCTCCTAATACTTACTGAGACAGGTAGGACCTATAAAATACTTAAAAAATATCTAGGGGACAACAAAGACTTGAAGATAGTAGTTGCCACACCTAACGAGAACACCTACTCCATGTTAAAAGAGGAGAAGAACATTATACCTCTACACCTTAAGTACAGGAACAGATACAAATCTGCCATGATAAAACAGGCTATGATAAAACTCCTTCAAAACAACCTTGTAAAAGAGAGAGATACTGTAGTAGCTATCCTGGGAACTCCTAGGAGTGGTAGTGTAGATACTATATCCTTAGTAGAGGTGGCCTCCAATGATTTCCTCCTGAGATTCTGTAAGTTTATCAACTCTCTCCAGGGGATTAAGAGGTTAGTAGTTAACGAGGTGTTAGATATAGCCATGGAGTTGTCCATTGAGGGGAGGGAGGGAAAACCTGTTGGAACTATATTTGTAGTAGGGGACAGTAAGAAGGTTCTTAAAATGTCCAGTCAACTTATACTCAACCCCTTTAAGGGGCATGATGCCTTAGTATTCGATAAGAAGGTAAGGGGCACTATAAAGGAGCTTGCAGGTATAGATGGTGCCTTTATAATAGGGGATAAAGGGGAGGTTATATCTGCAGGTAGATATCTGGAGCCTTTAAGTTGTACCTTAAATCTACCTCTAGGTCTTGGAGCCAGGCACTACGCTGCTGCAGCTATCTCAAAACATACAGGTGCTGTGGCTATCACAGTCTCTGAGAGTGGGGTAGTAAGAATATTCAAGGGTGGAGAGATAGTTGTGGAGATCGACCCTAACAGATTAGATAGGGAATGTTTTATTCCATGTATTTGAATAAATGGATATATTTTGTTATTAAAAAATGGTGGGGATACTGGGATTTGAACCCAGGTCCGAGGATTTCTCCTGCACGGGGTTGGTCCAAGCCCATATAGGCACTTGGAGTCCCCGATGATAGGCCAGGCTACACCATATCCCCACAGGCATCTCTAAAATGAGTACAGGTAGTATATATATTTTTCGGGATATTATGAAGATAGACAACCTCCATGTGATAAAGATAGGGGGAAGTTTAACCTACTCTGTTAAACCTCTTTTAAATACCTTGAAGTCCTTCAGTAGTAGGGAAAACAGGATACTTGTTATACCTGGGGGAGGGATGTTCGCAGAGGTAGTAAGGGATTTAGACAGAAAGATAAAATTAAGTAATAGGGCATCCCACAGGATGGCCCTCATGGCCATGGACATGACAGGTATCTATTTCTCTGACCTCTCCCACATTAAAACAGTGGATAACCTCTACGATGCCAAGGTTACACTCCTCGAGAGTAATATAGCTATACTCCTACCCTCTAAGGTTGTACTCTCTACAGATGAACTCCCCCACTCCTGGGAGGTCACCTCAGATTCTATAGCCCTCTATATAGCCAAACTTCTTAAGTTAAAGAGGGTGATAATAGCCACAGATGTAGATGGTATATACGATAGATACCCTGGGGGAAAACTGTTAAATACTATAAGGGCAAAATCCCTTAGAGGCTTTACCTCCGTAGATAGCTATCTATCAAAACTTTTAATGAAGTATAAGATGGAGTGTATAGTGGTCAATGGAAGATACCCAGATAGGGTTGTAAACGCCCTCAGGGGAAAAGAGGACATATATACTAAAATTACAGTATATTGATAGATTTAAAAATATAGAGGTGATAGGATGAAGTACGTGTGCAGTTCCTGTAACGCAGAGATAGCACCTAGGGAACATGCTACAAGGTTCCCATGTCCAAACTGTGGAAAGGTTGAAATAGTAAGATGTGAAAGATGTAGAAAGTTAAGTAACCCCTACAAGTGCCCTTCCTGTGGATTTGAAGGTCCATAAAAAAGTAATAAGGTGTAAAGTATGGGAACTGTTATTGCAAAGATAAAGGTTATGCCAGTGAGCCCTGAGGTAGACAGGGAGAGTTTAAAGGAGAGGATAAAGAGAGCTGTAGAGAACATGGGTATAAAGTGTATAAACATTTTAGAGGAGCCTTTAGCCTTTGGACTTTATGCTATCTACGTCCTGGTGGAGATGGAAGAGAAGGAGGGAGGAACAGAGCCCCTTGAAAAGGAGTTAAGTAGTTTAGAGGACGTGGAAAGTGTAGAAGTAGTAGAGGTATCCCTAGCCTAACTATTTTTATAAACTATTCTTTAGGTTATATCCATGGTAAAGTATATAAAGAAGTTGAAGGAAATTAGGGAGTTCGTAGATTTTATAGAAAAAAAGGGATATACTATCAGAGTACGACATAACGACGATCTTATTTTAGAACTAGGAAGTAAAAAACCTAACTTCCTTCTGAAAAACGTGTTAGGTAACGTTAGGATCTGTTATCTCAACGCTTTAAAACTCATGTTGAAGTTGGGGATATCTCTTATAAAGAGTTAAGGTGAGGTTTTATGGGGAAGATGAAGTACAAGATCGAAACAGATCCAGAGAGAACTGCAAGGGCCATAGGTAGGTCTCTCAGGATATCTAGAAAACATGCTGTTGAAATATGTAGGGAGATAAATGGTATGAAACTTGAGGATGCCATGAGATATTTGAAGAGGGTTATAGAGTTGAAACAACCTGTACCATTTAAGAGACATGGGAAGGACGTACCTCACAAGAAGGGTAAGTACGGCTGGACTGCAGCAAGGTATCCACAGAAGGCTGCAAGGGAGATACTAAAGGTCCTAGAGAATGCAAAGAATAACGCAGAGTACAAGGGGCTAAATGTAAACAAACTTAGGATAAAACATATCTCTGCCAATAAAGGGTTTACTATAAAGAGGTATATGCCAAGGGCCTTTGGTAGATCTACACCTAAGTTCCAGGAGACTGTCCATATCCAGGTGATACTGGAGGAGTATCAATAAATCAAAAAGGTGAAGGGCATGATCGAGAGGGTATTTATAAAGGAACATGTTAACGAGGCGCTTATAGACGAGTATTTAAAGAGTAAGTTGACAAGGGCAGGATACAGCCATATGGAGATGAAAAAAACACCTATTGGAACAAGGATTATTGTATACGCTGAAAAACCAGGTCTTGTTATTGGTAGAAGAGGTAGACTTGTAAAGGAGTTAACAGAAACTATTGCAAAGGAGTTCGGTGTGGAGAATCCCCAGATAGAGGTAAAGCAGATTGAAAACCCTGACTTAGATCCTGCAATTGTCGCCCAAAAGATAGCCTCTGCCCTTGAAAGGGGTATGCACTTTAGGAGAGTAGCCCATGCAGCAGTTAGGAGAGTAATGGGAGCAGGGGCTAAAGGAGTAGTTGTAATTATCTCAGGTAAATTAACTGGGGAGAGAGCTAGAACTGAGAAGTTCATGGAGGGTTATATGAAGCACTGTGGAGAACCCTCTGAGGAGCTCGTTAGAAAGGCCCACAGGACTGCAAAGTTAAAGTTAGGGGTAATTGGAGTAACTGTAAAACTTGTACCTCCAGATGTAATATTACCAGATGAAGTTGTTGTGAAGGAGGAGGAAGGGGAAAAGAGAGAGGAGATAGGTGAAGTTGAAGAACAGTAAAGAGGTGAGATAATGGCAATACTGAGACCCCAGGAGATTAGGGAGATGAGTATCCCTGAGATGAAGGAGAAGTTGATAGAGTTAAAGAGGGAACTTCTTAAGGAGTACACCCACAAGGCTACCAGTGGTGCCCCTTCAAATCCCGGTAGAATGAGGGAGATAAGGAGAACAATAGCAAGAATATACACCATTATGAATGAGAAGAGAAGGGAGCAGAAACAATAAAAGTTATATATCAAATGTTAACTATAGAGTAAAAAACATTAATGAACTAGAGGTGCAGTGATGCCCGAGATCTGTCCAAGGTGTGGGCTACCTAAGGAACTGTGTGTATGTGAGGAAATTGCTAAGGAAGAACAGAAAATAAAGATCTACGTTACAAAGAGAAGATTTGGAAAGTTGATGACTATCATAGAGGGAATAGATGCAGAACTCATAGATATAAAGGATCTTGCAAAGAAGTTAAAGGACTTCTGTGCATGTGGAGGGACTGTAAAGAAAGACTCTATAGAACTCCAGGGAGATCAGAGAAAGAGGGTAGAGGAGGCACTTGTCAAGATGGGCTTCTCCAGGGATACAATTGAGATCAGATGATGCCCCTATGATAACACCTCAAAATATACTTAGACATGAATTAATAGGATTAGATGTGGAGATCCTGGAGGCATCCAATCCCTCCTTAGTAGGTATTAAGGGAAGAGTTGTTGACGAGACAAGAAATACCCTTGTTATAGAGAAATACGACGGTAGGGAAGTAGTTGTACCTAAGGATGTTGCAGTGTTTAAATTTAAATTAGGAGACAAGTACGTTAAAGTTATAGGTAGTCTCCTAATAGGACGACCAGAGGATAGGTTAAAGAAGAAGATTAAAAATATCTACCCCTACTGATTTATTAACACTACTTTTTTAGAGAAAGATTTAAATAGGGTCGGAGATAGAGAAGTGTGCATTCTCCCTCTATGAAGTCCAGGGAGTCTGCAAATTGGGATGCAGGTAACCACGAAACTTTTATATACCTTTTATTACTATTCTCCTAAGGTTATTTTTAAGATCTATCTCTTTTCTCCATCCTATTTCTCTTATTCAATCTAAAAACTATCAATGATGGAGGTAGTACTATGAAAAACATAGGCATAGATGTTAAATACCCAGAGAGTAGTTGTGACGATCCCCACTGTCCATTCCACGGGAAGATATCTGTAAGGGGGCAGATATTTGAAGGTGTTGTAGTAAGTGATAAGGCCCATGGAACAGTGGTAGTTGAAAGGGAGATAACTAAGTACATCCCTAAGTATGAGAGGTACGAGAAGAGAAGGAGGAAAATAATTGCTCACAACCCCCCATGTATCAACGCAAAAGTTGGAGACAAAGTAAAAATCGCAGAGTGTAGGCCTATTAGTAAAACTAAGGCCTTTGTAGTTATCGAAAAGATAGAAGAAGAGCAGTAAGGTGATACTATGAGAGGTATAGGTTCAAAGATAACTAGAGCTCTACCTACTGGAGCAAGACTTGTATGTGCAGATAACACTGGGGCAAAGGAGTTAGAGATCATTGCAGTGAAGAACTATAAAGGTGTTGCAAGGAGGCTCCCCTCTGCAGGGGTAGGAAGTATGGTTGTCGTCTCAGTTAAAAAGGGAACTCCTGAGATGAGAAAACAGGTACTACCTGCTATAATAATTAGACAGAAGAAGGAGTACAGGAGGCCAGACGGTACTAGGGTTAAATTTGACGACAACGCCGCTGTAATCGTTACCCCAGATGGAAATCCAAAGGGTTCAGAGATAAAAGGACCTGTTGCAAAGGAGGCTGCCGAGAGGTGGCCAGGTATAGCAAGACTAGCTAGGATAATAGTATAAAGGTGAAGGGAGATGGTAGCCCTAACAAAATCTAAACAACCTAGAAAGCAGAGGAAGGCGTTATTCAATGCACCTCTCCACAGAAGGCGCCAGATAATGTCTGCAATGCTCTCAAAGGAACTGAAGGAAAAGTACGGGAGAAATGCCCTCCCTGTAAGGAAGGGGGATGTTGTAAGGATAATGAGAGGAGATTTTAAAGATATTGAAGGGAAGGTGCTAAAGGTAGACTACAAGTCCTACAGGATACATGTAGAGGGAGCTTCTATCAAGAAGCAGAACGGTAAGGAGGTACCTTATCCTATACACCCCTCTAACGTTATGATCCTAAAGCTAGAGGAGTCAGATGAGAGGAGATTCAAATTCCTAGAGAAAAATAAGGATAACGAGGTGTAAATAATGGTATCTAAAAAGGGGCCTAAGAGACATCTAAAGAGATACGCCGCTCCTGCAAAGTGGAAACTCCCAAGAAAGACTAAGAAGTTTGTAACTAAACCTGCCCCTGGCCCTCACTCCATAGAGAGCTCCCTACCTCTTCTCCTGGTAGTAAGGGATCTCCTAGGTTATGCAGATAATGGAAGGGAGGCCAAGAAGATTATTAAAATGGGTAAGATACTTGTAGATGGAGTGGTGAGGAAGGATCCTAAGTTCCCAGTAGGATTGATGGATGTACTCTCCATCCCAGATACTGGAGAAAACTTCCTAGTCCTATTTGACAGGAGAGGTAGGATCACCTTAAAGGAAACAGATAGAAGTGACATAAAGTTGTGTAAGATTAAGAACAAGACTGTAATAAAAGGAGGGCATATCCAGTTAAACCTCCACGACGGTAGGAATCAGATTATACAGGTTTCAGATCCAACAAAAGCTGAAGAAGATGTCTATAAAACTGGAGATACTGTTGTACTCTCTATCCCAGATCAGAAGTTACTAGATCACATCCCCCTGGAGGAGGGTAAGTTAGCCTATATTACAGGGGGAATGCACATCGGTGATACTGCAAGGATAGTAAATATAGAGAAGAGGAAACTTCACCCTGACGTTATAACACTTGAAACAAAGGATGGAGAGGAGTTTAAAACTATTAAAGACTACGTATTTGTAGTAGGTGACAAGGAGCCTGTTCTATCAGCATTGAAAAACCTGTAATAGGTGAAAGGGATGTCCTACTCAGAGTTATGGAAAAAACAGCCTATGTGTAAACCAAGAATCGAGAAGGTTACAGTTAACATGGGAATAGGGGAGAGTGGGGACAGGTTATTAAAAGGTGAGAAGGTCCTTGAAGAACTCACTGGACAGAAACCTGTTAGAACCCGGGCTAAACAGACAAACCCTGCCTTTGGTATAAGGAAGAAACTTCCTATAGGTGTGAAGGTTACCCTTAGAGGAAAGAAGGCTGAGGAGTTCTTAAAAAATGCATTTGCCGCATTTAAAACTGCTGGAAAAACCCTCTACTCCTACTCCTTCGACGAGAGAGGTAACTTCTCCTTTGGTATCCCAGAACATATAGACTTCCCTGGACAGAAGTACGACCCAGAGATTGGAGTCTTTGGTATGGACGTCTGTGTAACACTGGAAAAGCCTGGATATAGAGTTAAGAGGAGAAAGATTGGAAGAAGTAAGATTCCCAAGAGACACCAGGTAAAGAAGGACGAGGCCATTGAGTATATAAAAACCACCTTCAACGTGGACGTAGTTGAAGAAGAGTAAAGGAGGTGAGAAGTATGGTAGATACAGAGGAGAAGAAAACAAATCTAAAAATATGTAAGAGATGTGGAAGGAAGGTAAGGGGTTTAATTAGGAAGTACGGGCTCTACGTATGTAGACAGTGTTTTAGAGAGGTTGCCCCCCAGTTAGGATTTAAAAAACTAGATTAAAAAGTTGAGGAGGGAGGAATATGAGTTTAATGGATCCCCTGGCAAATGCCTTAAACCACCTTACAAACTGTGAGAGGGTAGGAAAGAAGGTAGCCTATATAAAACCAGCCTCTAAGTTGATAGGTAGGGTATTAAAGGTTATGCAGGATAAGGGCTATATTGGAAACTTTGAGTACATAGAGGACGGTAGGGGAGGTATATACAAGGTAGAGTTAATAGGGCAGATAAACAAGTGTGGTGCGATCAAGCCAAGATACGCTGTTAAAAAGAACGAATTTGAAAAGTTTGAAAAGAGATACCTACCTGCAAAGGGATTTGGTTTCTTAATTGTAAGTACACCTGAGGGTTTGATGACCCACGAAGAGGCTAAGGCCAAAGGTATCGGTGGCAGACTGATCTCCTACGTCTATTAAAAATCTTTTCTATAATAACTATAACAAAAATTTAAATAGGGAGATACTATGCCAGTTGCTGCAGTTATTAGAAAGGAGATTGAGATACCAGAAAACGTATCTGTAGAGATCAAGGATAAGGAAGTTATAGTAAGATCTGGAGATAAGGAACTGAGAAGGGTACTCTCCTATCCTAACGTTACTATAAAGAAGGAGGGGAACAAGGTAGTTGTGGAGAGTTTATTCCCAAGGAGGGAACAGGCAGCTATAGTAGGGACCTACGTAGCCCATATTAAAAACATGATAAAAGGGGTAACAGAGGGGTTCGAATACAGGTTGAAGATAAGGTACTCCCACTTCCCTATGAAAGTTACAGTTAAAGGTAACGAGGTAATAATAGACAACTTCTTAGGAGAGAAACATCCTAGGAGAGCTAAGATCTTAGAGGGTGTAACAGTAAAAATCAGTGGTGAGGACGTTATTGTAAAGGGTATAGACAAGGAGAAAACTGGACAAACTGCTGCAAACATTGAACAGGCTACAAGGGTCAAGGGAAGGGATACTCGAGTATTCCAAGATGGTATCTACATTGTAGAGAAGGCTGGAAAAACAATCTAAGGTGATCCTATGAGTATGAAGAGGCTTCTGAGGTTAAGATTTAAGATGAAACAGAAGAGACCTAAGTTCAGGAGGCAGGAGTGGCACAGACATAAGAGGTTAGGTACCTCCTGGAGGAGACCTAAGGGACTGCACAGTAGTATGAGGAAACAGTTAAAGGGTAGACCTGCTATTGTCAAGATAGGTTATAGGTCCCCAGCTCCAGTTAGAGGGTTGCACCCCTCAGGACTTGAGGACGTCCTAGTCCACAACGTAAAGGAGCTGGAGAAGTTAAACCCTGAAACTCAGGGGGCAAGGATAGCCTCTACAGTAAGTAAGAGGAAGAGGATCGAGATAGTTAAGAGGGCTAATGAGTTAGGTATAAGAATATTGAACATGTCTCAGGAGAAGATTGAAGAGTTACTTAACTTCAACAGGGAAAGTAAGGAGTAAGGTGATAGTATGGATGTATCCACCCAGAGAAAGATGGCTGCAGATATACTGGACTGTGGTATAGACAGGGTATGGATTGATCCTGAACACCTAGATAAAGTTAAGATGGCTATTACAAAGGACGATATTAGACAGCTAATTAAAAGAGGTATAATAGTTAAGAAGCAGAAGAAGGGTATAAGTAGGGCAAGGGCTAGGAAGTTGAAGGAGCAGAAGAAGAAAGGTAGGAGGAGAGGACCAGGTTCAAGAAAAGGTGCAAAAGGTGCTAGAACACCTAAAAAGACTAAGTGGATAAACACAATAAGACCTCTAAGAAGGATGTTAAAGGAACTGAGAGACAATGGTATGATCGAGAGAAGTACCTATAGGATGTTGTATAGGATGGCTAAAGGTGGAGCCTTCAGAAGTAGAAGTCACCTTAGGCTATATTTAGAGGAGCATGAACTACTGATAAAGGATAAGAGGTAAAAAACTATCAAGGAGGGAGGAGCATGGCCCGTGGCGCTAAGTACAGAGTTCCCTTTAGAAGGAGAAGGGAGGGAAAAACAGATTACAGGAGAAGGTTAAAACTTCTACTTTCAAAAAAGCCTAGACTTGTTGTGAGAAAATCCCTGAACAATCTAATAGCCCAGATCGTAGAGTACGACGAGAAAGGAGATAAGGTTGTAGTCTCAGCCCATACAAGGGAACTTTTAAAGTTAGGATATAAGGGACACCGTGGCAATCTACCTGCAGCCTATCTCCTAGGCTATCTCCTTGGTAAAAGGGCCCTTAAGAGGGGATATAGAGAGGGAGTTTTAGACATAGGATTACACGGGGCTACAAAGGGGGCTGCAGTTTTTGCAGTACTTAAAGGTGCCCTAGATGCAGGTATGGAGATACCCCACGGTGAGAGTATCCTCCCAGATGAGGAGAGGATAAGGGGAGAGCACATTAAGAGATACGCCCAGTTACTAAAGGAGGAAGACGAGGAGAAGTATAGGAAACAGTTTTCCAAGTATCTTGAACATGGATTATCCCCTGAGAACTTACCTGAACACTTTGAGGAGATAAAGGAGAAGATAGAAAAATTAGAGGCCTAATGGTGATAGAGTATGAGTACCAGTGGAACAGAGAGAAAGAAGTTTAACCTAGAGGCCTGGGAACCTAAAACCCAGGTAGGAAAGATGGTTAAGGAGGGAGTTATCACAGATATAGACTATATATTAGACAAAGGTTTACCTATTCTGGAACCTGAGATAGTAGATGCCCTCCTTCCAGATATAACAGAGGAGGTTATAGACGTTTCCCTAGTCCAGAGGATGCACAAATCAGGTAGAAGGGCTAGATTTAGGGCGACAGTAGTAGTAGGTAATAAGAACGGATACGTGGGAGTAGGTATGGGAAAGGCTAAGGAGGTAGGGCCTGCAATTAGAAAGGCAATCGCCCAGGCAAAGTTGTCTATCATCAAGGTGAAGAAGGGATGTGGATCCTGGGAGTGTGGATGTGGAAGACCTCACTCTATCCCATACGCTGTAAGGGGGAGATGTTCCAGTGTTAAGGTAGAGATACTCCCTGCCCCAAGGGGTGTAGGACTTGTTGCAGGAGACGTTGCTAAAACAGTTCTTGGACTGGCAGGTATAAAGGACGTATGGACAAAAACCTTTGGAGACACGAGAACAACGTACAACTTCGCCATGGCTACCTTTGACGCCCTTAACAAGTTGAACCGTGTGAGGTATCAACCAGAACATAAGAAGCTCCTTGGTATTGCAGAGGGTAGGACATTTTAAGGTGATAACATGGCCTATGCTGTTATAAGGGTTAGGGGTACTGCAGGTATTAGAAGGGATATTAGAGATACACTAAAGATGCTTAGACTTCACAAGGTAAATCACTGTGTAATAGTACCAGAGACTGACACCTACAAAGGTATGCTTGAGAAAGTCAAGGACTATGTAACCTACGGAGAGATAGACAAGGATACTTTGATAAAGTTGATCCTTAAGAGGGGGAGATTAGCAGGGGATAAGGAGATAGATGAGGAGAAGATAAAGGAGTTAATAGGTATGTCTGTTGAGGAGTTGGCGGAGAAGATTATGAAGGGGGAGATACTCCTAAGGGATACCCCTTTAAAACCTGTATTTAGGCTTCACCCCCCAAGGAAGGGATACGACAAGGCAGGGATAAAGAAACCATTCTCCGTAGGAGGTGCCCTGGGATACAGGGGGAAGGAGATAAACAAACTACTGGAGAGGATGATGTAAAAATTGAGAGGTGATGGGAATGATAAGAAAACGTAAAAAAATTAGAAAGTTAAGAGGGAGTAGAACCTGTGGATACGGATCCCACAAGAAACACAGGGGAGCTGGAAGTAGAGGAGGTAGAGGGGTGGCAGGAGGACATAAACACAAGTGGATCCACGTTGTAAAGTATAAGCCAGATCACTTTGGAAAGTATGGGTTTACAAGACACCCCTCCCTAGTTAAGGAGTTGAGAACTATAAATGTGGGAGAGATCGACGAACTTGTACAGAAGAACAGGGATAAGTTCAAGATAGAGGATGGAAAGGTTGTAGTAGATGTAACAGAGCTTAAATACGAGAAGGTCCTAGGAAAGGGTAAGATATCCTGTCCCATGATAATAAAAGCTATAGAGTTCTCAGAGAAGGCCAGGGAAAAGATAGAATCTGCCGGCGGAGAGGCTGTTGAGTTGTAATTTTTTATTTTTTAAACCCTCTGAGCACTGGGAACCTAAATATCGGTGATATCTTGGAAGAGTTCCTTCGTAAAATAAGGCCTATTTTAGAGTATATCCCAGAGGTTAAGAGACCTGAGAGGGAGATCCCCTTTAAAGAGAAGTTAAAATGGACAGGGATAGCACTAATCCTCTACTTTATCATGGGAACTATAGATCTATACACTGGAGGGGCCCAGATTCCCCCAGTATTTGAATTTTGGCAGACAGTAACTGCCTCTAAGATAGGTACTTTAATTACTCTAGGTATTGGACCTATTGTTACTGCAGGAATTATAATGCAGTTGTTAGTTGGAGCGGAAGTTATAAAGTTAGATCTCTCCAACCCTGAAAACAGGGCTCTATTTCAAGGTTTACAAAAGTTACTTGCTATACTACTGTCCTTCTTTGAAGGTGCCCTATTTGTAGGTGCAGGAGCCTTTGGGCCTCTATCTCCTCTAATGGCTATACTACTGATCCTCCAGCTGGCTATAGGTGCAATACTCCTTATATACTTAGATGAGGTAGTCTCAAGGTATGGAATTGGTTCAGGTATAGGTCTCTTTATCGCAGCAGGTGTATCCCAAACTATATTTGTCGGTGCCTTTGGACCAGAGGGCTACTTCTGGAAGTTCATAGACGCCCTGATCCAGGGAGCGCTTAGAGTGGCGTTAGAGTATATACTCCCAATCCTAGGTACTATAGTAGTATTCCTCATAGTAGTATATGCAGAGTGTCTAAGGGTGGAGATACCTCTAGCTCATGGGAGGATAAGAGGCGCAGTAGGGAAGTATCCAATAAAGTTTATATACGTATCGAACCTCCCAGTTATCTTTACTGCAGCTCTATTTGCCAACATTCAACTCTGGGCAATGTTCCTGGACAAGATAGGATTCCCTATACTGGGACGTTTTATAGAGGGGAGACCTGTAGATGGAATAGCCTACTACTTTACAACACCCTATGGATTGTCAAGTGTTCTCTCTGATCCAATACACGCCATAGTGTATACAATACTTATGGTTATATTCTGTATAATCTTTGGAATATTCTGGGTAGAAACTGCTGGACTAGATGCAGCATCTATGGCTAGAAGACTGGGAAGTCTAAACATGGCGATAAAGGGATTTAGAAAGAGTACAAAGGCTATCGAGCAAAGGTTAAAAAGGTATATAATGCCTATTACTGTAATGAGCTCTGCCTTTATTGGATTACTTGCAGCCCTGGCAGATTTTACAGGTGCCCTTGGAGGAGGTACTGGGGTACTTCTTACAGTATCCATAGTATACAGGTTGTACGAGCAGATTATCCAGGAGCAGATATCTGAGTTACACCCTATACTTGCAAAGCTATTAAGGAGATAATCTTCAAAAGGGATATACATGGATAGACTAATTCTCATCCATCTAGGTATATTTCTTATAGTTGTCGGTTTCTTCCTAGTGTCCTTTGGAGTTATCTCATACGGAATACAGAATAAGGAGAAGATAGAAAATAGAGATGAAAATAGAGTAGCCTTTTCAGGTATTATTATGATCGGTCCTATTCCCATAGTTGTTGGGAACTCCCCTACCTTGGCTATCCTCTCTATCCTAATAACAATCCTTATGTTGTTATGGGTATACCTCTTCTATATGAGAGTTTACTAGTAGTATATCTTTCTACCTAAAACCTTTTTTATACTGTCAAACTCCTTTTTCAACCTCTTTGTTATCTCCCCTATTTTACCTTCGTTGATAATTCTCCCATCTATCTCTACAACAGGTACGATCTCTGCAGCTGTACCTGTTATAAACACCTCGTCAGCCACGTACAGCTGATGAAGTGTAATCCTGTCCTCTAGAACTGTATAACCTAACTCCCTTGCAATATCTATAACTGTATCCCTAGTAATACCCCTGAGTATACTAGAGGATACTGGTGGAGTTCTTATAATTCCATCTTTCACTACAAATATGTTATCCCCTGTACCCTCTACAACGTATCCCTCAGTGTCCAGGAGAAAGGCCTCGTCGACCCCTGCATAGTTTGCCTGAATCTTTGCCAGGATACTGTTGAGATAGTTAAGGGATTTTACAGCAGGGTTTAAAACATCTACAGGTAATCTTCTAATTGAGGAGGTTATAACTCTAATACCACTTTCCCCAAGTAGGGGATTCATAGGTTCTGCTATACAGAATATACTAGGGTTGGAACACTTTTGAGGATCTAGACCTAGATCACCAACTCCCCTTGTAACTACTAACCTAATATATGCATCTCTCAACTTGTTTATCCTTACAGTTTCCACTACAACCTCTTCCATCTCCTCCTTAGATAGAGGTATCTCTAAAAGAATAGATTTTGCAGAGTCGTAAAGTCTATCTATATGCTCTTTTAATTTAAAGATAACCCCATCGTATGCCCTTATACCCTCAAATACCCCATCTCCATAGAGGAGACCGTGATCGTAGATAGATATCTTAGCATCCTCCTTATCTACAAACTTACCATTTAAATACACCTTCATAACCTCACCCCTTTAATCTCTCATCTTATCTTTTTATCTCTATTATAAAAATAATAGTTAGGAATAACATTTTAGGAGGGATACTATTAAGAGGTTTCTAAAACTGGCCAGTATAGAGGAGGGGAGGGAGATAATAAATAGATTCCTGGATAACTTAGGATGGGAGGAGGTAGATCTACTAGAGGCTGTAAACAGGGTATTGGCAGAGGATGTTGTTGCAGAGATAGATGTACCTCCCTTTGACAGGGCCCTTATGGACGGTTATGCAGTGAGATCTGAGGACACCTATTTAGCTGATGAGGACAACCCAGTGACGCTGAAGGTTGTTGGTAGTATAAGGGCTGGAGATTCTCCAAGTATGGAAGTTAAAAGGGGAGAGGCAGTGGAGATAGCAACTGGGGCCCCTATCCCAAGGGGCTGTGATGCTGTAGTGATGGTGGAGTATACAGAGGGGGAGGGAGATAGAGTAAAGATATATCAGGGAGTTGCGCCCCATGAGAATATACAGTACTGTGGTAGCGACATTATGGCTGGAGAACTTGTCCTCAGGAGAGGCACTCTCCTATCTCCAAGGGATATAGGAGCCTTGGCAGCTATAGGGAGGAGGAAGGTGAAGGTTAAGAGGAGGTTAAAGGTTGCACTGATCTCCACTGGAGATGAGTTGATAGATCCTGGAAAACCCCTTGAGAGGTATAGGGTATACGATGTAAACACCTACACCTTAGGGGCCTCTATAAGGGAGAGAGGTTGGGACTTTAAATTCTACGGTATTGTGGGAGATAGGGAGGAGGACCTTCTAAGTACTGTTAAGAGGGCTGTAGAGGATGACAACGATATAGTGATCCTAAGTGGGGGCACCTCTGCTGGAAGAGGTGATCTAACTACTAGGATAATAGAGAAACTTGGGGGAAAGATTCACATCCATGGGATAAAGATAAAACCAGGGAAACCAACTGTAATAGGAAGTATAGAGGGAAGGGATACTACTAAGTTGATCCTTGGCCTACCAGGTTATCCCACCTCCTGTTTAACAGTGTTCAACGTACTCTTTGGAGGGGAGGGGAGAAGTATAAGGGGATACTTCCCACAGAGATACATATCTGCAAGGGGAAGGGAGGAGTATCTACCTGTATCTGTAGTTAAAGGTAAAGGGGGATATACAGTATATCCTATTCTCAAAGGTAGTGGTGCTATCACCTCCTTAACATACAGTGACGGATACGTGATAATTGAGGAGAATAAGGAGATACTTGAGAGGGAGTCTGTAGAGGTGCACCTCTTTGGGAATATAAAGGTTGGACTGAGTATTGTAGGTAGCCACTGTATAGGGGTAGATATTATACTCAGGGAGGGTAACATCTATGGAAGGACTATCCATGTAGGTTCTATAGGGGGGTTACTATCTATAAAAAGAGGGGAGGGGGACATTGCAGGGATACATCTAGTGGGAGAGGAGAAGGAGTACAACATACCTTTCTTAAAGAGATATAAGGTTAAAGATGCAGTACTTGTTAGAGGGTATATAAGGAGGCAGGGTTTCATGGTTAGAAGGGATCTCCCCCTGAAGACCTTGGAGGATATCCTGAAAAACATAGAGAAATACAGGTTTATAAATAGAAACAGGGGTTCAGGTACTAGGATACTCTTTGACAAATTCTTAGAGGAGAGAGGTATTGACAAGAGTAGGATAAAAGGTTACAATATCCAGGGAAAAACCCACTCTGCAGTTGGATGGGCAGTGGCTACAGGGAGGGCAGATATAGGAATAGGTATTGAAACTGTTGCTAAAAGATACAACTTGAGGTTTATCCCTATAGGGGAGGAGTACTACGACTTCCTTATAAGAGCTGAGAGGTTTGAAGATGAAGATGTAAAGAGATTCATTGAAACCTTGAAGAGGGTAGAACTACCCTTTAAAAAACCTCCAAACTGTGGAGAGGTAATATACAGGTGTTAAACTACTCCAATTTTAAAATATCCTTTAAATCCATACCTCTCATTATTCTATCCCTTATTCTAGACTCCTTCTTTTTAATCTCCTTAACCCTCTCTACTATCTCCCCTACTCTGTTCCTGTCTATTACTACAACGCCGTTACAATCCCCCACTACTATATCCCCAGGGTTTACAGTGGTATCTCCACATATTACAGGCACTCCCATAACACCTCTATCTAGAGGTGATCCTGCCTTAGCTATATAACCCCTTGAGAACACTGGGAATCTTGTTCTTCTAATGTCCTCTAGATCCCTTACATAACCATCTATTACCACTGCTACTACTCCTTTTAACTTGGCATTTAGTGAGGCTAGTCCACCCCACACTGCACACTCCTCCCCTTCACACTCTACAACTATAACCTTCCCTCTACTGTAGGAGATAGCCTTTACTACAGTACCCCAATCCTCTGAGGATGTTTTAACTGTAAAGGCCTCTCCAAATACTATACCCTGCATACTATCTAGAGGTTTAATACCTTTCAATACCTTTGCTCCAGCGTCAGAGAGGTTTGGAACTGAGATATCCTTTAGAATGTTCATGACAATCATTAGGATTATTTATCTAAAATAACAACCTTACCATCTACAACGTCAACTTTAACAAGGGTTTTTACATCGTATCCAGTTTTTTCCTTTACCTCCTCTCTCCCCCTTCCCCTCTCTATTACACATACTATATCTTTTATCTCTGCTCCAGCTCTCTCCAAGGCCTTGATCATTGCCACCATAGTACCTCCAGTGGATATTACATCGTCAACAATGAGAACCTTATCCCCTTTTTTAATCCCATTTAAATAGAGGTTACCTTTACTATATCCTGTCTTCTGAAATACTGGGATCTCTCCCTCTAAGTTGTATCTTCGTTTCCTCATTATAACGTAGGGTATATCTGTGTATAGGGAGAGGGTAGTTGCCAGAGGTATACCCATAGCCTCTGCTGTCACGATCTTGTCCACATCCTCTATGTTGGAGATCTTTATAATAGAGGATATAACCTCTCTAAGTAGAGGAGGATCTACATAGGGTATACCGTCTGATATAGGATGGATAAAGTAATGATAATCCCCCCTCTTTACAACAGGGCAGGACTTCAACGTCTCTATTAATATCTTCATGTTTTAACCCTCTATTTTTTTCACGATCTTTTCCACTATCTCTTTAAACGCCTTAGAGGCTGGACAATCTAGGAGTACCATAGGTATTCCCTTATCTGCAGCCTCCCTAGCCTTCACATCTAGAGGTATCCTCCCTAAAAAGTCTATGCCCAACTCCTTAGCTGCCCTCTCTCCCCCACCTTTTCCAAATACATCTACTACCTTGTTACAGTAGGGGCATACAAACCCTGCCATGTTCTCTATAAGTCCCAGTATTGGGATATTCAACATCTTGGCCATCGCCACAGATCTCCTTGCATCCTGGAGGGCAACCTCCTCAGGTGTTGTAACTATTACTACTCCATCCATATCTGGGATAGACTGCATTATAGTAAGTTGAACATCCCCTGTCCCAGGAGGTGTATCTATAAGTAGATAGTCTAACTCCCCCCATACTACATCACTTAGGAACTGTCTAATGGCACCACTTATCTTAGGGCCCCTCCAGATTACAGGGGTATCCCTAGCTGGCAGGAAGTAACTTATTGAGATAACCTTTATCCCCTCAGGGGTTGTAATAGGATAGATACCGTGCTCATCTACATGAGGTTGGACGTCCTCCACCCCTAGCATCTTTGGGATATTTGGACCGTGAATATCCCCGTCTAAAATACCTACCTTCTTTCCCATGGCATTTAATGCAGCAGCTAAATTTACAGTTACAGTGGACTTTCCCACCCCTCCCTTACCACTTAGTATCCCTATCTTGTGTTTTATCTTACTCATGTTTTTTCTTATCTTCTCATCCTGGAGATCTAATACCCTCCTACTACAACTGTCTCTAGAGGAACAGGTGTCATGTTTTCCATCACATTTCACAGCAACCACCTTTTATACTATAATCCTCCCCTTTATCATTAGAGAGGGGGATATTAATCTACCCCTCTGGGCTACGTCATCCATAGGTATGGCGTCTTTAAGTATCTGGAATATATTTCCAGAGAACATCCCCTTCTTTACAGCTATTCTCTCCCTACCCTTAACTATATAACTGTTGGAGATCTCAACGGAGAAGTCCCCAGTTACAGGGTTAGATGTGTGGCACCCGATGAGCCCGTTTATCTGTAGGTATTCACTGTAGTTCTCCAACTTGTCTACAGGGTTTATTATTACGTTGGAGGGGGATATAGAAGGGAGTGTGTTATAATCCCTAACTCCATGGCCAGTTGATTCTCTCCCCTCTTTATTTGCCCTCTTTATGTCGTAGAGGTATCCCTTTAAAATCCCATTCTCCACTAGCACTGTCCTCCTCCGGGGCACTCCTTCTCCGTCTACCTTACTGGAGTACAGCCCTCCATCTAAGGTAGCATCGTCTACTATAGTGATGTGCTCCCCCATTATTTTCTCCCCAATCTTATCCTTTAATACAGATCTGTTCCTCTGGACGTTCTCGGCGCTGAAGGAGGGAAGTAATGTATAGGACAGTAGGGAGTTTAACACCCTAGGTGTTAAAAGTATCTTACCCCTGTATGGAATCTTGATCCCTCTATTTAGGGAGAGGAGATCCCTCACGTAATTCCCCAGTTCCTCCACCTTAAACCTGTAAGTTCTAGTGAGATAGTCGTAGGCTGTTTCCCCATCTTTTATTCCAGATATGGAGGCAGAGTAGTATGTAAACTCCTCCTCAACATCTAGACCTTTAGAGTTTACAACTCTGTTATATAAGTAGGACCTCTCCACAGAACCGCCAGTAACTGTAATTCCCCCATCTCTAAGTATGTCTACCATGGTGTTAAGGTCCTCTAGGAGATCCTCCTCCCCTATATTTAGAACATCCCTGTGAAAAATACCCTTTGGATTAGGTAGATCCCTCCTAGGTTCAGGGATAGAGGTGTATCTATCAGGTACAAGGTTTCCCATAGCTCTGTAGATCACCTCCTCCCCCTCCTCTGTGGAGTAGGCAAATCCCACTTTACCCTCCTTCAACACCCTTACACCAACTCCAAAACTCCTATCCTCCTGGAAGGAGTCTAAACTATCTCCATCTAACTCACAGTTTAGATCTTCAGATGCAGATATAAAGATATCTACGTCAAAACCACTCCTCTCCCCTATCTCCAATATTCTGTCTATGTAGTACTCCTCCAAAACTATCACCTTTTATTGTTATAAAATATGCCATCATGTCCAGTAACTATATGTTTTTCCAGGGATTTAATCATCTTTAACGTTTTAAGAGCTAACTCCCTGTTAACATTTACCCCTGGTGCAACTTCCTTTACTACGTTGTCCCTCAGGGGAACTGCATCTCCAACTACTATATAATTTCCATGTATAACAGATATACTGTCCCAGGTGTGCCCAGGTGTTTCCAGGATCTCTATCTCCCTGTCCTTTAAAGACCTGTAGTTCTCGTAGTTGATAATCTCTGTATCTTTAAATAGATCGTTGTTCCCTAGGTGATCCCAGTGGCTGTGGGTATTTATTACAACGTCTATGTCCCTAGGGGATAGGCCTAACCTCTCTAAACCTTTTAATATTCTATCCCTTTTATCCTGAGAGGAGGTATCTACTACTATCCTATGGCTCCCTGTTTCAATGAAGGTTACAGAGGAGGCAGCCTCCAGTATCTTCATACCTCTCCTTAACAGCTTACCCTCGTAGATTAACCTTAACATCCTATCACTAAGTATTGTTTTATATATGATTATAAACAATCTAAAGCTTAAATATAGATAACGGTGAAATTGTGAGAGTGGGAACTCCTCTCTTTTCCAACGCCACCAAGATACTCCTTCTAGGTGGAGGAGAGTTAGGGAAGGAGATAGTTATAGAGGGGCAGAGGTTAGGTTTAGAGTGTATAGTTGTAGACAGATATCAACATGCACCTGCAATGCAGGTGGCCCATAGAAGTTATGTGATGGATATGAGGGATGGGGAGGGGTTAAAGGCTATTATCGAGAGGGAGACCCCTGACTACATCATCCCAGAGATAGAGGCTATAGATACAGAGGTTCTTGTGGAGATGGAGGAGTTTGGATATAAGGTAGTACCTAGTGCAGATGCAACAAGAATAACGATGAACAGGGAGTACATCCGTAGATTAGCATGGGAAAAACTTAGATTAAAAACTGCAGATTATAGATTTGCAGAATCCCTGGAGGAGTTAAAAGAGGCAGTGGATCAACTGGGAACCCCCTGTGTTGTTAAACCTGTTATGTCCTCCTCGGGAAAAGGTCAGAGTATTATATGGGAGAGGGGAGATATTGAGGAGGCCTGGAGGCACGCCAAGATTTCTGCTAGAGGTGTAGGTTCCAAGGTAATAGTGGAGGAGTTTATAGATTTTGACTACGAGATAACACTGTTAACAGCAAAAAACGAGGAGAGTATAAAGTTCTGTCCCCCTATAGGTCATGTTCAGATAGATGGAGACTACCATGAGAGCTGGCAACCTCATCCTATGGAGGAGGAGGTTCTAAGGGATGCCCAGAGAATAGCTTACGAGATAGTTAGTGTATTAGGGGGGAGAGGTATATACGGGGTGGAACTCTTTATTAGAGGGGATGAGGTTATATTTAGCGAGGTTTCTCCAAGGCCCCACGATACAGGTATGGTAACTATGATAACTCAGAACATGAGTCAATTTGAGATACACCTTAGATGTCTTTTAGGTTTACCTGTAGATGTGGAGATGTTTGTACCTGCAGGGGCCAGTCACGTAATTAAATCTAAAATAGATAAGTGGGCTCCCCAGTACGATATAGGGGACGCTCTCAAGGTTCCAAATACAAAGTTAAGGTTGTTTGCCAAGCCCCTGGCAAAGGTTGGAAGGAGGATGGGTGTTGCACTGGCCTATGGGGAAAGTATAGAGGTGGCTAGGGAGAGGGCCAGGAGATGTGCCCATGCTGTTAAGATATTTTAAATTTTAGAAGAGAAAATTAAAGATCTGTCCAACAACGGAGATAAAAAAAATTATCTTAACTCTAATACCTTCTTCTTTTCAGCCTCTGCACAGGACAGACACAGTAGACACATTACACAGTACCCCTTTAAAGGTATTCTACCCCTTGTTAATCTCAAGGTCTTCATTGGACAAACCTCTACACATTTTCCACATTTCTCACATAGATAGGGGCTGTACTCTATCCTGTTGTACTCCTTTCCCCTGTGGTTTATCTTCCCTAACTTTAACGCCCCAGTGGGACATGCAACAGTACACGCTCCACAGACTATACACATCCTTATAGATTTATTCTTCTTATCCACTACAATTGCATCAGTGGGACATACCCTGGCACACTTCTCCAGTATGTCGTAGTCCTCCTGGATAATAACTAAACCTTCCTCTGTTATAGGATGGGGAGACTCAAACTTTACCTCCAAAGTTATAGCATCTACTGGACAGGCCCTTACACATAACTTACAGGCAGGACAGGCCTTTGGAACCTCTACTATATTCTTCTCCCTGTGATACTTTATCATATCTCCAGGACAGATCTCTGCACAGAGTACACATCCAATACAGCTGTTTTTATCCACTTCAAACTTTAATATCTCCTTCTTCCTCTTCTTCGGTATCTTGCCAGCTATGTAGATAGCGTTCCAGGGGCAGGTTTGAGCACATATGGAACAGTATACACACTTGTCTCTATCGATAACTGCCCTATTATTTTCCATTCTTATTGCCCCTATAGGACATTCTGAGACACAGATCTCACAACCTACACAGTCCTCAGTAACTACTATAGGCTCCTTGGGAATCTTAATCTTTTTCTTAGGTTTCTCCACTACCCCAGGTATAGAGATGATCTCTATAGGACATATCTCTACACATCTCTTACACAGGATACAGTGCCCCTTTGAATAGGGGTATCTATCATCTACCTTTTTTATCTTAGTAGGACATGCCTTGGCACAATCTTCACATTTTAAACACTTTGCAGGATTGTAGGCTATAACACCGTTGGATTTATAGAGGGCTCCAGTGGGACAGGCCTCAACACAGCTCATACACAGTATACAACTTTTAAAGGGATCTATCTCTATAGCCTCTGTAGGGCAGATAGCAGTACAGGCGTTACATACTAGACAGAGCTCCTCCTGAATTTTTATTCCCCCCATAGTATCTCCTTATTAATTTTTATAATATTTTTAAAATAACAGCTTCCTACAACCTCCCTTAAGGGTTCGGTATGTAGGAAACTACTCCTCCTTTTTAATCTCAAATATTAACTCTCCCTTCCTGTTCTTAACAATTATATGGGCTGCACAGGAGTATCAAGGGTCGTAGGCTCTTAGGACAGCCTCCAGTAGATTTAACTTTTTCTCATCTATATCCATGGACATCACCTAGTTATCTTTTAAATATCTCTATTACAGCCTGTTTTAGAGCCTCCTCCATTGCAGGGATGTTATGTGTTGATGCCACTATCATGTTTGCCTTTACAACTATACCTCTGTCATCTGTCTCGTAGTGATGTATTAAAACCCCCCTTGGAGCCTCTACAACTCCAACACCACTACCTGCCTTTGGTTCCACCTCTACCTTTACATCTTTAGAGGTGATCTCATGGTCCTCCAGTAGTTCCTTAGTCCTCTCACATGCAGCAAGTAACTCTATAAGCCTTGCATGGTGATAGGCTAAGGACTGATTTGCCGGGTTTCCAAATATGTCTATAAACTCCTTTCTAGCCTCCTCAGCTAGAGGTGTTGGGATACTGTCACATATATTCATCATTGCCAGGGGACCAACCCTGTAGATACCCTCTGGATATCCTACCTTCTTGTAGTAAGGGTATTTTACGTAACTATGGGGTACGTTGTGCTCCCCTATGTATTCCTGATACTGGGAGAATGGGAACTCCACCTTTTCCCTGCCATCTGGAGATAGGAACCTTAAAATGCCGTCGTAGAAGGAGTGTTTTCCATCTTCAACTATTCCTAAATAATAGGTGTCTATCACTCCCAGGGATTTCACTACGTCCATATACTTCTCGTTTATAGATTTTATCAGTTCTACACTCTCTTTGGCGTACTCTATCATAGTGTCAATTTCTTTCAAGAATTGGTCCCTCTCCTCCTCACTTAGTGTCTTGGCTATACCCCCTGGAATAGCTGTAACTGGATGTATAGCTCTACCTCCAATCTTCTCCACTATACTCTGGCCGAACTTCCTCAGTGCAATAGCCTTTTTAAGCATCTCTGGAGATTTTTCTATTAAACCTAAAACACTTCTAACCTTAGGATCAGTATCTGGACCTAGTATAAAATCTGGGGATGCTAAATAGTAGAAATGTAAGGCGTGACTGTGAATTATACTACCTAGTAACATTAACTCCCTAAGTTTCTTTGCAGCACTTGTTATCTCCACATCCCAGGCAGCATCTACTGCCTTAACACTAGCCAGGTGATGGGGTGTCTGACAAATTCCACAGATCCTTGTAACGATCCTAGGTACCTCTTCAGCAGGCCTTCCTACTACAAACTGCTCAAACCCCCTTATTGCAGTTATATGTAACTTAACCTCCACTGGTCTACCTGACTCATCTATTACAATAGTAACTTTACCATGACCTTCCACACGACTTAGGGGTTCTATAGTGATTTTACCCATATATGTCACCGTCCTTACTTGTAGATCTTCTTAGGTATTAAGCCTGCAGCCATGGAGAACCTGTAAAACAGTCCTAACTTGTCAGGGAGTCTCAGTGCTGCATCACCTGTAGCTGCATATGCATTTGCCGCTGCAGCCCCCTGATCAAGGACTACATCTGTCTTCCCATAACATCCCCTACAGGGTACATTTGCAGAGGGACATACAGCTCCACATCCTGCCCTTGTAGCCATTCCTACACATGTATAACCTTGTTCAAAGAGACATCTCTCTCCATCTGGAGTACCTTCAAAGGTTCTCTTAAACTTCTCAGGATAAGTACCCTCTTTTTTCCTTGGACACTGGTCACATACTATTTTTTTAGCTATCCTAGGCTCCCTCCCCTCTAACAGTGCAGTTATCAACTCCAGGTTATGCTCAGGTTTTGGAGGGCATCCTGGTAGTAGAAGGTCTACATGGATAAAGTAAGTTATAGGATATACCCTATCTAGTAGTTTTGGAATATCCTCCTCTGGTATCTCCTCAGGGTTATCTACGTTACCTGTGGAGAATACCTCTTTAAGGAGTTCCTCTGTAGGGTATAGGTTAGCTAGACCTGGAATTCCACCGTAGGCTGCACAGGTTCCCCATGCTACAACAACTTTAGATTTCTCTCTGATCTCCTCTAAGAGATGTTTCTCGTGTTCGTTTCTAATACCTCCCTCTACTAGGAATACATCTATACCCTCTGGGATCTCCTTCATGTCTGCCACTATAGGACCAAATAAGATCTCCAAGTTTGGAAGTACCTTGAGAAGTTCCTCGTGAAGATCTAACAGGGATATATGACAGCCAGAACATCCACATAGTTGGATCATCCCTAACTTAACCTTCTCTCCCATCTCATCACCTTAGGAAGATATTGATAGATAGAAGATACCTCCTGCCTAGGAGGCGGTCCCTCCGTAGGTCCTCCTGGTTCCCTACGGAATTCATCCCTTTTAACTCCTTACCCTCACTGGCTCTTCAGGGGGTTTGGGCCTAATCTACTCACCCTCTCAGTCATGAGATTAACTGCCTCTACAAACTTGGCAGCATCTGCTGCACTCATGAGGAATATCTCTATCCTCTCTCCCCCTAACCCCAGTTCCTCCAGTAGTTCCTTAGTGAGCTTTACTCTCTCCTCAGCCCTGAAGTTCCCACTTTCATAGACACACTCGTGAGGTTTTCACCCTACAACCATAACCCCATCTGCCCCCTTCTGGAAGGCCCTGAGGGCGTAGGATATGTCAAATCTGCCAGTGCAGGGTATCCTCACAATTCTAACAGATGGGGGATACTGCATCTTACTTGTCCCAGCTAGATCTGCAGCCCCGTACCCTCACTGATAGCATGCAAATGCTATTATCACAGGGATTTCCATATTTTTTCACCTTAAAAAAGTAATAAACGTAATATAGAGACATCAGCCCCATCCTGGCAATAACACCTTCGGATGGGACATCATCTCTTCTTTAATCTCTGGCAAACCACCCTAACGTTAAGTGTTTATTGGCTGTCCCTTTACTGGTTTATCATCTTGTGGGCATCTAATATACCATCTACTACAGCTATTACCTGAGGATCTCTGTAGTACCTCAACTGCAGGGCCCCACTTGGACAGGCTGCACAACAGGAACCACAACCTTTACAGGCTATGTCATCTACCTTTGCCACTAGATGGCTGTCAACTTCTATATAGGATATGGCGTTGTAGGGACATATGGAACCACAGATCTCACATCCTCCACAGACCTCCTCGTCTACTACAGCCCTTATCATCTCTATCTCAAACTTCCCTCTAGCCATAGGTATAGCCACTGCACTTGCTGCACCTTTGGCCTGGGCCACTGTGTCAGGGATATCCTTAGGACCTTGAGCTACCCCTGCAATGGCTATACCGTCTACCTTGGTGTTAACTGGTGCCAGCTTTGGATGGAGTTCCTTGAAGAATCCATCTGGGCTTAAATCCAATCCTAACATCTTTGCCACGTCTCTCGTATCTGGTCTTGGTACAAGTCCAGCAGATAGTACTACCAGGTCAGCGTCTATCTCTACTATCTCCCCTATCAGTGAGTCCTCCACTCTCACTATAAGGTTCTTAGTCTCTGGATCCTCAATGACACAGGAAGGTCTTCCCCTTATGAATTTAACTCCAAACTGTTCCTGAGCTCTCTGATAGTACTCCTCGTATCCCTTTCCAAAGGCCCTTATATCCATGTAGCAGATGTAAACCTCTGCATCTGGGTCGTGCATCTTTATCAGTTGTGCGTTCTTCAAGGCGAACATACAACAGATCCTTGAACAGTAAGGTTTACCAACCTTCAGATCCCTGGAACCAACACACTGTATGAACACCACCCTATGGGGGTGCTTTCCATCACTAGGTCTTATTACATGTCCTCCAGTGGGCCCTGCAGGGTTTATCATCCTCTCCAATTCCAGAGTAGTTATTACGTTGTCGTAGAAGCCGTATCCGTACTCCTCCTTCAGGGATGCATCGAACTCGTCAAACCCTGTAGCTACAATGATTGTACCTACCTTTAACTTGATCTCCTTAGCCTCCTGGTTGAAATCTATAGCCCCAGGTCCACAGACCCTTTCACACAACCTACAGTCGATACAGTGCTCCCTGTCTATAGTGTATACCAGGGGGACAGCCTGAGCAAATGGTACGTATATAGCCTTCCTAGTACCTAACCCTAGGTCAAATTCGTTAGGCACCTCGATAGGACATACGTTGGCACAGGCACCACATCCTGTACACTTGGACTCTTCTACGTACCTAGGTTTCTTCTCCACAGTTACCTGAAAGTTACCTATATGTCCAGAGACGTCCTTTATCTCGGCGTAGGTGATTATTTCAACGTTAGGGTGGTTTGCCACTGTAACCATCTTAGGAGCCAGGATTCAAAGGGCACAGTCGTCTGTTGGGAATGTCTTGGCCAGTTGAGCCATCCTACCTCCAATGGACTCTTCCTTCTCCACCATGTATACCTTGTACCCTTGATCCCCTAGATCCAGGGCTGCCTGGATCCCAGCGATACCTCCTCCAATGATAAGACAGGATTTCTCCACCTCTACAACCTTCTGAGGTACATCCTCTAACCTCTTAGCCCTCTCTACACCCCCTGCAACTAACTCCATAGCCTTCTTTGTAGCTGCCTCTTTATCATTTAAATGAACAAAGGAAACATGCTCTCTGATGTTCACAAACTCTAGATAGTATGGAGATAGCCCTGCCTCTGCAATACAGGTTCTAAAGGTAGGTTCGTGAATCTTAGGGGTACACGCTGCAACTACAACTCTATTTAAATTGTACTTCTTTATTGCATTTTTAATAGCCTTCTGTCCTGGATCGGAACAGTAAAAGGGGTAGGTTTCTCCATACACCACCCCATCAAGTTTTAAGGCAAACTCCTTTACAGCCTCACAATCTACGATGCCGTTGATATTGGCACCGCAGTAGCAGACAAAGACCCCTACTCTGGGGCTCTCCATGTATTCACCTCCAAGGTTAATAGAATTACAGACATAATATTATAATTTAAAATCATTATAAAAATATACTGTTTAACCTATTTAATAAGTTACATTAAATAAACTATACTGTGATCCAAAAATTAACCATATAAAGTAAAAAAGTAAGGGATCACCACCATATACTCTTTATCCCTAGTAAATAGGCTACAATATTTCCTGAGAGATGTATCAGAGGTGTGATAACAAGTATAGTGATTATCATCTCCCACGTTAGCGGTGCAAAGGGATAGGCGAATAGAATAGCAAATAGGACAAAGTCCAGTTGATCCAGTAGAGGGGCAGGCTTTCCCTGCTCTAAACCTAACCTCCTCTTGATAAAGCTACCGACCATATCTCCAAAGAGGGCACCTAGAGATAGTAAAAAGCCAATATACGCCCATTTAAAGATGTTGTAGTAAAAATAAGGAGTTCCTATTAAATCTAGATTTAGAAGGACACCTTCAAGGATAGCAGTGATACATCCCCATAGTAGACCAGAGAAAAACCCCCTGTATGTAACTCCGTTCCCTACAATCCTCCTCCCATCTAGGAAATGCCTCCCTAGATCCACTGGAGTACCTCCACCGAATACACAGGCTGCAGCATTTGCAACGTAGGCTGGTAGGATATACAACAGGGAGTTAAAGATCAGTTGAACTATATTCATAAGATCCCCCAGGAACGATAAGAGAAAAAGTTCCATTTACCCCTTACTAGTTTGTAGATACGTATGGATAAGATCACTTAAAATTGCAGAGGACGTCTCTATACTTCCAGCACCTCTTCCAACAACAATTACCTCCTTGGCCAAGTCAGTATACAACTTGGCAACATTTAAGGACCCCTTCACATTCAGGGGATCATCTAGAGGTATTAACTTGGGACATACCTCCAACTTGTTCCTCTTTACCTCCCCTACAAGTTTTATAGTGTATCCCCCTTTATTTGCCATAGTAAGAGCCTCAGGGGTTATCCTTGTAATTCCCTCTATCTTTACATCTTTTATTGTAACGTTCATATTCATAATGGAGTTTGCCAGGATCACTATCTTTGCAGCGGTGTCAAGACCACTGATATCCTGATAGGGGTTAGTCTCTGCAATGCCTAACTCCTGGGCCTCCTTAAGTACTGTGTCAAAGTCTAACTTCTCCCTCTCCATCTTCGTTAGGATATAGTTTGTAGTCCCATTTAATATTCCCTTTATCTCTATAATCTCGTTTCCAGCGAGGGTCTCCCTAGCTAGGTTGATTATAGGCATGGCCCCTCCAACAGATGCCTCGTATCTAAATATCCTGTTGTATCTCTTGGCGTATGACATGAGCTCCTGAAAATAGAGGGCAAGGGGACCTTTATTTGCAGTTATCACATGTTTCCCACTTTTAAACCCCTCGATGATATAGGTCCTTGCAGGTTCTCCATCCTCTATATTTGTAGGTGTTACCTCGATAAGAACGTCTCCATCTACAGATCTTATAACCTCTGTCGCCTCTAGGGTGACCCCTTTACCTGGGTACTCAGATATCTTACCTCTCCTCTTCTTCACCTCTAATGCCAGGTCTAGATCTAAACCGTTCTCGTCTATAGCTGCACCACTACTGTCACATATAGCCACTATTTTCACATCCATACCGTATCTCTTTTTAAGGTACTCTCTCTTTTTCTTTATAACACTTATAACCCCTCTTCCAATTACACCAAAGCCTACCAGTATTACCCTCATGTTCCCCCCGTAGAATTAAAAGGATTTTATAAATAGAAGGTCTTTCTCCTTTGAGATTTTCTCCATCTCCTTACATAGGCCCTCTAACTTCTTAATGTCAACTAATATTCTCATCCTTGCAGAGGACTCTTTATAGGGATGGGGCATAGTTAGATCTAGGTCTACAACTAACCCGTACCTGTTCAGTCTATCGATAGTGTCCCTTATATCTGTATCTACAACATGGCCTATAACTACTACGTCCACATCCATCTTCCTAATATTGTTGTTTACCTTTGTAACTACAATACCTCTATCCTCAAGTTTTTCAACTATCTTCTTCAAGGTGTCCTCCTCTAGATTCTCAAGTACTATCCTTACAACTACTTTGTCATCTCTCTTCCTCTCCCTGAGATGTATAACACTGTGGATATTTATGCCCATCTTAGATATAGGGGTTAAGGCCTTTAGAAGTTCCCCAGGGGAGTCCTTTAACTCTAAATCTAGGAGGATCATAACTTCACCTAGTAGTTGTTACTCTATAAAAACAGTAGATAAAAAAAGTATTAAACCCTCTTGTAGTTTAGGGATCTCTTAATTACCTCAACGTTTATCTTTCCAGAACTTACTAACTTCCCAGTTCTCATGTCATTTAAGGTTACAAGTGCAGGGGCAAATATCCCCTTGTCTATCTTGTAGAAGTCATAGTTTGCAGCTTTAAATACCTCTAGGAAAGGTTTCCCGTAGTCTGGTGATGCACAGGAGGGTAACTTTCTACATAGTTCCTCTATATCATCTCCCTCATCACTTTCCAGGTAGTAGTAGGTCTTACCTCCGTATAGTACCATATCGTTGGTGGCACCCATCATCACTAAGTCGTCTCCTACAATAGGTGCAATAGGTGCAATACCTGCTCCGTATTTAACCTTCTTTACGTCAAAGTTTAAAACCTCTAACATCTTGTAGGTTCCATTCTCCACCACTCTACCGCTGATCTGTATAGAACCTACAAGGGAGGCTGTTGGAGCCACTAAGAGATAAACGTTCTCCACCTCTACACCACACTTCTCAGCTACGTACTGGGCAACCTCTTCATCTGGAAGTTTTGAGGCCTCGAGACATAGTATAGCTACCTGGGCGTTGTCCTCGTATCCTATCTTTTCATAGGTGCTCTTAGGTATCCTTGCAAGGGCCCTGGCAGGCCCTGAACCCATGGCGAAGTAGTTGCCAACCTTTACAACCCAGCCTGCCTTCTGGGAACCTAAGGTGGATACTGCAGGGTGAGAGGTTATCACCTTTATAGAGGGTAGGGACAGCTCCTCGTTTAACCCCTCCTCTAGGGCAATACCTACCTCTGCCAGTCCACCGAGACATACCTTTGTAAAGGCCTTACCTGCCTCGAAACTCCCAGGGACATTTACTCCACAGTCTATAACCTTTGCCCCATTTTCCAAGGTCTTTACCTCTATGTTTAACTCCTCCCTCCTCTCTATCATATCCTCCACTATAGGGAGGGCCTTTAGATTTACACTTAGCATCTTCTATCACCTTGTGGTTTTGTTAAAACTATTTTAAAAATTATTTTTATAATTTTTTATAAGGTGATAGATATGGACAGGGAGATCTACAGGTTCCTCTGTGATTTAAATGTAAGTTTCAAGAGAAAAACACTGAGGGAACTTTTAAAAGAGGAAAAGCCCTATGTTATTATAAATGGGAGGAGACATAGGATAAAAAAGAGGGAGTTAAGATTACTGAGGGAGTTAACTGACAACCTAGATCTGAAGATACCTATAGTGTTAGAGATAGACGCCTCTTTAGAATCAGGAACTGTGAAGATCAGTGGTCCTGAAGAGGTAAAGGTAATATCTAAAATACTTGGGAGGGAGATAAACCCCTTCAGTAAGGAGGACACCCTCTACATCTATAAACCTGAGGTAAGAATAGTTAGAAGACATCTCCCTACTACTACAGTTTATCTCTTTAAAATGGGAGTTGATATAGAATGAAAAAAAGAAAGTACAGAGGGATAGACCCACTAAAGAGATTTTTAAACAATCCAAAGAATATAGAGAGGTTGTATAAGTTCTACTATCTTATAACCTTCTGGGTGTGGTTTGCCCTATTACTTGGGGCAGTGATTTTTATTCTGTGGGCTATAAGGTATTTAGGAGTAATCTAGTTAGGGATACTATGAACGAGTATATACTATACTTTACCATGTTCGCCCTGATAGTTGGGGCACTGTCCTCCCTAAAACTCTCCTTCCACAGGAGTACCTCCAATGTACTTATTGGAGAGGGTTTAATGGCTATAGTAGTAGCCACCTTTTTAGTGGTAGTTTCCCAGAAGTTTAACATACCCTTTGGAGAAACAGTAGCTCTTTTTATAATTGTAGCTGGACCTGTTGGAACGATAGCATTTTCTACAGTTATGAAAAAGAGATAAAAAATAGTAGGTGTCAGTTCGCCCATCATTCATCACAGTTCAGAAGCTACCACCGATCATCATCCACCCTCTACGTATATAACCCCCTATCTTATATATATAGTTATCCTTATGTCACCCTGTAGTATCCAAATCTTGGGGAGTATATCTCTGCATTCCTCTTTAGCTTCTCCAGTAGTTCCTCCACCTCTTTTTCAGATATACCAAACTCAGAGGCCCTCTCTATTATATCCTCCTCTGCAGCTAAACCGTCTTTAGAAAGTGCAGAAAGTTCCTCTATTATCTCCAGTATCCTGTCCATCTTGTCGTACTTGGACTTAGGCAGTTGTCCCATGGCCTTTCCTATGTCGTACTTCCCAGTCTCTGGGTCGTAGGCAACCTGATTTAAACACTCCTGTATAATCTCTATAGCAGCCTTTGCATCTTTCTCCTCCACCTTCTTAGCCAACCTGGCCTTTGCATGCATCTCAGCTATCCTTATGATAGCCTCCAACTGTCTCGCTGTAACTGGTATTGGATTGCCCTCCTCTCCCAACTTCCTCATGTCCAGGTAGAAATCTTTTATCATCTTCTTTGCACTTTTTGTGAGATAGGGATTTTTTATCTTCCTTACATCCACATCCTCCTCTTCCATGAAGAGGGCCAGGTTCTCCTCGAAGTATGTACAGGTTCTGGCGTAGATGATATAACTCCTCAGTAGGTCTTCGTCTACTACTATACCATCTATCTCTACAGGTTTTAGTACAGAGTACTTCTTAGTTGCAGCTTCTATATGGATGTTCAAGATATGTTCTGCTATCTCCTCATCCTTCTTTTTATCAGGTATGTCCCTAAGTGGAAATATTAAGTCGAATCTACTGAGCACTGGTGGAGATATATCTATCTGTTCAACTACTCCTAAGTTAGGGTCAAATCTCCCCCTCCTTGGATTACAGGCTGCAAGTATTGCACATCTTGCAGGGAGTTTTGCATTTATACCTCCCTTATTTACGTGTATAGTCTGGGACTCCATTGCCTCGAGGATATACTTCATAACGTTCTTATCCACTGTAAGTTCATCTATACAGGCTGTTCCCTCGTTGGCTTTTACAAGTACCCCAGGTTTTACTACCCATCCATCTCCTATATCTGTACTCTCCCTTACAACGTTAGCTGTGAGCCCTCCCCCTGTTGCCGTAGTAACTGAGGCGTAGGAGTTCTGAGGGAGGAGCCTCGCTATCCTCCTTAACATAGTAGATTTCCCTATCCCAGGATCTGTAATGAGAAGGATGTGACTGTCCCTTCTTAGAGGGGTACCGTCTGGTAGGAATTTCATACACCCCTTTATCTGCTGGAGGAATATAGCCTTCTTGACGATATCATATCCCCTGATCTGGTATAGAAGATAGTTGGACAGTATCTCCACTATGTTCTTCTTATTACCTAGTTCATCTAACGTATCTATTACTTCAAGATTTTTTAAGATATCTTTAACCTCTATCCTCTGATAACTTTCAATTAGGGAGAGGCTGTTACTTCTAACACATATCTCAAAAATTGGTGAACGTAGATTGGAACGGGTAGCCTTTCTTAATACAGTCCCTACAACCTTTACCCTCCCTGAGTATATACCTCGAGAGTTTTCCAGGAACACCTTTATACTCTTTGGGGGATCGTCCGGGTTTTTCATCAGATCTATTGGCTGCTGAATCTCTAACTCCTGGATGTTTACATAGGTGGAGCTGTTAAAGTCTAAAACCATCTCCTCATTGCAATCTTTACATACAACCCTAGGTATATCTTTAAAGTAGTCAGCTATGGTATATTTTTTAATTTCTCCACAACGTCTACATATAAAGTAGGCCTTCTTAAGTAGAGCACGTACCCTCGTTGCAGATATGATGTCCCCTTCAAATTCTACAAGTTTGTTAATATCGAAGGCACTTATCTCTTCTATCTTTTTTTCACACCCTATAGGATTTCTTATAGATATCTGAATCTTTTCCAGTTCTTTCTCTATTTTAGTATCTATTCCAAACATTTCTATGTAGGCTTCTTTAAATATGTAGAAGAGTGTATTTTCAATTTCTAGAGGGTATTCTTCAACAATGTTGATTATTTCACTGGCATCTGGGAAATACCTTAAGAAGTCCTTTATATCGAATATGAAAATGTTGTCACTTATTCCATCCTCTGCTAACTTATGTTTAATATAAAATTTTATCTTATCACTGTACTCTTCTAAAAATTCTTTCTCGTTGTACTCCAATCTAAATTGGACCATAGTTACCCCTTTATATATAAATTGTTTTAATAATAATTTAAAAGTAAGAGTATGGTGATAAGATGGCATCTGAAAATATAAAGAAATTTGTTGAAGAGATAAAAAGTCAGGTTCAGAAGGAGGGAAAGTACATCGAGTTAGTTTTTACCATATACTATCTAATAAATTTAGTGGAACCGAGTAAAAGAGATAGTTTTCGAGAGGCTATTAACAACGCCGAAAGTATAGAGGATGCCTATGAGATACTTAACGCCTTAAAATTACAGATTGGAGCACAGGGTGCAAAAAAGTTACTTAAGAGTCTTTAACTGTTTATAGATATAAGGATAACCCCTAGGATTACAAGTACAATACCTATTATCTGGTTTATAGACAGGTGCTCTCCAAGGAAGAGAACTGCCAACACCGTGGTAATTGCTGGCCCTATGGAGGAGAGAGGTACAACTATACTGGCTCTCCCCTTGTTGAGGGCGTAGTACAGTAGCAAGCTCCCTAACACCACCATTACAGCAGATATTACACCGTAAACTAATATCTTCCCCTGTATCTGCCATAACCTCTGGGGATCCTTTACTACTATAAAGAGGGTTAGTAGTATACCTACTATATTCACTATGATCCACTGTATAAAGGGGTCTCTCTCAGAAACGATCTTTGCAAAGAACGTACCTACACCGTAGAGGATCGCTATAAGGATCCCTGCAACAACTTCATTTATATAGACCACCACTTCCCTATTTTCTACTTAGAGATGGATTACCTTGGCATCCTTTATATGTTCTAATTTTTTCAACTTCTCCAACACCTCCTCAGGTATAACGTGATCTACGTTGAGAATCATTATACTCTCCCCTCCTGGTTCCTTTCTCCCAACCTGCATACCTGCAATGTTTATACCGTAGTCCCCTAGGAGTAGTCCCACCTTACCTATCATTCCAGGTCTGTCTATATGCCTGATTATACAGATAATACCTTCAGGTTTTATATCCACCTTGTATCCGTCGATCTCCCTTAATACAGGCCTACCCTCTACTACAGAACCTACTAGGGATATCCTCTCTGAGTTCCCCTCTGCCACTACCTCTATGGCGTTGCCGTACTCACTCTCAGATATAGTACCCTCAATTACCTTTATGTTTCTACTTTTAGCTACCCTAGGTGCGTTCACAATATTCACTCCTGCAAGGAGTATTGGAGATAGCATACCTTTAAGGAAGGATCTCTTTATTATCTCAGTGTCCTCCTTTGCTATCTCACCGCTGTATATTAACTCCACCTTCTCTATAGATCTGTCAAGTAGCTGTATAGCCATAAGACCTAACTTCTCTGCAAGTTCCATATAAGGTTTTAACTTAACTATCTTCTCAGAGGGTATAACAGGGAGGTTGACAATGTTCTCCGCAGGTTCTCCTCTAAGGATCTTTGCAATTTGCTCTGCAACTATTATCCCTGCACTTTTCTGGGCCTCCTCTGTGGAGGCCCCCTGGTGAGGGGTTCCAATGACGTTGTCCAGGGTAAGTAAAGGGTTGTCCTTTGGAGGCTCCTCCTCAAAGACGTCCAGTGCTGCAGCCCTTATTCTCCTATCCTTTAAGGCCTCATAGAGGGCCCTCTCATCTATAAGCCCTCCCCTTGCACAGTTTACAACTATGGCGTTCCTCTTCATCAACCATATCTGCTCCCTACCTATTATATGTCTAGTCTTTGGAGTTAAGGGGACGTGGAGGGTGATGAAGTCACTGACCTTACAGAGTTCGTTAATATCCCTTATCAACTTAACACCTAATTCCCCTGCAACCTCCTCAGGGATATAGGGGTCGTATCCTACAATATCCATACCAAAGGCCTTCGCCCTCTTTACAACCTGCTGCCCTATTCTACCTAGTCCAATAACTCCAAGGGTTTTACCGTAGAGTTCAATTCCTTTAAAGGATTTCCTATCCCACTCCCCTCTCTTTAAAGACGCTGTAGCCTGGGGTATATTCCTCGCTGCAGCTAACATTAGACCTATAGTTAACTCGGCAACAGAGATGGAGGATGCATCTGGGGAGTTGACCACTATAATACCTCTCTCTGTAGCGTACTCCAGGTCTATGTTGTCTACCCCTACACCTGCCCTTGCAATGATCTTTAACTTCTTTGCATGCTCTAAGACCTCCCTTGTTAACTTTGTTCCACTTCTAACAACGATAACATCCACATCCTCTATCTTCTTCTTTAACTCCTCCTTACTTAGGTTAGTGGCTATCTCTACATCCCCAATTTTCTTTAGTATCTCTATAGCATCTTTATGTATCTCGTCTGTAACTAGTATCTTCACCATAACCCTTCACTTCCTCCTATTTTAAAAAAAATAATTTATATTATAACTTACTGCCTATATAATATTCCACTCTCTTAAAAATACTTTTTTAAGGTGAAACTGTGATATTGATGGATGAGAATACTAGGGCTATTGTACAGGGAATAACTGGGAGACAGGGGAGTTTTCATACTAAGGAGATGTTAGAGTGTGGAACTAAGATAGTGGCAGGAGTTACCCCTGGTAAAGGTGGAAGGGAGGTACATGGGGTACCTGTTTACGACACTGTAAAGGAGGCTGTAGAGAAACATGATGCAAACGCCTCTGTACTCTTTGTCCCTGCACCTGCAGTGAAGGATGCTGTCTATGAGGCAATAGATGGAGGTATAGAGTTGATTGTAGTTATCACTGAACATGTGCCTGTACAGGATACACTGGATATGGTGAACTACGGGATAAAGAGAGGGGTTAGAATTATAGGCCCAAATACCCCTGGGATAGCCTCTCCCAAGGTTGGTAAGTTAGGGATAATCCCCTCGAGGGTTTTAAAGGAGGGGCATATTGGAATGGTATCTAGAAGTGGTACTTTAACATACGAGATAGCCCATGAGCTAGTAGTTAACGGTTACGGGCAATCTACCTGTGTTGGAATAGGGGGAGACCTTATAGTAGGTACAGATTTTATAGACGTCCTTCCCCTCTTTGATAGGGATAGGGACACAGATGCTGTTGTAATGATAGGAGAGATTGGAGGTAGTAGTGAGGAGGTTGCATGTGAGTATATAAAGAAAATGAGTAAACCTGTTATTGCCTATATAGCTGGGATTAGTGCACCAGAGGGTAAGAGGATGGGCCACGCAGGTGCAATTGTTGAGAGGGGTGTAGGTACTGCTGAAAGTAAGATTAAGGCTTTAAAGGAGGCAGGTGCCTACGTTGTAAGGAGGATCTCCGAGATACCTAAGGTACTGAGGGAAGTTATTGGAAAATAAAGGGATACTATGACACTGGCGGAGAAAATAGTATCGAAGAAGTTGAAGGAGGATGTGGGGGAGGGAGATACTGTAGAGATAGATATAGATCTGGCTATGACTCACGACGGCTCCACACCCCTTGCTGTAAAGGCCTTTAAGGAGATAGGAGATAGGGTCTGGGACAGGGAGAAGATTGTCATCTCCTTTGATCACAACGTTCCTGCAAATACTGTAAAGGCTGCAAATATGCATAAGATTACAAGGGAGTTTATAAGGGAACAGGGGATAAAACATGTCTACAGGGAGGGGGAGGGGATATGCCATCAGGTGTTGATTGAGGGGGGACATGTGAAACCTAACATGATGATCGCTGGAGGGGACTCCCACACCTGTACCCATGGGGCCTTCGGGGCATTTGCAACAGGTTTTGGAGCTACAGATATGGGTTATATATTTGCCACCGGTAAGACCTGGATAAAGGTGCCGAGAACTATAAGGGTTAATATTGAGGGGTATAACGAGAG
>DQUI01000020.1 GCA_015662355.1 Methanothermococcus okinawensis
CCTTATCTTCTCTGACTTGATATCCTCTGCCACTGTCTTCCCTGGACTATATAACATGTAGTGGTCAAAAGTCTCTATTAAAGGGTATTTATCTACGTAGTACCAGTCTATCCTATAGTGGACATCTCCAATACCATCTCCATCAACGTCTCTCCCATAATAGTCTGCCCAGTAGTTCCCTAGATAGTTTGTATACTCCACCCCCCTGTAGATATACGTTATCCTCTCAGGTGAGTGCCAACTGTTGTTCTCTGAGTAGCAGGTGTAGGCGTTTTTACTGTTATTTATAAAGTTGTTTAGATAGATCCTGTTATTGTGGGAGTTGATTAAATAGACACCCCACTTACTATATAGGATGTTGTTGTACCTTAAAGTGTTGTTATCCCCATACCGGAGGAAGATCCCCCTATCCCCATTCCCCCCAATAACATTCCCCTCTACCTCTATATCCTTAGAGTAGTCTAACTTAACTCCAATCCAACTGTCCCCTATGTTGTTATCCCTGACGGTGCTTTTATCAGAGATACTTGTATAGACCCCGATGTTGTTCCCATGAATAACATTCCCCTCTACCTCTATATCCTTAGAGTAGTCTAACTTAACTCCAATCCAACTGTCCACTATACAGTTATCCCTGACGGTGCTGTTGTAGGAGTGCCAGAGGTGGACACCTTTTCCATCAATCTCCCCTATAACATTATCCTCTATAACGCTATCCCCTGAATACCAGAGGTAGATACCGTTACTGTTGTTCCTCAGTGTAATGTTTCTCACAGTAATGTTGGAGGAGTAGGCAGCAGTAACCCCTACATCTGTATTACTTATATTCAAGTTTTCAACTACTATATCCCTACAGTTTACAAGAATAACCTGACTAGCATCTTCTGGAATATCAACTCCCACTTTATCTCTAAAGTAGTAGAGAGGTTTACCGTTGACAGTGTTGTAATCTATCCTATGGATCCAGTGTCCTATCTCCCAACCCTCTATAAGAATACTGTTGTTGACAAAGACGTTACTTCTGATAGTGTTGTCATTAGAATAAAGTATACAGATACCGTTGTTGTTGTCCCTGATGTAGTTGTTCTCTATATAGTTATGCCCAGAGTACTCCAACTTTATAGCTCTCCAGCTGTTTTTAACTATAGTGTTGTTAGTTATAACATTCTCCTGTGAGTGCCAGAGATAGACCCCTATACAGTTGTTTAATATGTAATTGTTTTTTATAACGGTGTTATGGGAACTCACCTTAATACCTGCAGAGTAATTACTTGAATTCTTAATTGTAAACCCTTCAATAACAACATTGTCTTCCTTAACTGTTACTACATCTCCAGCACCTTCTCCATCTATAATACATCTCTCAGGTCCATGTTCAGATTTTAAAGTTATACTTTTACTGATTATGATACGCTCATAATATGTACCATCTCTAACAACTATTACATCCCCAGGGTTGGCGTTATCAATAGCCTTCTGAATTGTAAAATAGTTACCAGGGACATATATAGTACTCCCATAGATAGAGGTAATAGCTAAAAATAGAGACAGGAGTAATAGAAGGTACATCTTTCCCATAATATCACTTTTTACTTTTTTACAAAATTAGCTTTACTTATAAATGTGTATATAAAACTTAGTTGTTTCTATAAAAAAGGTTGTTCTAAAATAGTAGTCTATCTTTGTAGGATCTTCAGGATAGAGTGTCCTTGCAAATAGTAGGAGGATTCCCCCCATGAATAAGATAGGCAAACAACTCTCCAGCCTCTGAGAAGTAATCTTTATATCCCCTTCCTATTATTTCATTCCCAGATTTATCTAGTAGTACAACTCTATAGAGGTTAGGTAATTGTTCTCTGAAAGGTTCTACGTACTCTCTAGAAGTTAGAAAATATATCCTCTCATTATTTAAATCGGATAACCTTAGATCGTAATAGCCAATAGGGTCTGTGATCCTGAGAAACCCATAAAAGGCTGAGAGGATTAAAACCTTCCAACCATCCTCAACAACCTTTCTCCAGATCTTAAAACATCCTCGCCTCCAGATAGCTTTGTAAAAACGTCCCCTATAAGAGAAGTATCTCTACCTTTTTTAGAGATGTCATACTCTCTCACCTTCTTTTCCCCTCCCCAACCCCTACAACTATCCTGTTCCTCCCACACTTACCTTTAGCAACATCGTAGAGATCTATGTTGTTCCTCCTGGCGTACTCCTCCACCTTCTTCCTACCACTGTCATAGGACTTCTCCCCAAAGGAGATAACTACTACAATATCCCCTATCTCCCTGGAACCAAGTAATGGCCTCTTAACCTTCAACCTCTTCAACTCCTCCACACCTTCCAGATGTTTAACTATACCGTGGGGATCCTCAACAAAGGGGAAGTCTTGGAGATGTTTAACGATAAAGTCTATGTTATCCTCTCGCTCCTGGCCATAGTCCTTTAACTCCAGGCTGTAGTAGTTCAATCTCCCCTCTAGATAGTCCTTTATCACAGTTTTTGCAGTTCTAATAATGTCCACCTCCCCACCTTTCTCTAGATAGTTCAGCTTCTCCCCTATCTTCCTAAGTATATCCTCCTCTATTGGAGCATCTCTAACGTCCACCTTGTAGAGCCTCTTAATAGCATCTCTGTTAAGGGCATGGATACTTCTAAGTATCTTCACTGCAGGGGTAACTGGGTCCTTTATCTTCTCATACCTGATAGCCCCTAACATTACTAGTTCCTCCTCATCCTTAGGCTCTATTATACCTGGGGTATCTAATAGTTTAATGTTTTTAGTTAGTCTTACCCACTGCTCACCCTTTGTAAGCCCTGCAACGAGACCGCTGGTAGCACTCCTCCTACCAGTTAAGCTGTTTATAATAGAGGATTTACCTACGTTGGGATAACCTACTATACCAACCTTACCCTCCTCAATACCTCTAGAGTGAAGGTGCCTCTTAATAGCATCTCTAAGTATCCTAGTACCCTTCTTATGCTTTGCACTTACAAATACCACAGTACTATCAGGGTTTTCCCCTTTTATCCTCTCCCTGTACTCCTTTAGCATATCTATAGGTACTAGATCTGCCTTGTTGAGGACGTAGATAATCTTTTTATCCCTCTCCCTTATCATCTTCTCCAATCTCTTATTCCTAGTGCCCTCTGGATTCCTGGCGTCTAGTACAAGGAGTACAACGTCACAGTCCTCTACGATCTTATCTACTATCTTCTTAGTGGGAACTCTCTTTATCTTCTTCCCTCCCATAGTATCCCAAAGTTTAAAAACCTCTTTTCTAATATTACTACTCTGTGGTCTCTATGAGATTTGAAGAGTTTCATCTAGCCTACGACTTCTTCCTCTATATAGTGTTAGGAATAGTAGTAGGTTATCTCCTATATCAACGATACAACAGGGGTATCTTTGTAGTGGTGGGATTTCTACTAGGAGTACTCCTAGCGTTCTTAAATCTATTTAGACTGATAAGAAAAAAATCTTATTAATATCTTATTACCTTTAACGGTGATAACTTTGGATCTTATAACGTTGGAGGAGGCGGAGACTAACTACAACTACGGATACAACCCCTATAAGAGACCTATTGAGGAACTTTTAAAAAATGGTCTAGTAATTATTGACAAACCCTCTGGACCTACATCCCATGAGGTGTCCCTCTGGGTGAAGAAGATATTAAACTTAAACCTTGCTGGACATGGGGGAACCCTTGATCCCAAGGTAACTGGTGTGCTACCTGTGGCGTTGGAGAATACCACCAAGTGTATTCAACTGTGGCATACCCTTCCAAAGGAGTACGTATGTCTCATGCACCTTCACAGGGACGCCAGAGAGGAGGACATATACAGGGTATTTAAGGAGTTCACCGGTAAGATAATTCAAAGACCTCCTTTAAAGTCTGCTGTAAAGAGGAACCCAAGGGTAAGGAAGATATACAACATGGAGATACTGGAGATCGATGGAAGGGATATACTATTTAAGGTAAAATGTCAATCTGGAACCTATATTAGAACCTTAGTGAGGAACATTGGAGAGGCCCTAGGTACCTCTGCCCATATGCAGGAACTCCGTAGAATAAAAAGTGGTCCATTTAGTGAGGAGGAGGCTGTATATCTCCAGGATCTCAAGGACGCCTATGTATTCTGGCAGGAAGATGGAGATGAAGAGGAACTTAGAAGGATAGTTAAACCTATGGAGTACGGGCTCCAACATCTGAAGAAGATAGTGGTAAAGGACAGTGCAGTAGATGCTATATGTCATGGGGCAGACGTCTACTTAAGTGGTATATCCAAGATCAGTAAAGGTATTGGACCTGGAGAAACTGTAGTTATAGAAACTTTAAAGGGAGAGGCTGTAGCTATAGGGAAGTCCTTACTAAGTAGTAAAGATATAGTAAAGATTAAAGAGGAAGGAAAGAAATACAGTAATCCTGTAGTAGATACCCAGAGGGTGTTGATGGACCGGGGTATCTATCCAAAGATGTGGAAGGGAAAAAAGTAATTCAGGTGATAGAATGAAGATAGAGATAAACGAGAACTACTGTAAAGGTTGTGACATCTGTATCTTTATATGCCCTAGGAAGGTATTTGTAAAGTCAGACAAGTTAAACAAAAAAGGTATCTATCCCCCTATACCTAAGTACCCTGAGAGATGTATCAACTGTCAGCTGTGTGTACTTCAGTGTCCAGATCAGGCTATCTCTCTCTCAGAATAATTTTTTTAATACTAATAATTAATATATCTAAATCTATAAATATAATGGAATAAAAAAAAATAATAATGGCATGGGGGCTATAGCCCGCCTTCTGTAATTTCGGCGACATTCGGCTAAGCGCTAAACGCTTGCACCCGTGCAGAATGGCCTCGTTTCACCGGCCCCTTGGAACTCCTCAATTTACTATCATTGTCATTGTTCCAAGACCGTCTCGTTTCTCTAGGCCATTCAGCCCCTCTCGGGGCATGATGCACTTCATGGGTGGGCGGAGCTTCCTCCTTAACGGAGAGTCGCCAGCCCCCTTGCCATGGGATAAAAATAAAAAAAAGTGGCTGACGGCGTCGCCCCGTTCCCACCCAAAGGCAGTACTGGGGGCATCGCTGGAGGGCTTAATTTCCGAGTTCGGGACGGGATCGGATGTAGCCCCTCCGCTATGGCCGTCATGCCTTGAGGATATTTGGCGGGCCCGAAGGGATTTGAACCCTCGACCACCTGGTTAAAAGCCAGGCGCTCTACCAGGCTGAGCTACGGGCCCTACAGTGGTCCGGCGGGCCGGATTTGAACCAGCGACATGCGGATCTACAGTCCGCCGTTCTACCAGGCTGAACTACCGCCGGACATACATACAATAGGTTGATGGGCCTGCCCAGATTTGAACTGGGGTCTCAGGATCCCAAATCCCAAAGGATAGACCAGGCTACCCCACAGGCCCAACCTATCCCCCAAATATTAAGCCCCGGGGGGGATTTGAACCCCCGACCACCTGATTACAAGTCAGGCGCTCTACCAGGCTGAGCCACCGAGGCTTTTTGTTTGCACACATAATAGATACATTTCTCATATATAAACTTTTCGGTCCACTGATAGGAAAATTTTATATAGGGGAAGTACAGCTGTTCATAGTAGTGTAAATAGTTAGCACAATTACAGTAGTTAAAAAACTATAAAAGCTATTTGCCATCAAGTTAAGATTAGAGTGAGTCAGGTGATACCTTGGATATTAAAGAGCTAGGTAAAAAGTTAGAGGAGCTGCTAGATTTGGAATATCCTGCAGTTGCTGTAAAACTTGCAAAATCTAAGGAGGAGATTCCTGAAGGTTACGAGGAGATAGAGGAAGAGGCAAGACACTGTGAAATGATCCAGATGGCAAGGAAGGAGGGGAAAAAATTCTACGCCACCTTAAATAAACACGCCTGTAAAGGAGGCGCCTATGCAATGGGGCTCCTTCAAAACCCACCAGAGCCCCTAGCCACAGGTAAGTTGTACTACAAGTTGGGCAACTTTGCAACTGAGGAGGCTGCAAGAAGAACTGTAGAGGCTATACCTAAGGTAAAGGAGAAGGTATACGCCAGTGTATACGCACCACTAAGTGATGCAGACTTTGAAGCAGATGCTATAGTGGTAATAACTACACCTAAGAAAGCTTTAAGGTTAGTACAGTCCTTACTCTACAAAGAAGGTGGAAGGTTCCAGGGAGATTTTGCAGGTATCCAGTCCCTATGTGCAGATGCAGTAGCTGCTGTTAAGGAGAGGGATAGTGCAAATATCACCCTGGGATGTAACGGCTCTAGGAAGTACGCCTGTATAGAGGATGGAGAGCTAATATTTGCATTCCCCCCAGCTGACTTAGAGAATATCGTCGAGGCACTTGAGCACTTTAAGAAGATCTGGGATAATTAATTAATAATAGTATTAGAGATAAACTAAGTAAAAAATATGGAGGTAATAGTATGGTAAAGATAGAGGTATTTACATCCCCAACATGTCCCCACTGTCCCCCTGCAAAGAGGGTAGTTGAGGAGGTAGTTGCAGAGCTAGGTGGAGGAGTAGATGTAGAGTACATAGATGTTATGAGGGAGCCTGAGAGAGCTATAAAATACGGGATAATGGCAGTACCTACTATAGTGATTAACGGAGAAGTTGCCTTCGTCGGAGCTCCTACAAAGGAGGAGCTGAAGGCGAAGTTATCCCAGTATATCTAAAATAATTTTTTTATAAAAATATCAATATAACGATATCTATGAAGCTATGGGTTATTTGTAGAGAGGAGAGTAGAAATATCCCTGAAGACAGTCTTGTAATAAACTGTAACATATGTAGGGATAAAAATACCTTAACGTCCCTCAAGGTTGTATTGGAGGAGTATGGAAAGGAGATCGAGGAGATAGTTTATCCTAAATGTGAGCTCTTAAAGAAGGTACTAAATAAAAAGTAACAGGGGTATCATGAAAAAGATAGATCCTATATTTGTATCCGCCCTCTACTACGGAATAAACAAGGGGATAGTAAATATTATAGGTACTGGAGGGCAAGTTCTCGGCAGGAAAACCGCTAAAGAGATGATATCATTCCTAAAGGAGGAAGGTGTCATAAGGGAAGATATGAGTGATGAAGATATTAGAGATCTCTTTGTAAATGTATTTGGATTGTCAGAAGATCTAAACATTGAAGATAGAGGAGAAGAAGTAGTATTCCATGTTGTAAAACCTACCCTCCGTCCCTTTTTAGAGAGAATAATGAAAGAAAAGATAATCCCTTATATCTGCCCCTTTATCTACTTACTCTCTGAGATATACTCCCAAAATAAGGGATACAAATTAATGTTTAAGAATACAGCCCCTGAGGGAGAGGGTATCAAGCTAGTATTTAAAAAGATTAAGTTATAGTTCTTACTGTTTTAATACTCCCCTAATATAGGGTAGATCTATATTTTATTAATTCTCTTAAACTCTTTAACAGTAGAGGTAGGATATAGAAGATACTTACAAACCCTCCTATAAAACCTGTTACAAATCTTAGCTCGTTGAAACTCTCCCTTAAACCTAGTAGTTGAGTAATACCATCTATTCCCATGGGGATTAGGGCCAAGATTAGATAGTACCTGTTTGGGATTTTAAAGTTATCCAACCTCCTAACAAGGGGGTATAGTATCATCCCCACTAGAGCCCCTGTATAGATCCCGAAACATCTGGCACATACCCCCATCTTGTGGTTGAATATATAGTAACTCCTCTCAGGTAGTTGATGACAGATGGAAGAGTATACACTGTAGATAAGAAGGGATAAAAACCTATTTTTATCGTAGAGATAGGGGGCTAAAAAAATGCCAGTATAAAAAATTAGAAAGAGAGAGAAGAGAAGAAAGTAGATATAAAGAATCTTTTTTTCCATGTGCTTAATCACCTTCTTAACTTTCCGTAGAGTATCCCCCCAATAGCTCCAGAGATAGCACCTAGTATTACATAGAAGGGAATATTCATCTTATAGGCGTTCACCGCCATCACACCCTCCATATACACAAGCTCCATAAAGTGATCCCCCATAGAGGGGTTTATATCTATATAGGTTTTTACCAGAGATGGGACAGCTGTAAGGAGTATTACAGTATCTAGACACCAACTGAGAAATCCTGCAATAACTCCACTTAGTGTTCCAGCTATTAGATAATCTACATTACTTCTTGAGAATTCCCTACTCATGAGATAGGCAGAGATAACACCAGAGAGGAAGTAGGGGAGGATACATGTGGGAAATGGAAGGGAGGAAAGTAATCCACCAACAACTCCCCCAATAAGTACAGCTTTAGCCATTCCATCTCTTTTATGTCCCATATTATCTCTTCATTATCTCTTCTGTTACTACCCTATAGAGTATCGCCCCAACGACCCCAAAGGTAATACCTGCTAACAGATAGACGAAGAAGTTTATTAGAAGTAGGAGGGCAAATCCTATAAAGCTTATCATGCCCATTTTCATCCCTATCACAGAGGACATGGACACTGTATTGTATAGAAGAGAGAGTAGCACCACCTTTAAAGCATATAGGAGCCAACTGATAAACCCTGCAATACCTCCACTTAGTGCTCCAGCTATTAAATAATCCCTATCACTTGGTAGATACTCCTGAGTTAAGAGATAGGCAGTTATGATACCAG
>DQUI01000070.1 GCA_015662355.1 Methanothermococcus okinawensis
TATGCTTCAAGATGTGAAGTAATTTTTTGATCCTTCTCTCCTCCATATTATCCCTACCTATTTTTTATCCTCTCCCTAATAGGTTCAAGTATCTTAACGATCTCCTCTGTAACAGTGTTCTTTAGATCCATAGGATGTATCTTTTTCTCCAAATATAACCTCTCTAACATCTCGTAGCTTTCAACATAGATGTCCCCTCCAAATTTCTCAGGTCTCTTTACAGTTAGTGGGTACTCTAAGAAGTATCTAGCTATCTCCAATACAGGGTTTTCCTCTACAACACCTATGGGACAGTAGGCCTTTCTTATCTTAGATCTAATAGTATCAGGATCATCGTCTACTGCTATAAAGTTATCCTTGGAGGAGGACATCTTCCCCTTTCCATCTAGACCTGTGAGTACAGGGTTGTGAATACACACTGGAGGTTTCCAACCTAGAGATGGGAGTATCTCCCTTGCAAGCATATGTATCTTCCTCTGTTCCATACCTCCAACTGCCACGTCCACCTTCAGATGTTTTATGTCGTTTACCTGCATTAGGGGATATATCACCTCTGCAACTTTAGGGTTCTCCTCCTCCCTCCCTATTAACTCCATACTTCTCCTGGCCCTCTTCAAGGTAGTCTTTAGTGCTATTCTGTGGAGGTCTAATACGTAATCCCTCTCCAACTGGAACTCACTCCCATAGATATACGTTACATTAGATAATCCCATAGCCTGGAATATCCCCCTGTTGTACTCTGCCAACTGGTGAATCTCCTCCATAGTACCTTTCTCATTTAGATAGGCGTGAAGATCTGCCAGTAGGATCACTATGTCAAAACCTGCCTCCTGGAGATCTATCATCTTTCTTATCTGGAGATAGTGCCCCAGATGTATCTTCCCACTAGGTTCAAACCCTATATAGGCTCTTTTATCTTCTTTTTTCAGGACCTCTTTTAGTTCCTCTAGAGTTACTATCTCCAAGGTGTTCCTCCCTATCTTCTCTATAATCTCCTCCATGTCACTACCTCTTTAATTTTTAATTAGATAATTCTTTAATCTTAATAAACTTTTATCATTATTTTTCATTACAAAGAAGATCTATCATTATTTTTAATGAGCAAAAAAGGATATATAGCAGTTCTTTTACTCTACTGTTAAAGATAAAGCTTTTTTAAGTAAAAAGTAGGTGATACTATGAATATAAAACTAGATGTTGTAACCTTTAAAGGGAACGGAAAGTTTAAAGAGATTGATGAGTTCTCCAAGGATCTGAAAAGACCTTACAGGATGGACAACAGGATAAAGATGTTGGCATATATACTTGCTACCTTAGTTGTAGGATCTCTGGTGTTCAATGTAGTATAGGGCTAAAAGGGTTTTGTCAGTTGTAAGGGGAGCTTTTTTTATAGGGTTTATAATGATTGATAATGAGAATTTATAGATACTCTAAAGTTGAATTTGCACATTTAAATATAAGAATACCCAGGTGTTAGTACTGCTAACTATTTTATTTATAGCTTTCTATCCACTGGAAGAAAAAAATTATTTAAAATATAAGAGAAAATGTTAGTTTTGCTAACATTCAATTGATGTTAGTGAATACACCATGCCAGAGCATATCCTGTCAGGGATCAAGGCCATAGTGGCTATGAAGCTTAGGAGGAAGGGGAAGTTACAGAGGGAGATAGCAGAGTATCTAAATACAAATAGAACTGAGATCTCCCACTATCTACAGGGGAGACATCCCTCAAAAAAGGTCTTGAGGATGTCCCAGGAGATCTTAAAACTACCTCCCCAGTATGCAGTGAGGATCATAAATACCCTCACTGAGGACAGGGAGATCACATCTAGAATAATCAAGGTGTTATACAACCCTAAGATAGAGGTAAGGGAGGATAGATGTATCCTCTGTGGGGCATGTTTAGAGTGCCCCTACAACGCCATAGAGATGGACACTAGGGGTACTGTTGTTGTTGATAACAGTAGATGTAGATTGTGTGGTAGATGCCTATCCCTATGTCCCACAGGGGCTTTAAAGTTAGTATTTTTAGACAACAACAGAATGGAGGAATAAAATGGGACTTGTAAAGAAAAAGGTTGTTGAAGTAAGAAAGGAGAAATCTAACAAGAGTATTAGAATAATAAGGGAGGGATCTGTTGAAAAGAGAGTGCTCTACTGGAGTGACGAGTACTGTGTTGGCTGTGGTATCTGTGAGGACATATGTCCAGTTGGAGCTATTGAGATAGGTCCCCTAGGTGCTATTGCTAAAGGTGTAGTGGAGGCTCCAAAGTTGGACATAGATAGCTCTAAATGTGTACTCTGTGGTATTTGTGCAGCTGCATGTCCCTTTAACGCCATGGACTTGGAGATAAACAATGTCTCTATAAAGGAACTTCCCCACTTCCCAAAGGTTAAAAGGGAGATCTGTGTAGATGAAGAGGCCTGTGTCCTGTGTAAACAGTGTGAGTTAGTATGTCCTCAAGAGGCTATACACGTGGAAAGGGAGATTCCTGAGAGAAAAACCTTAGTGTTAGGGGAGATATCCATTAACAAAGATCTCTGTGTATTCTGTGGTATATGTGCAGATTACTGTCCTGCAGATGCTATATCCTTGATAGCTAACGATGAAGTCCCACTGAGTTTAAACCCCTATAAGGACATTGTAGTAGATACAGATGCCTGTGTATACTGTAAGGTGTGTGAAAAGGCCTGTCCCCATGGGGCTATAGAGGTAGTATGTTACAAGTGTCCCCTTGTAAAGAGGATAAAGACCCTGGAGATACACGAGGATATTAAGGGAAAGGTTGTTGTAGATAAGGATGCCTGTGTCACCTGTAGCTGGTGTGAAAAGATATGTCCAGTAGAGGCTATAAAGGTGGAGAAGCCATTTGAAGGGGAGTTGATTATAAGGGAGGAGCTGTGTAGTGGGTGTGGGGCATGTATTGCCGTATGTCCATGTAATGCACTGGCATTCCCAAAACCAAAGGAAGCAGGGGAGAAGGTTCCAAGGTTAGCGGTAAACCAGGATATATGTATCCTCTGTGGAGCATGTGTCAAGGCATGCCCTGCAGGTGCACTGGAGGTTAAGAGGACTAAGGGAAATATAACAGAGAGTAAAATCCCTGCATGGAAGAAGGCATTTGACAAGTTGCTAAATTAAAAGTTTAAGGTGATCCTATGTATAGACTAGTAGTATACAAGGAGAAGTGTCACGGATGTGGGAACTGTGTTATAGTATGTCCTGTAAATGCTAAAGATCCTAACGTATTTGGAGGGAAAGGTCCAGAGGAAGAGGATAAAGTTGTAGTAAGGGTTGTTAATGGAGTTGCCGATGTTATCAACGAAGAGCTCTGTGGTGGATGTGGGGCATGTGTAGAGGCCTGTCCTGTATACGCTATAAAACTTATAGTGGAATAGGTGATAGGGATGAAGTTCTTACTGAATACAGGGAGAACTATTTGGCAGGGAGAGGCTATAGAGGCAGGAAAGAACCTTGAGATGTATAGGAAGGCTGCAGCAGTTTGCTATCTAAATAAGGAGGATATGGAGAAGTTAGACGTAAAGGAGGGAGATGTTATAAGGATAATATCTGAGTATGGAGACGTTGTAGTATATGCAAGGGAGACATCTGAACCTATGGTTGAAGGTATGGTTTTCATGCCTATGGGTCCCTGGGCAAATCTAGTAGTTTCACCTGAAACTGACAGTACTGGGATGCCCTCTTTTAAGGGAGTAGTTGTAGAGATAGAGAAGGCTGATGGGGAGGAGGTCCTCTCAATGGCTGAACTGATGAGAAAGAAGTATCTAGAAAGGGATTAATCCTCGAGGTGATTTAGATGGAATATATTATAAAGAATGGGATTGTATTCGATCCCCTCAACAGGATAGATGGGGAACAGATGGACATCTGTATAAGGGACGGGGTAATTGTAGAATCTGTCTCTGAGGATGCAAAGGTAATAGATGCCAGTGGATGTGTGGTGATGCCTGGAGGTATAGACTCTCACACCCATATTTCAGGGCCTAAGGTAAATACTGGAAGGTTGATGAGACCAGAGGACAGTTATAAGGAACTTTACTTAAAGAGAGGGTTAAAACCAGGTACTGGATTCTCTATACCTACAACCTACAAGACAGGTTATCAGTACTGTGAGATGGGGTATACCTTAGGGATAGAGGCTGCCATGCCTCCACTGAAGGCAAAACATGTCCACGACGAGTTTGTAGATACCCCTCAGATAGACAAGGGGGCACTGACCTTATTTGGTAACAACTGGGTGGTTATGACATATCTGAAGGAGAAGGACTATGAGTTATGTGCAGCCTATGTAGCCTGGGTCTTAAAGGTTACAAGGGGGTTTGCCATAAAGATAGTAAACCCAGGGGGAACTGAGGCCTGGGGATGGGGAAAGAACGTTCACGGTCTTGACGACCCTACACCATACTTCAACATAACTGGTAGGGAGATAGTAAGGGGGTTGTGTAAGGTAAACGAGATGCTAGGGTTGCCCCACTCTATCCACGTCCATCCAAACGACCTGGGACACCCTGGGAACTGGAAGACCACTATAGAGACTATGGAGTGTGTAAAGGACATAGAGCCTAAGCCTAAGTACGGAGAGAGGGAAACTGTATACTATAACGCCCACGTCCAATTCCACTCCTATGGAGGAACATCCTGGAAGGACTTTGAAAGTAAAGGGGCGGAGATCGCAAAGTACGTTAACAAGTCAGATCATGTAGTTGTAGATGTAGGTCAGATTACCCTAGATGAGACAACAACTATGACAGCAGATGGACCTATGGAGTACGCCCTCCACATGTCAACTGGTAACAAGTGGGCAAACTGTGACGTTGAAGTGGAGACAGGTTCTGGAGTAGTTCCATTTTACTACTCTCCAAAAGGTCCAGTGTACTCTGTCCAGTGGGCGATCGGTCTAGAGATCTTCCTGAATACAGATCCTAGTAAAGTAATACTCTCTACAGATCATCCAAATGCAGGGCCATTTACAAGGTTCCCAAGGATAATAGCCTGGTTGATGAGTAAGAAGTACAGGGACTACTGGTTAAATGAGGTAGTCCATAGATGGGCAAGGACTAGATCCTCAGTGGGGGACAGTGACAAGGAGTACAGTATGTACGAGATTGCACAGATAACTAGGGCAAATCAGGCAAAGGTACTAGGTCTCAGTTTAGAGAGGGGGCACCTGGGAGTTGGAGCTATTGCAGATATAGCTATCTATGACATAGGACCTGAGGAGAAGGATCCAAGAGTTATAGAGAGGGCATTTAGATACGCCAAGTACACCTTTAAAAGGGGAGAGATAGTTGTTAAAGATGGGAACATAGTCAGGGAAACATTTGGAGACACTATATACGTAGATGTGAAGATAGACGAGACCTTAGAGAAGGAGTTGATGAAGGATCTCAATGAGGTATTCAGGAAGAACTACACTGTCCAGATGGAGAACTACAAAGTACCAGAGTATCTGGCAAACAACTGGAGAGTAATCAAGATAGACAACTCCCAGATCAGCTAATTAATAATTTTTTTAAGGTGAAAAAGATGGAGGTTATACTAAAACTTAAGGAGGACATTGTAGTCCCAGTAGAGTTAGATGCACTACTTCCTGAGAAGATAGAGGGAATGGATGTAGAGGAGATCAAGGATATAGAGATACCCCAGGGAAGGAGAACTGTAAAGGTAGGGGATATATTCCACGTTGAGATAGAGGAGAGTGACATTCCGAGGATGACTATAAAGAACTCATCTATGAAGTTGAAGAGAGTTGGAGAGGGGATGACTACTGGAGAGATTGTAATCGAGGGAGACGTAGGGATGCACGTAGGTGCAGAGATGAGGGGAGGGAGGATTCTAGTCCATGGAAATGTAGACAACTGGGCTGGACGGGGAATGAAAGGGGGAGAGTTAATAGTAAAGGGGAACGGAAGGGATTATATAGGTTCTGCCTATAGAGGGGGATATAAGGGAATGTCTGGGGGCCTTATAGTAATAGAGGGGAACGCCGGCCATGAGATAGGGGAACATATAGTTGGAGGGATGATACATATAAAGGGTAACGTGGGATACTTCGCAGGTATCCATGCAAAGGGAGGTATTATTAGAATAGATGGAGATGTCCCTGGGAGATTAGGGGCAGAGATGATAAAAGGAGCTATCGTTGTAAATGGTAGGCTCTCCCAGGTACTACCCTCCTTCAAATACGAAGGTATAGTGGAAAACCCAGTTATTAAGATAAAGAAGAAGGATGAAGGGGTTAGGATAGAGGGGACGTATCACATGTATACAGGGGATTACGTAAATAGGAAACCTAAGGGACAGTTGTACGTATCTGTAAATAAGAACCCTCACTTAGCATAAAAATAACTCTTTTTTATCCTAACATTATACCTGTAATATACCCTGCTAATGTGGAGAGTACTACTACAAGGGCTAAGTATGTAAGGGACTTTACAACACCAAATACCCTGGAGATTGTAAGTACTGTAGGGATACTTAAACTAGGTCCTGCAAGTAGTAAGGCCATGGCAGGTCCAACGTGCATCCCTAGGTCCATCAACGTCTTTACAATAGGTACCTCAGTTAGTGTTGCAAAGTACATAAGGGCCCCTACTAGGGAGGCTATGAAGTTTGAAAATAAAGTATTCTCCCCTACGTATCTACTGATATACTCAGGGGGAATGAACACACTTATTAAACCTGCTATAGCTACCCCTATTATCAGTAGGGGGAACAACATCTTAGCCAGTGTATAACTCTCCAGGAGCCAGCCCTTTATCTCCTCAGGTTTATACCACTTCTTTACAACTACAGCTAGGATTAAAACAAGGACAGCTGTTACAACATGTTTAGTCAGTATCCCGTCGTAGACAGGTATGTTTAAAAAGGGCATAAACTTTGGAGAGGCAGTTATTGTTAAAAGTATCAACAGCTGTATGAGGAAGAAGGTTAGAGTTTGATACCAAGGTCTAGAGGAAATACTGTCAATCTTCCCCTTGAAAATCTTCCCCTTCTTCTTTTTTCCCCTTTCAAACAGTAGTTCCATAGTAAGTCCTATGATAATAGCTAAGGTTATTGCATACAGGGCTCTTAGGAATCCAATATCCCATCCAAAAACTGCAGCGGAGTAAAAAATTGCCAGGATATTGATAGCAGGTGCAGAAAACAGTAAGGTAGTGATAGGCCCTATACTAGCCCCTCTCTTGTAGAGACTGGAGATAAGGGGAAGTACAGTACAGGAACATACTACCAGGATACATCCACTTAAGGCGGCAACTATATAGGATATAAGTCTAGGAGTGTCTGGACCGAAGTACTTAAGTATAACTCGCCTATCTATCATAGTGGCGATACCCCCTGCCATGAGGAAGGAGAACGTTAAGGCGATCAATCTGTTAACGTTTAAATATTCCAGGATAGTTTTTAACATAACATCTAAGGCGTATATAAGAGTCCCCCAGATATCCATAGTATCCTCCTGTTTTATAAGCAGTTAAATATTTTATTTTAATTTTAATTTTTTAATTTTATATAAATATTCGTTTAAAAAAAGAAAAAAAGATCTAGATATTGGAGAGTATCAACTTTGTTATCATCTTACTTAGATAAGCTGCCTTTTTCGGTTTTAGTATAATAGAGGAGTGATTGTTCCCCTTGTGGAAGCCGATAAGAATAGATGCACTCCTCTTCTCATCTGCAGGGAGGATGGCTATAGATATTCTATTTCCATTACCTGCAAAGCATGTTCCAACATCTTTAATCTTCTTTAGCATTACTCCGTCTTTTTTGAAGTCCCTGGTTATATTCTCTGCGTATATAGCCCCGTAGTCTAGTAGAGTTGTAAGTAGAGAGGCACTTTCAAGATCCATCTCTATGGACTCTATCTCTTTGTCCTCCTCGTCTATCATCTTCAGTATAACAGTACCCTCGCTACACTCGGGAACTATTGCTATCCCACGGTTACTGACCACCCTCATCCCTTCACCTTCTAATTTTTTAAAAAATAATAAATTTTTAAGATATTCTTGTACTATATATAAGTTACGTTAGTTATTATACATATTGATATCCTTATCTAGATCTCTGTAGGAATATCTTTTTTATATAGTAGAAGGATAGATTTGATATTATTAAATATGGAGGTGACTCCTGTGGTAGAGAAGATAGAAATTGCACCAACTACCAGGCATGAAGGTCATGCCAAGCTAATACTGGAGGTGGACAGGGAGGGGATAGTAAGTAAGGCCTACTATATAAATACTACTCCAATTAGAGGTTTTGAAACTATGGTGGCAGGTAGGCCTGCTGAATTTGCCCCAGTTGCAGTTATGAGGATATGTGGTATATGTCAGACCACCCACGGTATAGCCTCATGTAATGCTATCGAAGATGCAATCGGCTGTGAGATACCTGAGGATGGGCGTCTCCTTAGGGAGTTAATAGGATTAGGTAACAGGATGCACTCCCATCCACTTCATCATCTACTAACCCTTGAGGACTTTGTAAAACCTGGGGAAGAGGATCTAAAAGTTGATACTATAAAACTTATTCAGAGGATGAGGAAGGTTGGACAACTAATTGTAGATACTGTTGGAGGGGAAGGGATACACCCTCCTAACATAGTTATAGGGGGTATGAGGACAAACATCTCTGAGAGGGCCAGGGCAAAGTTGTACTATGGGTTAAGGCAGTTTGAAAAGGATGCCCAGAGGATGGAGGAGCTATACCTGGAGTTAATAGAGAGGTATCTAGAGGAAGTAGGTATTCCAGATCTAGGATCCCACGACTACCCCTATATAGCATCCCATACAACCTACGGGAATAAGGAGGCTATAAACTGGGATAGTGTTGTGGAGATACCTCCCCAAAGATACTACGGGGATATAAAGATAGGGGAGAGCACCTCTGTAATGATTCCCCTATACGAAGGTGTTCCTGCTGAGGGAGGACCAAGGGCTAGATTAGTTAAATTTGGAAACTTTAGATCTGGGGGAAGTGCAATGGATATAAACATTGCAAGGGCCAGGGAGAACTTAGGGGCAGGGTATAGGGCTATGGAGATACTAGATGAGTTAGATATAAATGGAGAGACTAAGGTGACACCTGAGTACAGAGAGGGCTCTGGTATAGGTGTTCATGAGGCTCCAAGGGCTATGAACACCCACTTTGCACAGGTTAGAAAGGATGGAAGGATTAAGTCTTATAGAATTATAGCAGCGTCAAACTGGAACTTCCCTGTAGTGGAGAAGGCCATTGAAGGTTATCCCTATCAATATGCAGAGGTTATAGTGCGGGCTTACGACATGTGAGCATCCTGTGCAGCCCACGTAATTGTTAAGGATGAGGAGAGTAAAGAGATAATAGAGATAAGGAGAATTTAAGACTCGAGGGGAACCATCTCTGGACCCGAGAGTCATTTAAAGGTAATAACATGGAGGATTTAAATCCCTCTTACTTTAAGGAGATATTAGTCCTAGGTTGTGGAAATATACTGTTTGGAGATGACGGCTTCAGCTTCCACGTTATAGAGAAACTTAAACAACTACTAACTGAGGAGGAGAGGGAGAGGGTCGCCCTCCTAGATGCAGGTACTGGGGCCCCTCAACAGGTACTCTCCCTTATAGACGAGACTGTTAAAACTAGGAAGATAATCCTTGTGGATACAATAGATTACAAGTTAAAACCTGGGGAGATAAAGATACTGAGAAAGGAGGATCTTCCAGATCCTAGGCATAACTCTTTGGACATACACAACTGGCCCTTATCTTCTATCTTGAAGGAGGTATGTGAGAGATACAACATAGAGCTCCTTGTAATAGGATGCCAGGGGAAGTGTGTAACAAAACCTGATGTATACATTGGGCTCAGTAAGGAGGTTGAGGAGAGTGTTGATAAGGCTGTGGAGATAATTTTAAAGGAGATAAGAAAGAACAGCAGAGAGGGATAAGATGGAGGATAAAAAGATAACTGTGGCACATGTGCAGCTAAGTAGTTGCTGTGGATGTTTAATATCCCTAGCAGACACCTACGAGAAGTTCCCAGACATTCTAAGTAGTATAGATCTAGTATACTGTCAGACACTGATGGATGCAAGGGAGATCCCTGAGGCAGATGTTATTCTAGTTGAAGGTTCTGTATGTCTAGAGGATCACCACGCCTTAGAGGTGGCAAGGGAGGTGAGGGAGAAGGGGAAGACAGTAGTGGCCCTAGGTGCATGTGCAGCGTTAGGTTGTGTTACAAGGTTCTCCAAAGGGGGACAGATGCCTAAACCTGTACATGGCTCCTTCTCCTCACTGACAGAGATTATAAGGTGTGATCTGGCAATACCTGGATGCCCCCCATCTCCAGAGTTAATAGTAGAGGTAATCACTGCAATTATAAGGGGAGATAAAGAGTATCTAAAACCCTTTATTAGATATGGGGAGTGTAAACATGAGTCCTGTGGATGTGATCTAATAGTCAACGTTATAAACAAATCCCTGTGTATGGGATGTGGTATCTGTTCAGCCTCCTGTCCAACGAGGGCTATAGAGATGATAGATGGGAGGCCACTTATATCTCCCCACCTATGTGTTAAGTGTGGAGTATGCTCCTTCCAATGTCCAAGGATTGAGATTTAAGGATATAAGGTGATTTCATGGATCCTCTAGGGAACTACAAGAGTATAATATCTGCAAGGGCTACAGATAAGAGGATACTTAAAAGAGCCCAGGATGGAGGTATAGTCTCTGCAGTTTTCATATACGGGTTGGAGAACAACCTCCTAGATGGGGCTGTTGTAGCATCTAAGGAGAAAAACTTTAAACCTGTCCCAAAGGTGGCCACTACACCTGAGGAGGTGTTAGAGGCAGCAGGTACTAAGTATACAGTATCTCCAAACCTCAGTGTATTAAAAAGTGCTATAAGGGAGTACAGCTGTGAAAAGATTGGAGTAGTAGGTACACCTTGTCAGATCATATCCACGAGGAAGGCACTTAAGTATCCCCTAGGTTTTAGACATCTAGTGGATAAGATTGCCCTTCTTGTAGGAATATTCTGTATGGAGAACTTCCCCTATATGGGGATGAAGATAATAGTAGAGGAACTATGTGGTGTGAGGCTAGAGGACGTAGTTAAGATGGACATTGGAAAGGGTAAATTCTGGGTATATACAAAATGGGGAGAGGTAAAATCTGTTAAACTGAAGATGACCCATCCATACGAGCAGTCCTCCTGTCACGTATGTACAGATTACACTGCAGAGTTGGCAGATATATCAACAGGTTCAGTAGGTAGTCCAGATGGTTGGAGTACTGTAATTATAAGGAACCACAGGGGAGAGGAGATTATCAACAACATGATAGAGGAAGGTTATCTAGAGACTAGACCTATAGATGAGGGTAAGTTTGGACTAGGTATACTTAAGAAACTGGCACTTACTAAGAAGGAGAAGAACATGAAGGAGATAGAACATAGGAAGAAGTTAGGATTACCTGTACCCCCTGATGTATGTGGATTACTACAATAACTCTTTTTTTATTTTTTGTGAGAAGATGGGAGTGTCTCTGAGAACCTTGAAAGAGAGGATATATAATCCTAAGGTTTACAATACCCTGGAGTTAATAGGGATACTCTGTACCTTGGAGATACTTATCTCTTTTATACTGTCCACCTATAATCCCCCTTATGAACATATACTGATAAAGTTAGACTTTATATCTATCTCTATTCTATCCTTTCACTTCCTCTATAAGTTAATAGGTACAAGGGACAAGTTAAAGTTTCTAGGGAATATCTACAACATAATAGACGCTGTAGTTATTGGGGCATTTATCCTCTACCTCCTTCAGATATGGGCCACTAACGCCATAATAAGCCTAAGGATAATCAATGCAGTTAGAATCCTAGTACTTCTAAGGATTGTAAAGTTTAAACACCTAAAACTTAGTCGTGAGATGATAAACTTTATCACTATCTTAACCTACAGCTTTATTATATCTAGCTTCATATGGCTTGTGGAGAACGAGGCAAACCTAGGTATAAACAACTTTGCAGATGCCTTTTACTTTACAGTAATATCTTTAACTACAGTGGGATACGGGGATATCACCCCTGTAACTCCCTGGGGAAAGGGGATAATTGTAGTTTCCATTCTCTATCTAGTATCTGGACTTATAACTAAGATACAATCCCTCCTCTACAGGGAGTTAGAGGGGAAAAGAGATAGGGAGTAGGGGATCTATATGATACTAGGTATCCACGACGGGCATAACAGCAGTGCCTCCCTAATCTCAGATAGAGGTATAGAGTACGCCATAAGTGAGGAGAGGTTCACAAGGAGGAAAAATGAGAGAGGTTTCCCCTCAAAGGCTGTAGACTATATACTAGGAGAGAACAGGGATATAGATCTTATTACAGTTGGGGGAATGTTCAGGAGGGGGAAGAGGTTAAGGGCTATAAAAGAGTTCCAGGAGAGATTGAATATCCCCCTACTCTACTTCCATCATCACCTATGTCACGGTGCCCTCTACAAACTATCAGATTTTAAAGAGTGTCTCGTTGTCACCATAGACGGTGGAGGAGATAGCCTCTCTGCAACTGTGTCCATAGGAGGTAAAGAGGGTTTGGAAGTAATAGCCCAGAGTGATATCTTAGATTCCCTTGGAGACTTCTACGCATCTATTACTGAGGTTTTAGGCTTTAAACCTATGGAGGATGAGGGTAAGGTGATGTGCCTCTCCAGTTATCCTGGGGAGGAGTTAGATATAGGGGTTATTATAGACTACGACAGTAGATTAAAGTCCTTTAAGAATTATCTAGGAGTTGTAGGGCAGGAGTCTACAAAGGCCCTAAGGAGAATACTTCAGAGGTTCAACATAGACCCTTATAACATGGATTTTAATACTAAGGTAAAGGTGGCAAAGTACGCCCAGAGGGTCCTTGAAGAGGTTGTGTTAAAGATGATAAGGGACTTCTCAGAGGAGACAGGTATTGATAAGGTGGTCTTCAGTGGAGGTGTAGCTCAGAACGTCAAGTTGAACAGGAAGATAGGGGAGTTATACGACGTATATATACCTCCCTTTATGGGGGACGAGGGTCTCTCCATAGGTTCCTCCCTACTTGAGATGAAGAAGAAAATAGAGCTAAGGGATACATACCTCGGTTACAACATCTCAGATGAGAAGGTGGAGAAGTTAATAGAGAGGGGATATCTTAAGGGATATAATATTAAATACCTTGAGGAGAGGGAGATAGCTGAGACCTTGGGGCACCTTCTACTGGAGAATAAGATCCTCTGTATATGTAGAGGTAGGATGGAATTTGGTCCAAGGGCCCTGGGAAACAGGAGTATTGTGGCACTACCTAGTAGGGAGAACAGGGATAGACTTAACAGATTACTTCAAAGGGACAGTTTTATGCCCTTTGCCCCTACTATACTCTATGAACACGTAGAGGACTACCTTGTAGATCCTAAATACTGTCCCTTTATGACTATGGTCTTTCAGGTTAAAAAAGAGGTAAAGGAGAAAATAGAGGGTGTAGTACACGTAGACAATACAACGAGACCTCAGACACTAAAGAGGGATTTTAACAGCGTATACTACGACACTATAGACTACCTCTATCAGTGTATAGATCTCCCAGTGGTTTTAAATACAAGTTTTAACATCCACGGAGAACCTATTGTATGTACAGAGTTAGATGGGATTAGGACTTTTAAGGCTGTAGGTGATGCCCTGCTGTTAGGTAATTGGTTAATTGAGAAGAGGGATTAAAGGTGATCCTATGTATAGATACTTTGGAACTACAGCAGATATGGGTGTTATTGCCGAAGGGGAAACCCTTGAGGAGGCATTTAGAGAGGCTGCAAGAGCCCTCACTAACTTGATGGTAGATATAGACTCTGTTGAGAAAAAGATAGAGAGGAAAATATCTGTTAAATCAGAGGACCTCTACAGCCTCCTCTACGACTTCCTCACAGAACTTCTCGTAATAAGGGACAGTGAAAATATTGTGTTCTCAGACTTCAATATAAAGATATTTAGAGAGAACGACGAATACAGGTTAGAGTGTATCGCCTACGGGGAGGAGTTAGACAGGGAGAAACATAAACCTAAGGAGGAGGTAAAGGCTATTACCTATCACAAGATGGAGATAGAGAAGAAGAATGGAAAGTATGTTATAAGGTATATAGTAGATATCTAGTTAGGTGATCCCTTGATAAGCGAGGTGTTCTCCTCTGTTATGGGAGAGGGAAAGTACATAGGAAGAAGATATATATTCATCAGATTTAGAGGTTGCCCCCTTAACTGTGTATACTGTGATGAAAGTGTCAAGGAGAGTATGCCCCCTAGGGTAGAGAGGATTCCAGGGAGTGGTATACTGGAGGAGTATCCCTATATAGAGAGGGATCTTGTAGAGATAGTGAATAGGTTAAGAACTCCAGATCTCTTTGCAGTGTCCTTTACAGGGGGAGAACCTCTCCTACATCATGAAAGAGTAAGGGAGTACTCAGAGGAACTTAGGGATCTAGGGTATAGAACTCACCTAGAGAGTAACGGTATATATCCAGAGAAACTGTTTTTTTTCCATTACGCATCTATCGATATAAAACTACCTGAGCACTTCAAGGATTTAGACGAGAGAAAGTACAGGAGGATCTACAAGTTAGAGTTGAGATCTATTAAAAAATTGTACAGAATGGGATCAGAGGTATATGCCAAGGTAGTAGTTATGGAGGAGAGTGATCCAGAGGTTGTTGAAGGTGTTGCCAGAGATATAGGAGATATAGGAGATATCACCCTATGTATTCAGCCTGTAACTCCTATTAAAGATATTAAGCCTGTTCCCAGGGGGAAGTTGTTGAAGATGATGGAACTCTGTGGGAAACACCTTGGAGACAGGGTAATGTGCACCCCCCAGATACACAAGTATCTAGGACTGTTATAGAATAGATAAGAGCTATATATAGAGGTTTAACTAATTTAACACTATACTACAAACAACTAGAGGGATAGCTATGATGAAAAAACTACTATTACTACTGTCTCTAGTACTAGTTCCAACGGTGTTTGCAACCTCTGTTATATACTCCACAGGGACAGGGGAGACACGTGATATAAGTCAGTGTATATATAACCTCTGTGGAAAGTGCCCCTATACTGAAAACTGTGTATATGGAAATAGGATGTATTACAGGGGTATAGATAATAGTGAGGATAACGTTGTATGTCCATACTACTGCCCTAGAAAAAACTACAGATACTGTTGTGGAAACTGTTATAAGAGGATGTGCAGAGGGCTATTTTATAGATAACAACAGTTAGAATATATTTCCATACACTAAAACTCTTTTTTTATGTTTATTGTAATTTCTCCAGGTGTGAGGATGATACTTAAGAACTGTAGGATAGTAATGGATAACAGGATTATAGAGGGGGATATACTTATCGAGGATGGAGTTATAAAAGAGATTAAAAAAGACATTAAAAAAAGGGATGAGTTAATAGATCTAAAGAATAAGATTGTTATTGGGGGGATTACAGATGCCCACGTCCATTTCAGATACAGGGACACCAGGAAGGAAGGTTTTATCTCAGGTAGTGAAGCTGCTATAAATGGAGGGGTAACCTACGTTATAGATATGCCCAATGACAATCCCCCAATTACTACGAGGGAGCGCTTCTACAGAAAGTATATAGAGGGAAAGGAGAGGAGTAAAGTAAACATAGAGTTTAACTACGGTGTAACTGAGACTAACTACTTAGATGAAGTGGAGGGGGCAAAGTCCTACAAGATATTTATGGTTGAATCTGTGGGAGATCTCTATATAAGGGACTACAGCAAGTTAAGGGACATCCTCAATCAGGACAAGATATTCACTGTCCATGCTGAACATAGAGATGTAATTGAGGAGAATAAAAAGAGGTATCCTCTAAACTCCTGGATAGACCACTGTAGAATAAGGGATAAGAGAAGTGAGATAGAGGGGATAAAGGAGATCCTGAGGAATTTAGAGGAGATAGAGAGACTTGGAGATAAAAAACCCCATGTCCACTTCTGTCATGTCTCTACGAAGGAGGGGCTAGATCTTATAAAGAAGGGAAAAGAGAGGTTTAAAAATGTTAAGATTAGTTTGGAGGTTACACCCCATCATTTATATCTAAATATGGACATGGCTGAGGAGTTAAAGGGGTTTGCTAAATTCAACCCCCCTCTAAGAACTAGAGAGGACAACAGGGCACTTATCAGAGGCCTGATAGATGGAAGTGTGGATATTGTGGCAACAGATCACGCCCCCCATAGCTATGAGGAGAAGATGAGGAGTGTAAGGGAGTGTCCCTCAGGTATTCCAGGTATTGAGACCTTCCTCCCCCTAATGTTAAACCTTGTGAATAAGGGGATGATATCCCTATTTCGTCTTGTAGATCTTATCTCCATGAGACCTGGGAGTATATTCCAGATAGATAATAGTTTAAAGGAGGGAAAAACTGCAAACTTAACTGTTATAGATCTAAAAAGGGAGGTTACTATAAAGGGGGAGAGGTTTAAGTCTAAGGCTAAATTTACACCTTTTGAGAACTGGAGAGTTAAAGGGGTACCTCTCTATACAGTAGCTAAGGGCATTCTCTACGAGAGTTCCCTAGTGGATGACTAATATTTACTTTATATATGTAATCCCTAATCTCTCGGCGTATCTGTATACCTCCTCCATCTCCTCTAAGGTGGGAGTTCTCCCTATATCTGGCCACATCTCTGGATATTTAGCTACTAAGTACTCAGGTCTGTACTGTCCCATTATATTCACAAGAACCTCTGGACAGTTGTTCCTTATCCAGTTAAGGACAGGTTTTGAGCAACACTCTATATGGTTTGGTAGTACAAGGTGCCTAACTATCATATCTCCAGAGTTGTAGGCTATCTTCATGTTTCTAGTGATTGTCTCCCAGTAGTTCTCCACTAAACTTAGTCTCTGGGCACATCTGTTACTGCCGTATTTAAAGTCTGGTAGCCAGATATCTATTACCTCTCTAAGTAACGTCATAGTCTCTATACTACAGTACATGTTACTGTTCCAAAGTTGAGGCACGTTTACATCTAAGTACTTGAAACTCTCAAGGATTACCCATGTGTTAGGTATAGGGTCCCCTCCTACGTGGTTGATATTTTTAGCCCCCTCTAATCTTAACTTCTTCTCTATCAGTGCCACTTCCCTTCCCCTTACTCTAATGCCCTCCTTTGGATACAGATGACTTATATCGTAGTTCTGACAGAATACACAGTGGAAGTTGCACCCTCCGTAGAATATAGTACCACTAGGTACTAGTGGCGCCTCCTCTCCACAGTGGAGAAACCAGCTGTGGACGTAGGTATGATCTACCTTACAGTCCCCCTCTATTTTACTCCTGTCTATCTCACATCTCCTCTCACAGAAGTGACAACTTCTAAATATATTCTTTGCTATCTCCACTTTAATATCTAAGAAGTTAAACCTTGGAGTAGGGATATCCCCTATATCTAATTCCCCCCTTTTAACACCCTTGAATACGTTGTCGAAATCCTTGGAGAGGGCCCTGTGAAGATCCCAGAGGCCCTCTATATCTAACTTAGTAGGATCTTCCCCTTGGATCTTTCTACATATGAGGAACTTTGCAGGGGCTCTGTTGTCCATCACCTTATAGTACCAACTTAACCTCTCAAACATCACTATCCCAGCTCACACCTTTCAACTTTACTTAACACATTAACCTCATATATATTTATGTAGATAGATAGTAGGGTGGAACTATGGACCCTAAGATAAGCTACTTTAAAACCTTTCTAATCACCGCCAAGACAAAGAGTTTCTCCAAGGCTGCAAAGGAACTTGGTATCACCCAGGGCACTGTAAGTAATCACATATCAGCCCTGGAGAAGTACTTCGACGCCCAGCTCTTCATAAGAACCCCAGAGGGTGTAGAACTGACTCCAGAGGGCCAGATCCTCTACGAGAGTGCTAGGAAGATCCTAGAACTGATCACGTCCACTAAGCAACGTATAAAGTCCCTCCACCAGTACCCAGAGGGAACTGTCCAGATGGCTGCAAGTACAACCCCTGGGGAGCACATCCTCCCAGGGATAATAAAGGATTACAGGAGGGAGTACAGGGACGTGGACTTCCAGGTAGAGATAACAAACTCTAAGCGATGTTTTGAGCTATTGGAGAGGGGCTCAGTGGATGTAGTTGCAGTGGGCTACCTCTACAACAGGGACTACGATTATCTCATAATAGGGAAGGATCGCCTAGTACTCATCGTCCCTCCAAATCACAGGTTAGGGAGGGAGGGTAGGGCTACCCTCTCCCACATCATGAAGGAGGACTACATAGACAGGGAGGAGGGCTCTGGTACAAGGGAGGTGCTTATCAGGGGGCTCAACGAGAGGGGCTACTCCATGATGGACCTTAACGTGGTTATGAGACTTGGTAGCAGCTCCTCAATAATCACTGCAGTCTCTGAGGGGAGTGGGGTAAGCATCATCTCTGAGATCCCTGCTAGGAAGGCTGTAGAGGCAGGTCTAGTGAAGATTGTACCTGTAGAGGACCTGGACCTCACTAGATACCTATATTTAGTGAAGGGGAGGAAGCTCAGTAATCCTAGTGCAGTTAGATCCCTCTGGGAATTTTTAGAGGGATAGTTTTTATTATATCACTTCCTGGGAGAGTATGAAGGTAGTTGTATGTATTACAGGGGCAAGTGGAGTATGCTATGCAAAGAGGTTATTAGAGGTACTTAAGGAGAGGGACATAAAAACATCTCTAATAATCTCTTCATCTGCTAAGAGGATAATAGAACATGAGTTAGACAGGGATATCCAATACCTGATAGATCTATCCTATGAATACTACGAAAATAACGACTTTTTCTCCCCTTTAGCCTCTGGTTCCCACAAATTTCACAGTGTAGTAGTTGTCCCCTGTTCTATGAAAACCCTATCTGCAGTGGCAAATGGATACAGCAACAACTTGATATGTAGAGTATGTGACGTAGCTATTAAGGAGAGGAGAAAGATAATACTCATGCCCCGGGAGATGCCCTTAAGTCCTATACACCTGGAGAATATGTTGAAGTTATCCAAGTTAGGGGTTGTTATCATGCCACCTATCCCAGCATTCTATGGAAAACCTAAGACAGTGGAGGATATAGTAGATTTTGTTGTTGGGAGGGTGTTAGATAACCTAGGTATTCCCAACGATCTATTTAGAAGGTGGGGGGACATCTGAGATAACTGTCCTAAGGTGAAAGTATGTTGGAGAGATTGGGAGAGAGTATAACTAAGGCCTTAAACAAGATAAAAAATGCCACCTTTGTAGATAAAAAACTTATAAAGGAGGTGATCAAGGACATCCAGAAGGCACTGATACAGGCTGACGTAAATGTTAAACTAGTACTTAAGATGAGTAAGGAGATTGAGAGGAGAGCTATATACGAAGAGATACCTAAGGGGTTGTCGAAGAAGGAGCATATTATAAAGATCGTATACGAGGAGTTGACAAAGTTACTTGGTGAGGGGGGAGAGAAGTTAAATATAGACCCTAAGAAGAGGAGTGTTATACTTCTAGTAGGTATTCAAGGTAGTGGTAAAACTACCACTGCTGCAAAACTTGCTAGATATATACAGAAGATAGGTTTAAAACCAGGTTTAATATGTGCAGATACCTACAGGCCTGCAGCCTATCAGCAGTTGAAACAGCTGGCAGAGAAGATACATGTACCTGTATATGGAGAGGAATCTGGGGAAAAGACACCTGTGGAGATAGTCAAGAAGGGGTTAGATTACTTGAAGAATGTAGATGTAGTTATAGTAGATACTGCAGGGAGACATAAAGAGGAGAAGGAGTTGTTGGAGGAGATGAAGGAGATAAAGGAGTTAGTGAACCCAGATGAGATCGTACTTGTAATAGATGGGACCTTGGGACAACAGGCTAAAAATCAGGCAAAGGCGTTTAAGGAAGCTGTTGGAGATATAGGAAGTATAATAGTTACTAAGTTAGATGGATCTGCAAAGGGAGGAGGTGCCCTAAGTGCTGTAGCTGAGATAAAGGCACCTATTAAGTTTATAGGTACTGGGGAAGGTATCGACCACTTGGAACCTTTCGATCCAAAAAAGTTCGTTTCAAGGCTTCTAGGTATGGGGGACTTAGATGCCCTCCTGAAGAAAACTGAGGATATAATAGATGAGGAGACAGAGGAGAGTTTAGACGCGATAATGAGGGGGAGATTTACCTTAAACGAGTTATACTCCCAACTTGAAGCTATATCTAAGATGGGACCTATGAAACAGATAATGAGTATGATACCAGGTTTTGGAGGGGCCATACCTAAAGAGGCTATCCATCTCACAGAGCAGAAGTTAAAAAAGTATAAGGTTATAATGGATTCTATGACAAGGGAGGAGAAGGAAAATCCAGAGATAATAAAATCTTCAAGGGTAAGGAGAATAGCAAGGGGTGCTGGAGTTAGAGAGGAGGATGTAAAGGAACTTCTAAGATACTACGCCACTACAAAAAGTGCATTCCAGAACCTTAAGAGAGGTAAGATGTTAAAGATGGGAGGTCCTCTTGGAAAGATTATGAGACAGTTGATGTATAGAGACAGTTAATCTAAAATTTAGGTGATAGTTATGATAAGAGATGTGAAGTTTACAAAGATGCACAGTTTAGGAAACGACTATATAGTGATAAATGAATATCAAGGTATAAAGATAGATGAGGATCTCAAGGGAGAGTTCTCTAGAAAGGTGTGTAGAAGGGGATTCTCTGTAGGTGCAGA
>DQUI01000040.1 GCA_015662355.1 Methanothermococcus okinawensis
ATAAGAAAACAGAGGGGGTTCATTTTATATTATAAGATAAAGAAAATTGGGGGTGTGGATTTCGTCACTGGGATAGGGAAGTATATTAATTTAGTTCAACTCCAGGAACTTATCCCAGGCGTCCTCTGCAGCAAGGGCTATAGGATCTACAACCGTGGAAACTGGAGGGGCGTAGGAGAACTCCATATTAACTAACTCCTCACAGGTTACCCCTTTCAATATCCCTAAGGACATGGCATCTATCCTTTCAGCTACCCTCTCCCCTCCAACTATCTGACAACCTATAAGAGTTCTATCCATATCAAAGATCAACTTTACATAGATCGGTTTACCTCCAGGGTAGTACCTAGCCCTTGTAAGCCCCTTAGCCTTACCTGTTATTACATCTAATCTATTTTGATGAGCCCTAAGTTCACTTATACCTGTACTCCCTATCTCCATATCCCCTATCTTAGATACCATGGCATTTAAAACAGGTTTAAAATATGCTGGAATACCTGCAATATTTCTCCCTGCCACCTTTCCCTGTCTCACTGCAGTTGATCCAAAAGGTGAGAGTGTAGGTTGTCTCGTTATAAAATCTACAGTTTCCACACAGTCCCCCACTGCATAGATGTTTGGAATAGATGTTTCCATCCTACTGTTTACCTTTATAGCCCATCTACCTATTTCACATCCAGCTCTCTTAGCCAATTCTATATTTGGTCTTACCCCTGTAGCCATCACCACCATATCACAACTGTAGGATTTGTTTCCAACTACAACTCCCTTTACTCTGTTGTTCTCATCTCCTAGGATCTTATTTACAGGTTTTCCCAGAATAACCCCTATATTTAGAGTTTTAAGATATCTCAGCACTATCTCTCCCATATCTATATCTAGTGCCCTTGGCAGCACCTGGGGAGCCATCTCAACAACGTTAACATTGAGACCTAACTTCCTCAACCCATAGGCCATCTCAAGGCCTATGGCACCGGCACCTACAACAGTAGCACTTTTAGAACTCTGGGCATACTCCTTTATCTTCATCCCATCCTCGATAGTTTTTACCTTAAATACTCCTTCTAAATTCCTCCCCTCTATGGGAGGAATAAAGGTTTCCCCTCCTGTTGCAATAACGAGATAGTCGTATTTTAAAACCTTCTTATTTCCCTCCTTATCGTAGTAGATTACATTTCTCTTTTCAGCATCCACATCTACAACAGTCGACTCTGTAACTATCTCTATGTTCTTATTTTCCCTGTAGTATTCCGGTGTGTGCATCACTATATCTTGAAAAGAGGGTATCTCTCCAGCTATGACGTAAGGTATGGCACAGGGAGAGTAGGCCACGTACTTCTCCCTTGTAATAACAACTATTTCCATATCTCTGTTGTATCTTCTTATAGTGGATGCAGTGGTTAATCCCCCTGCTCCACTTCCTACAACTACAGTTCTCATAGATTTCACTAAGTATTTTTTTTATTGGAGTTAATTATTTATAGAGATTAAAAATTTAAAAAATTACCATATATTCAAAAAAATCAATCTACTAGGTGGTAAACCATGAAGAATAGCTGGAAATTCCTTGTTGCTATTTTACTCCTACTGGGGATGTTGTCTGTAGTCGCTGCTAACCCCTTAGTAGTAACATACCAGGAGAGGTATAACATTACTGCCAATGTAAGTGCAGAGGGTACAATAGACTACTCTCTACATAGTCTAATAGGATACCTTGTAATAAACAACACTGCATCAAAGGATATCCTTAGTGATGTATGGGTGGCAATTGATATCCAAAATAACGTATCTGAGCCTAAGGTTGTACATGACACCACTCCCAAGGGAGTATATATTACTAACTCAGTACCAGCCTATACAGGACTACCTGATGGTTTAACATATGTACATGTCCCTATACTTCCAAATAAGACTTATGTTGAAATTGTTATTGAACTTAATAAGTCAAAGATAGGAATTCCAATAATTGTGAATGAGGCCCACAGTATTACAAAAGTTCCTGCCTATAAGATGGTTACATGGAATGTAACCTTTAATATATCGAGAAACGTTTCTGTGCTACCTAGTGAAGATACCCAAGTATATGTCAATGTAACAAAGTATCTATCTAACGATCCCAACCATTACGGAAGTTCCTACTGGACATATTTGAATATCTCTAATGCAAAAGCCTCAATGGGAGATATAGAACTCTGGGATAGCCGTTACTTCAACGGCACAGCAAAGGATGCCCTTAACTGGACAAATGTAGTACTTTCGAAGTTAAGAGATAAGGAGATTATAGGATCTCTAAACTTTGCAGTAACAGCTAACAACAGTTATACAGGTAGGGAGGCTATAGAGGTGCCTTATGGGTTTGCAGTAATATTCTTTGATTTCTCAGGATCAGTTAGTAATACTACAGTAAAAGATGTCTATGCAATAGGGGATTGTGAAGTTATTGTAGACAAGAGAGGACCTGAGCTAGATACTACCACTGGCCAGTACATCCTATGGTATGAAAACACATCCTTTAAAAACGCCGGAAATGAATACTACTACAACATCACTAAAGTTAACATATGGGCTGTAAATGGTAGTGATCCAGAAAAACTTAATCCCTTCGATAAATCCCTGTGGATAAATGGGAGTAATTATTCTCTAAGTCCAAATATAATAAAAGGACCTGGGGAGATATGGTCCTCGGATAATTACAACTTCACATTTCCTGGAGTACCTGTAGTATGGGCAAATTACTCCTTTAAAATAGCAGAGGAAAGTATTACACTCCTTCAACATGTAGTTAACGAGTACCAGGACGAATACGGGAGTTCCTACATAGTTGTAGAAAAAATATACCTAGTTGGTAGTTATCTGATAAAAGTGACTAAAACTATAAAGACCAACGAAGATGGAACCTATACTATATACATTGTAGTTGAAAACATAGGTAGTCATAAATCTCCCTTTGTATACGTCTACGATCTGATACCCCATAACTTCACCATAGTCGCTGGACCTACAGTCTATAAGAACACTATGTTAAATCACTCTGGAAACAATATACTGAATAACAATCCAAGATACAACCTAAGTTACTACTGGTGCCTGAACCCACTGAATGGAGGGGCAGATGGAGATGGATGGTATAGTCCTGAGGAGATAAACAATAATCAAACTGTACTAATAAACTACACAGTAAATGGAACTGGGGTATTTATACCGTCAGATCTCTTTATCGTAGGTATTGACCCTACACACTCTCTACTCCCTACAACATCTCCAAAGATGATAATAGTTGGAGGAAGTGATGGAAACAACTACGAGGTACTCCTTGCACTACTGACAGGTTTAGTTGGAATGGTCCTAGTAGCTAGGAGAGTTAAGAGATAAGAAAACTTAAAATCCCTTTTATTTTTAACTCTTTTTTAACAGTAACAAAAACTGTGGGGGAAGGATGGTATCAAGGAAGTTGTTGCTAATAATATTTTTTATAGCATCTCTTACACAGATCCATGGAGATGTAATGAAGATATCCAATTTTACAGTGATTATAGATGTGGATAGAGATCCTCAACATATCATCTATAACATAACATTACAGAATATGGTAGATTATCCCCTTGTACCTGGTATAGTGGAGTTTAGACTGCAGAAACAGGGACCAAAAAAGTTGTGGATAATACCTCTACCCTTTGAAAAGGAGGTTAAACCTCTAGAGGTGAAAAATCTTAAGGGGTATTACTCCTTTGATGGAGTTAATAAGATACCTATGAAAACCTACGTTGAGTACTACAACAACTACTCCATTATAAAGTACGAGATCTGGGAACCTATAGAGAGGAGAAGTAATATAACAATATTTTTAGAGTACGATACCCATATTTTGGAAGATGGTATCCTCTTTAAAACCCTCTCAATACCAGTTGGGAGTAACATGGATATAGAACATTTGAATATAAAGTTTATAACTAATAGGTACAGCAAGACCTATCAATACCCTTCAGGGGATACCTTTAAAGTACCTAAGGATACGTTACTGATGATCAACGCAGAGTTTTCCATCCTACCTCTCCCTAAACTACCTACCTACGGCTATCTGTTATTCTGGCTAAGTCTATTCCTCTTAGTCTTTCTATTACTAGTATACGAAATTGTAAGATCCTATGGGAGAGAGGATAGGGATTCCCATAGATAAAACAGGACCTCTCAATACTTTTTAAAAAATTAAACGGTAATATCTATGAGGGCCTTGTGCACCCTTTTATTAGCTGTTATTCTTTTAACTCCACTGGCAACTGGGGCACTGCTTAACAGTACGTACAATACAACAAACAACAGTATAGTACCAGGGAATATCTCCCTTAGTAATTATACCTCAAATATCTCTAGAATAGAAAACCCTAATTTTGAGAATATCTCAGAAGAGAGTTACAACGTTACAGGCCCCTATTTAAATATATCTGTAGAGGGATACAAGGTAGTTATTAAAACAGAGGGGAGAGTTAAGACCTATGTAGATAACACTACTTTAGATGTGATAGGGATAGAAAATAATACCTACGTCCTCTCACCTGTGGTGCTAAATAAAACTATCCATATCTACGCTCTGTACCCAAATGAGACCTTATATAGAAGTATATTTTTAAATTACTCCCATAAAAAGGAACACTATCTCCAGGTCTATATAAATAGATCTGAGAGATCCTGCAAGGTTATAGTGGAAACTGATGGGAGACTTAATGTCACTTATAAGAATCTATCTGTAAATGTGGAATACGAAAGGATAGGGAGAGACAGATATATTATCTATCCCCTTGTATTGAACAACACCCTAGTAATAACTTCCCACTATAAAAACTACACCCTTAGGAAGGAGATACCCCTTAACTTTAACACCTCAAGATATATTAACAGAACTTTGAATATGGAGAAATTTATAAAGAGGTTGAAGAGTGATGGTGTGAAGGTCTTAGTCTCCTACGACCCTACGAAGAGGGCCATTGTAATAAAGATACTAGGTAGTAAAAAACCTCTAATTAATAGGGTATTTAGTAAGATAAGGTTGAAGGAATGTAGGATAGCCCAGAGGGAGATAGGTGGAAATTTCCCCCTCTACGAGGTTACAATACCCCTGGACAGGTATAACGACATCACGCAAAAGACGTTATTAAGGAGATTCAACATCCCAGAGGAGGTTTTAAACACCACTGTGAAAACTGTTAAGATAAATGAGACGAAGATCAGGGTGGAGGTAGAGAACAAGTTAGATAACGTCTGGTACAGATTCTCCGTGAGGATTAATACCTCCAAGGGGTACAGGGTGAAAGAGATTGTAGGTGATGACGGAAGGGTTATAGTAAATAACCTCTCTATAGACAGGAGGACAGGGAAGATATATGGAGACATAAAATACTACATAGAGAACAGCACCCTCTACTTCTACGACGATCCTATATACGGATACAACATCTCCTTAATACCTCCTGCCCCCCATAACTCTATCGCCATAGAGATTGCCAATAACGATACTATATTGAATGAAGGAGGGCAGATCTCTGCAATAGTCTTCCCCTACAACGAAGGAGATAATAGCAGTACTATAAGCTCTCATGACCATGCTGGGAGAATGGGAGACAACAACTATGGAAATGATATAGATGTCGAGGCAGGTTCTAAAATAGCTATAAAGTATAGGTGGAATAATTTCGATAGACAGTTTGGAAATGGAGGTATATTAAATCCA
>DQUI01000085.1 GCA_015662355.1 Methanothermococcus okinawensis
TTACTTATCCTTATCCAGATGTTGTCCCTCTGATTTAGATGCATAACCCCCTCTATATAGTTGAAGAACTCGTGTATCCTCCTCTCTAGTACCCCTGCAATGTCCTCCTCTAGATCTTTCCCTGCAACCTCTACAACAATGGCAAAGGGTATAGTGCTACCCTCCTCTACACTGTCAATATCCTCTCCAACTAACTCCACTCCCTCCTCTACGTCGTCCTTTATCAGAACTAACTCACATCCGTAGGACTTAGGCCCTGCCAGCTCCACGTACATATCAGGTTTTCTTATCCTCTCCCCCTCATTCATAGGGCCTACAGATACTGGGATTTGATACTCTCCAACCTTTACCTCTATCCCCTTCATCTTCAGGGCATTCTCCACTATGTTTTCAATGTCTGAGGTTTCCAAAGCCCCTTTAATCTCAGGCACCTTGTTGTTGGTGATCACTGGAATCCCTGTCTTAATACATCCCCCTCCTACTGCAAGGGTCACATCATCTAAAGGTCCTAAAGCCACTACAACTGCAGGGACCCTGTTCTTTATATACTCTAGGATCTCCTCCCTTCTACCAGGTTCTATACCCCCGTATATTAAAGGGGCCCTTATTGCAAGGTTTACAGCATGGATGGCAGAGGTTAAATCCCTCCCTACAGGTACTAGGAGTTTATCTAGACCAAATTCTACACCTAGGGATCTCATCTCCTCTACGATCTCCCCTATAAAGAGCCCTAGTATATTTCTCCTCTGGATGTCCTCAACAAGCCTCTTAAGTTTCTCCCTGTCTCCAACTTTACCAACTACTACTAGGATAGCTGGGATCTTACCCTCTACTAGAGGTACTCCTAAATCCCTTAAAACCTCATCTGGGATAAATCCTGTATAGGGAGGTTTATATGGTTCCTCCTCCAAGGCGTATTTAAGGGCCTCTATAGCCTCTGCACATATTAAGGTTATAACTCCATTTTCAAGGGCCTTCTCCAGGGTAACTTCCTCCTTAATCTCCAGGGAGTTGATTAACTCCTTTAGATCTTTAACCTTTTCTATCTTCTTTCCCAGGAGACCGTAGATAACTGGAAGGTTGTAGTTAGTTCCAGGGTAACTTATCTCTATACTTTCATCCTTATCTTTTAAGATATCTTTAGTTGTCTCCAGTACCTTCTTACTCCCTGATATAATCTCTTCTACTACCATACTATCCCGTGAGATGTTATAATTCCACTTATCTACTGAAGGTATAAATATCTTTGTTAGATTGGATAATAAGTATAAAAGTTATTATAGGTGATAGAATCTTAACGAAGAGGATTATCCCATGTCTAGATATAAAAGAAGGTAGAGTAGTTAAAGGAACTAAATTTGTCCAGCTCAAAGATGCAGGGGATCCTGTAGAGTTATCCAAGTTGTACGATGAGGAAGGTGCAGATGAGTTAGTATTTCTAGATATTACAGCCTCCTATGAGAAGAGGGATATACTTATAGATCTAGTTGAGAGGACTGCAGAGCAGGTGTTCATACCTTTAACTGTTGGTGGAGGTGTAAGGACAGTAGAGGACTTTAGGAAACTACTTAGGGCAGGTGCAGATAAGGTGTCTGTCAACACTGCTGCAGTTAAGAATCCAGGGTTGATAGAGGAGGCCAGTGAGATATTTGGATCTCAGTGTGTTGTAGTTGCCATAGATGCAAAGAGAAGATACGTAGAGGGGGAGGAGATAGAGGCTGCCAGGGAGAGATCTAGAAACCTTGTAAAGATAGAGGACAGATACTGCTGGTTTGAAGTTTACATATACGGGGGAAGGAGGGGGACAGGGATAGACGCTATAGAATGGGGTAAGAAGGTGTGGAAGTTAGGAGCTGGAGAGATACTCCTTACAAGTATAGATACAGATGGTACTAAGGGTGGCTACGACATTGAATTAACAAGGTTGATGTCTGAGAACGTGGGAATACCAGTTATAGCTAGTGGTGGTTGTGGAGCACTGGCCCATATCTATCAGGCCTTTAAATACGGAAGGGCAGATGCCGCCTTAATGGCCAGTATTCTACACTATAGAGAGTACACTATCAGAGAGATTAAAGAGTATCTGTTAAATAGAAATATTCCAGTTAGGTTATAGAGGGGTAGACATGGCTAGAAGATCTAAGTCAAAAACTACAGACAGTGAACATGAGAAGTACATGGCAGCAATAGAGGCACTTAACCTTGTAAAAGACGGTATGATAGTAGGCCTAGGTTCAGGTAGTACTACTAACATATTTATAGAGGAGTTAGGGAGGAGGATTGCCGAGGAGGAGTTAAGTGTATTTGGAGTGCCCACCTCCTTTGAATCCCGTATATTAGCTATTAAAAATGGAATACCTGTAGTGTCACTAGATCAGTGTGATGTTATAGATATAGCTGTAGATGGGGCAGACGAGGTTGAGAGGAAGTCCCTAAACCTTATAAAGGGAGGAGGGGGCTGTCATACCATGGAGAAGATAGTGGACTACTATGCAGAAGAATTTGTAGTGATAGTGGATAGTGGGAAAGTTGTAAACGTACTAGGGGAGAAGACCCCTGTACCTCTAGAGGTACTTCCCCCTGCATACGCCCCTGTTCTTAAAGAGTTATTGAAGAGAAATGGGGCTCCCTCTATAAGAATGGCTGAAAAAAAGAGAGGACCAGTAATTACAGACAATGGGAACATGATAATAGATGTATTTATCGATTTAAAAGATGGGGAAAAGATGGAGAGGGAGTTAAACACTATACCTGGAGTTGTGGAAAATGGTCTCTTTACAAAGGTGGATAAAGTGATAGTGGGATATAAAAATAAGGTGGAGATACTTCAGAGGTAATTTAAAAGTATTTTTTTATGTAGAGTTCAGCGTTTAATATACTAGCCCCTGCAGCTCCCCTTATAGTGTTATGTTCCAAGGCTGTATACTTCACAGTGAATATATTATCCCTTCTAATTCTACCTACAGTGATGGACATACCTCTACCGTTATCCCTGTCTAACCTTGGTTGAGGTCTATCTATCTCCCTCTTTATAACAATAGGTTTTGCATAAGTTGGGAGGTTGTAATCCTTTAAGGGGTCAAACTTATCCATCACCTCTAGGATATCCTGAGGCTCTACATCCTCTAGGGTTTTAACAAATATACTCTCCAGGTGCCCGTCTATTACAGGAACCCTATTACAGGATACTCCAATCTTGAAGTTGGCGTATTGGAATCCATCCTCTCTTAAATCCCCTAGTATCTTTAAACTTTCATTCTCCATCTTCTCCTCTTCATTTTTAATATAGGGGATGATGTTGTCTAATATAGCCATTGATGGAACTCCCCAGTAACCTGCCCCACTAACAGCCTGCATCGTTGTAATATTTACCATCTCCACACCGAACTTGTCCATTATAGGTTTTAATGTCATAACTGCACAGATAGTGGAGCAGTTAGGGTTTGTAACTATTCCCCCATCCCATCCCCTATTTTCCCTCTGGATCTCCAACACCTGGAAGTGTTCAGGGTTTACCTCAGGTACAACTAGGGGGACGTCCTCCTCCATCCTCATAGCAGAGGCGTTTGAGAAAACTAACTTATCTCTTCTGGCAAATTCAGGTTCTAACTTCCTCGCCAGATCTGAGGGGAGGGCTGAAAAGACGATATCCACATCCTCAAATGCCTCATGATCTGGATCTGTTGGGACAACTATCTTATTCCCTATATCCTCAGGTATAGGTTCTGGTAAATACCAGTAGCAGGCCTCAGAGTATCTCTTACCTGCGCTTCTCTCAGAGGCTGCAAGAACCTCCAACTCAAAGAAGGGATGATCCTTAAGTAGTTGGACAAACCTCTGTCCAACACTACCAGTGGCCCCTAAGACACCTACCTTTATCCTCATAACATTTCACCGTGGTAGTTACTTCTTCTCTGGTTTTTTCCACTCTGTATATCCACACCTTCCACAGGCGTATCTATTTAAGTGCTCCGCCATAAATACACCAGGGCCACATCTTGGGCATGTCTTCTTCAACCTAACTACTCTATTGTCCTCGATTTTGTAGTATTTATACTTCTGGACATTTTGATGTTTAGCCATTGTTATCACCTTCGTTCTCCTCTATCTTGTTCTTCTCCAGTGTAGACTTCTTCTCCACTATCTTCATCGTATCTTCATCTGTGTATATCTTTACGTAGCACTCAGATTCTGTTTTACCAAATTCCTGGTCTATCTTATCTACGATTACTAAATTCTTATCTACGTTGTACATAGCTGCTATCTTCAACTTCACGTCCTTTACAGTAGGTGTTGGGCCTTCATGTTTTATTAAAAACCTGATCTCCTTCCTGTTTAAAAGGGGGTTTTCCCTCTCAGATAGTACCTCTATTTCCATCCTATCACCTTATTTACTTCTTGATCATCATTGAGAATATTCTCTCTACTTTTTTCTTTAAATCTTCGTCTATTTTTAGTACTACCACACCTATATCAGGTTGTCCGTAGAGCACGTAGGTGCCATAGGGGAAGTACTTTATAACAGGTAGTGCTAGGAGATCCTCCTCCCCATCTACCTTCAGTGCTGTATTTCCCTCCTCTACTTTTGAGAGGTATTTGATCATCTCCATAGCCTGGTCAGATATGCATCCTGGGGGATTCCTCACCTCAAAGACCTTTCTAAATCTATGGTTTATAGAGACAGGTATGTTTCTCCTAGTTTTTAAGTCAAAAATGGAGAGGTGAGGTATTATACCTTTAAATAAGAGGTTTTTAGTGGTAATATCTCCAATGGCTACAACCTTTCCACTTATATCAGGTAGCTCTTTATATACTTTTCCAAAAGGCTTTTTAAGGATCTTCCTTAACTCCTCAGTGATTATATACATAAGTTTCCCTACTACTTCACACTCAGTGCATACTTCCCCTTTATATCTATCTTGACCTTCTTTGCCACCTCAGATCTAAGGGGATCCAGTACTATTAACAGTCCCCTCCAGTTCTCAGAGACCTCTGAGTTACATATAGGGCATCTCTCCTTCTCCGTTAAGTACTTGCACTTTAAACAGGCCTTCATTGGATCACCTACTTACTACTTGCAATTTTTTCTTTTTCTCCTCCTCTATCCACTCTAACTTACCTAACCCTGGTTGTCTCATGGTCAGGGCTATCTTACTTCCCCTCTTTTTAGTCTCCCTTAAACTTACCGCTATAATCCTTGCCCTCACTATATCTCCCTTCTTTACAACCTTCCCAGTATCCCTCCCTACCATCCTTTCGTTTTTTGGGTCGTAAGAGACGTAGTCATCCATAATCTGGGATATATGAACTAGACCGTCCAGGGGACCTAATCTTACAAATATACCAAACTCTACAACGTCTACAACTTCCCCCTCTACAACCTCGTAGAGTTCAGGGATATAACATAGTGCATCGAAAACCACAGGATGATAGGCTGCACCGTCTCCGTATATTACCTTACCCTCCCCGATCTCCTTTATGTCCCCAATGGAGAGAATGAGTCCTACATCCCTGTCTAGAATACCCTCGTATTTTTCCACAAGTATACTGTGTATACTATCCTTGAGAGGATTTCCAAACATACTTGGAGGTACTCTAACAGTATCAGAGATAGTTATTACTTTATACAACTTATCACCTTAAAAAATTCTAAAAAAAGAGAGGTTGAAGGTTAGTATAGAGATAAAAAAGTAATTATAGATAGGTTTATTTACTTTGGAATATATATAGTTTTTTATCTTAAAAATATCTTATAACGGGTTAATATGATAAGGGATTTAATAAAGGAAGCTGTCAACAGCTTAGATGCATGTCTTGAGCTAAGGAGAGAGGTTATTAAAAGGATAGTGAGGGGGAAGTTATCTGAAGGTGATATAGTTGAGGTAGTAGATCAAGTAGACGATCTAAGTATAGAGGATATTCAAAAACTTGGAAGTAACTTTAGGAGGTTTCCCCTAGGTTGTGATGTAGTGGAGATTGGAGTAGGCCCCTGTGCCTCCTCACTTACACTAAGGGAACTTCTAGAAAACTGTATATTTACAGATCATATAGGCTTTCCCCTTCATATATGTGCATACGCCCTTGTAGATATAGGGGAGAGAGAGGGGATGTCTCCCCTAGAGATTTTTAAGAGGATCTATGAGAAGGTGAAGGTACCTATAGATCTAGATCACTTTGGGATGTACGGGCCTATGAAGTTTCCCAGGGAGATAACCCACTGCTATGGGGAGTGTTACTACCTTGGAGGGCCCTTTAAGGAGTGTCCAAAGGGTAGGATACATGAGAGACTTATAGAGGAGGAGAGAAAGTACTCCCACCAGTTCCACCAGTGGATAGAACTTGCCTCCACTGTATGTATAAATGTTGTAGAGGAGCAGGGGGGGAAGGGGCACGCCCCTCCCCTGGAGGAGATGAAGGTTGTGGCAGAGGCATGTAAAAAATACGGGAAAGGGTTAGAGGGGATATTCCATATAGGAGATGGATACGAGGATCTTATAGAGGGTATTAAGTCCTGTATTCAGTTAGACGTAGACGTGTTTGTTATCGAAGGTGCCCCCTTCAACTGTGCCAGGGACAGGTTAAAGGCATTTGCAAAGGCAGTTGCTGTAAGTCGTATACTTGTTAAGGGAGGGGTAGTAGGTACAAATGGGGCCTATGAGGATGAGTGTAGAATAGGGCTTAGAAGTGGATTAAATCTTATACTATCTGGCTTCAGTGACAACCACCACGGTTATATGTGTGGCTACTCTCCAGGGTGTGCCAAAAGGGGGAACTTTGGCCTTCCAAGGGTATTGAGTATAGTAAAGGAGGAGATAGAGAGGCTAAATACAAGACTGATGGATATTAATCTATCTAAGGCTTTAGTTAGGGGATGTAAGTTTTTACACTATAGGGGGAGGAGTATGTTCTATCCAAACACCCTGGGGGGATTCTTCATTGGAGATGCCCACTGGCTGGCGTTTAAAAACAGTAACCTCTACAGGATGGAGAGGTACAACAAGAGTCTAGAGGATATTGAGAGGGTAGATAGGCTAGGATTACTGGGAGGTAGGTATATAGCTTGGGGGATGTCAAAGGTCTTAGAACCTGAGGAGGTATATATCAGCGATCCAGATCCCTGGGTGGAGAGGGCCACTGTAAGGATACTTAGGGATGCTGGGATAGAGGTCTACAGATGTAAGGGAAAGGATGAAGAGGTATTAAAAAACGCAGATAAAACGTATATAACCTCTTTTATCCCTGAGATAATACTGAAGATTATAGGGAAATTTAAGGGAGAAAAGAATTTGGAGAGTTTGATATAAACATTCTGATAAGGAGGTGGTTTAAATGAAAAAATTACTTCCTATCTTAGGGTTAATACTGGCCATAGCTATTTCTTCAGTGTATGGATGGTCAATAAACATAACTACAGACTCTTCAGACTTTAAGGTTGAAGGTGTAGTGATAATCACTGAAGAGGTTAACCCTTCTGAAGGTATTAACTGTGTTATACAGTTTAAAGTTGATCCAATAGTGCTGTTACTTCCTGACTATGAATATCTCCTATATGGAGAGAATAACTTCAAGTACATCTACAGAGTAAGCACCATACCTGAGAGGACGGAAATCCATCTATATATTAAAGGGATTAAAATAGACATAGTAATCAATAGAGCTTTCTACCTCAAAAATGGATAAAGTATCCTCAGGACCGTTCTGGCAA
>DQUI01000019.1 GCA_015662355.1 Methanothermococcus okinawensis
CCTCCTGTGCCCCATATGTGGGGGACTTAAGCCCCAATGGGCACGGCTGTAATATTCCCTGGAGATGTAGGGGGTTCCCCTTCCCCCTGAAAGCCCTCCGATGAAGCTGAGGAGGGAAGGTTATCCAAGTAAGGATTACTGGAACAGAAAGTATAGTAGTGAAGGAAAAACTCTACACAGTTAAACAGGGGAGTGAAATACTTGGAGTCCACCTGAAGACAATTCAAAAATAGGACAGGGAAGGAAAAATCAAAGTAGTCCGAACACCTAAAGAGCGAAATAAAACGCCTGAGATGTGGGAGTATGTTAGAGTCCCGAAAGGGGCTGGTGGAGTGTAACAACTGGATTTTATTGGTGATAGACAGTTTATTGGTGCGTTTAACATTTTTGTGCGGGGACTTAGGGTCCCCCTGAGTGGGGCAAGGTCGATGACTTACTCTCCAATGAACCTAGAGGAGAGTTGAAACTGATGAGTCCCAAGTCTGTTGTGAGGGTGGAATGTGAGTGAAAGTCCTCCCCTTCAAATCCACCCTCACGACGGACAGACCCCACAGAGTTCTCCTTCCTATGTGCCAAACCTGTAATACTTACAGTTAGGCTGTTTTTAAAGTATTGTGAAGAGGTACAACTTTATCCCCTTTGGAATATACAGGATAGTATTAGGCCTAATTCTACTTCTCTTCTTCTGCTAATAAACCTACCATCTCTCCCTTCCCCCTATATTTCTAATTACTTCAAGGAATTGCTCCTTCAAATTGGCCAGCTCCTCCCTGTTATAGCTGTAAATCCTAAAGGTAACACTTTTAAACCCCTTCTCCACACCCTCCCCCTGATAGACATCTAGGATCTCAACGTCAAACATCCCCCTGAGAAGTTTCAATATAACTTCCTCCTCTACGTCCTCCCTGAAGAGTACAGACATGTCGTAGAAGTATCTATTTAAGTTCTCCCTCTTCCACTCCTCTAGCTCCTTCTCCTCCATAAGGGATACGTTAGCAATATTTATCCTTGTCTCCCTACCGTTTTTACTTAGAATTACTGTATCATCTTCAATACCCTTTAAAATACCGTAGTGGACATTTCCTGTCTCCACATGCTTCAGGGCCACCTCCTTCCCTATGGACTTCTCCAACCTCTCTAACTCCTCAATAACTGCCCCTACAGCCTTGTTTGAATACCTCATCCCCCTTACAGTCTCACTTCCAAAGTGCCTAGCAGCCTCCTTCATTATATGGACAAAGGATTCCCTGTCCTTTCTAGCTACTATGTCCCTTAACTTCATACACTCCCTTATAAAGGTTTCATGGATATAGGGGATCTGGGGATTGTACATCTGGATATCTGCATAGAGGTAGGGATTCTGTCCAATAATCCTCCCTATAATGTTTATCATAAGTTCGTATATAGGAGAGGCGTACTTCCTAGACTCTTTTATATCTATATTCAACTCCTTTAAGGTTGTTCCAAGGGCTATATAGGCGTAATGGGTTAAGCCCTGGATAATACCCATTATTCTGTCGTGCTCCCTAGGGGACATCACCACTACTTTTGCCCCCTCTCCCTCTAGAAAATCCTTTATTCTATTAAACCAGGGATTTGAGATGTACCTCTCTGAAGGTGTAAGTATAACAACCTGCCTTTTAAGGGACGGAGTAGAGGGGCCAAACATAGGATGGCTAGGTATAACACATACCCCCTCTTTAACACACTCCTCCATAGTCTTGGCAGGTATCTCCTTTATAGATGTGATGTCCATGAGGAGGGAACCTTCTTTAACATGGGGCGCAACCTCCCTTATCACCTTCTCAGTGACATTTATAGGCACTGCAACTATTACCACGTCCCCCTTTTTTGCAGCCTCTACATTATCTGTTGTAAACGTTACACCTAGTTCCTCCTCCACATTTTTTCCCTTATCTACATCTCGCCCAGTAACTATTACATCAAAACCTCTACTCTTCAAGAATCTTGCAAACCACTTTCCCAATCCATCAGTTCCACCGATTATTGAAACTATCATAGTTGACCCTATTGTTTTTATTGATAAAAGATACTATAAGTTGTTATAAAATTTATTGGGTTGATAACTATGATATTAAAAAGTATAACACTGGAGAACTTCAGAAGCCATAAAGAGACCCCTCTATCCTTTAACACAGGTATCACAACTATTATAGGACCTAATGGAAGTGGTAAATCTTCAATATTTGAGGCTATAAGTTTTGCACTGTACAGGTCCTCAAACTATAATATAGATGATTTAATAAGGAGAGGAACTAAGAGGTTCAAAGTGGAACTTGTATTTGAATTAGGAGGTAAGACCTATAAAGTAGTTAGGGGTAGAGGTAAGGGATACAAGGAAGACCTGTTATACATAGGTGGAAAAGAAAAACCTGATGGAGAGAGCTGTAAGGAAGTGGACAAAAAGATAGAGGAGATCCTAGGTATAAAGAAGGACGTATTCCAGAACGCCATATATATAAAACAGGGGGAGATAGACAGCCTTATAAAGGTAAAACCTAGTGAGAGGAAGAAGATTATTGGAGAGCTTCTAGGTATAGACAGATTTGAGAAGGTTTGGAAGGAGATGGGGGAGGCTATAAGTGAGTTTGAAAAAAAGTTGGAGAATATAAGGGGGCAGCTTTCAAGTAAGGAGGAGATAGAGAGGGAGATTGAGGAGATAAAGGAGAGGATAAAGAATGAGGAGTTGGAACTGGAGAGGCTGGAGAGGGAGTACAGGAGAATAGAGGATATCTATCAGGAGAAGAAAAAGATCTTAGAGAAATACAGGGAAAAGGAGAGAAAATACAGGGAGTTAGAGGATAAAATTAGAGATATTGAAGGTAGTATTGCAGTACTTGAAAGAGAGAGGGATAACTTAAAGAGAGACCTTGAAGATATTAGAACTAGGATAGAGATACTGAAGAGTACAGAGGAAAACTACAGGAGATACTGTGAGATAGAGAAAGATTTAGAAAGAATATCCCTTGAGATGAAGAGATATCAGAGGTACTTCAACAGATACAGGGACCTTGTTGTAGAGGAGGAGATGTTGAAGAGGGATATAGAGGAGATCAGTAGGAGGATAGAGGAGGAAGGTGTTGAAGGATTTGAAATGGAGGATGTTATAAAGGAGATAGTGAATATAGAGGAGAGGTTGAAACATCTAGAGGATATAAGGGAGAAACTCTCAGAGTTGGAGAATTTAAACAGGGAGTTAGAGGAGATAGAGAGATACAGGAAAGAGTTAGAGAGGTGTAAAAAGGGATACTTGGAGTACTTAGAAATTGAGGATAAGTTAGAGGACTTAAAATATAGAGTTGATAATCTCAAGTTGTTGAGGGAGAAGAGGGAAGAGATAAAAGGTAGAATAGAAAAACTGAAGAGGGAGATCTCAAAGTTAGAGAGGGAGTTAACACCTTTAAAGGAGATAGAGGAAAAGATAAAGATGGAGGAGGAGTTAAGGGCCAAGGTGATCAAGTACAGGGAGGAACTCCAGAGATTGGAGAGTAAGATAACAGAGATAAAGACTAGGATGAAGGAGTTAGAGGAAATTATAGAAAAACTTAGTAAGGCAGGGAATAAGTGTCCCCTATGTCAGTCCTATATAGATGACTCTAAAAAGGAGAGCCTTCTAAGGAAATACAGGGAGGACCTTAAAAGGATGGAGAGGGAGTTGGAAAAACTCTACAGGGACAGGGAGAGATACAGAAAAGAGATAGATAATTTAGAGAAACTACTGGGGGAAATAGGGGACTTGAAAAATAAGTACGGTATGTTAAAGGAGAGGGAGAACTATCTCCAGAATAAGTATAGGGAGTTAGAGGGATATGTTAAAGAACTTCAGTATTTAGATAAAGAGATAGAGGGGTATAAAGGTGTGGAGGAGGAGTATAATAAGCTAATAGAGAGGAGGGAGAATCTAAAAATAATACACAGGAGATATGAGAGTTGTAAGGATTTCCTAGAACGTAAAAACAGGGAGGAGTTAGTGAAAAAGAAGGAAGAACTTTTAAAGGCTATAGGAGATTACAGTAAGGAGGAAATAGATAAGGAGAAGAGAACCCTTAGAGCTGAGTTAGATAGATGGATGAATATTAAAAGATCTTTAGAGGATAGGAGAAGAAAGGAGGAGAGGTTAAATAAGGTCCTCAGTGAGATGAAGAATATAAAGAAATACGTTGACCTCTATGAAGAATTAGAGGGTAAAAAGGTTTCACTAGATAAAGAGATTAAAAGATATAGGGGAGACTACGAAAGATATAAAAGTGCCTATGCAGTGTTGGATAACTACTCAAGGAAATACAAACTAGATGTATCCAATCTATTAAATACCTTAGAGGAGAGAATACTGGATATAGGGGAGGAGTTGGCCACTCTAAGTAAGAAGAGGGAGGAGTGTATATGGGATATAGAGTCCCTGGGATACAGTGAGGAGGAGCACCAGAAGATAGAGAAGGGTGTTGAGAAAGTTTACAGTGAGTTAGTATCTGTAGAGAAGAATATAGGGGAGTATAAAGTTCGTCTAGATATGCATCATAGAGCATTAACAGATCACCTTAAAAAGTTAGAGGAGTTAGAGGAGAAGGAGAGGGAGGAGAAGAAGTTAAAGAGATACATAGAACATCTAAAGGATATTCGAAACAGGGTATTCTCCAAGGATGGATTCCAACAGTATCTCAGGAAGAGGTATATACCTCTTATCCAGAGGTATACGAACGAGATATTCAGTGAGTTTGAACTACCTTATCATCACATCCAGATAAAGGAGGACTATAACATCCTTGTAGATGGATTGCCTGTACAGAATTTAAGTGGAGGGGAGCAGATAGCAGTCTCCCTGGCATTACGTTTAGGTATTGCAAAGGCCCTGTGCAACAATCTGCAGTTTATCGTATTAGATGAGCCTACAGCCTATTTAGATGAGGAGAGACGTAAGAAACTGTTAAAAATATTTAGAAATATAAAATCTATATCCCAGATATTTATAATATCCCATCACCAGGAGTTGGAACAGATAGCAGATAACGTCTTCTACGTAAGTAAAGAGGGAGGTATCTCCAAGGTAACCAGGGGATAATGTGATCCTAGTAGTACCTGATACTAACTTCCTCGTATACGGAGTTAAGCACGGTATAAACATAGACTATCAGTTGGACAGGTTATTTAACTGCTATAAAGTTGTAATATTAAAATGTGTAAGGGAGGAGTTGGAGAAACTTAAAAAGAGATTAAAGGGGAAAGAGAAATACGCTGTATCCCTCCTCCTATCCCTTATACAAAAGTATGAAGAGGAGGGGGAGGACATCCCTGGGAGATATACAGACGAGATAATTGTAAACTATGCCTTAAAGTGTAAGGAGAGGGGGAAGAAGGTTGTAGTATGTACAAACGACAAGGCGTTGAAGGAGAAACTCCTTGAGATAGGTATCCCTGTAGTAGTTGTTAAACAGAAGAGATACTTTGAACTTCAGGGCTATATATAGGTGATAAAATGGGTTTGTTAGAGTATCTTCAGGAGTTATCTCTGGCACATGGTATCTCCGGTAGGGAGGACAGTGTAAGGGGTATAATGGAGAGGGAACTTAAAAAGTACTGTGAGGAGGTATTTACAGACAGATTTGGAAACCTCATAGCTAGAATAGGGGACAGGGGACCTAAACTTATGCTAGCTGCCCACATGGATGAGATCGGTTTAATGGTGAAGTATATAGACGAGAAGGGATTCTTGAAGTTTGTAAAAGTTGGAGGTATTAACGACCAGATGCTTCTAAATCAAAAGGTTATAATCCATACTGAGGATGGTAAGGGGATTGTTGGAGTTCTAGGTTCAAAACCTCCCCATAAGATGAAGGATGAGGAGAGAAACAGGATGATAAAATCTGAGGACATGTTTATAGACGTTGGGGCGAAAGATAGGAGGGATGCAAAAAGGATGGGAATAGACATTGGAGCCTGGGCAACCTTTAAATCAGAGTTTGATATCCTTGGAAACAACAGGGTAACATGTAAGGCCTTCGACGACAGGGCAGGTTGTGCTATCCTCTTAGAGGTAGCCAGGAGAGTGAATAAGGAAGATCTAAATTGCCAGCTATACCTTGTAGGTACAGTTCAGGAAGAGGTAGGTTTAAAAGGTGCTAAAACCTCTGCCTTCAGGATAAACCCAGATGTGGCAATTGCACTGGATGTAACTATCTGTGGTGATCATCCAGGGATTAAAATAGAAGATGCTCCTGTAGAGTTGGGAAAGGGCCCTGTTGTCTGTATAGTGGATAGTGCCGGTAGGGGACTTATAGCCCATAGAGACCTGTTGAGGATGATAGAAGACGTGTCTAAGAGATATAACATCCCAGTACAGTACGAGGTTGGAGAGGGTGGTACAACAGATGGAACTGCAATACATCTTACGAGAGAGGGGATACCTACAGGGGTAATCTCTGTACCTGCCAGGTATATCCACACCCCAGTGGAGGTTATAGACCTCTCTGATTTGGAGAACACCGCTGATTTAATAGTAAGATGTATTGAAGTAGTAGATAAATACTTCTAAATCTTCTTTTTTTATAAGGCTGATATAATGAATAGATTATTAATGTTGGCCTTGTTACTACTAAGTTTATTAAATATCCATGGTCACAGTTATAGATTGGCCTGGATATATGGGACAGATGAAATCTGCTCAGTTGCAATAACCTCTCATGGGGACTATATTGCTGCAGGAAGTATATCCAGTATCTATTTTTTCAACAGAGATGGGGAGTTACTCTGGAAGGATAAAACAGGAAATGCTGTTGAATCAGTGGTAGTAAGTCCAGATGGGGAGTACATTGCTACTGGGAGTATATACGGAGATGTTTATCTCTTTAACAGAGAGGGGAAGTTACTCTGGGGACGTAAAACATATGGTAAGGTTCTATCACTGTCTATTACTCCAGATGGGAGATACGTAGTCACTGGTTGTGAGGATAAGAACGTTTATCTCTTTAACATGGAGGGAGAGTTACTCTGGAAGTATAAAACAGAAGGGGAGGTTGAATCAGTGGCTATAACCTCTGATGGAAAATATATTGCTGCTGGTAGTAGGGACAACAACGTTTATCTCCTCAATAGGAAGGGGAATCTATTATGGAAGTATTGGACAGGGGGAGAAGTTTGGTCTATGGCAATAAGTTCAGATGGAGCGTACATAGCTGCTGGTAGTAAATTCCACCTCTACTTCCTCAACAGGAGTGGAAAAGCTCTGTGGAAGTATTGGACAGGAAGTGCTGTAAAATCGGTGGCGATGACTCCTGGATATATAGCTGTTGGGAGTGAAAATTGTAATGTTTATCTCTTTAACAGAGAGGGGAAACGACTATGGAGATACTGGTTAAATAGCCCTGTTGACTCTGTAGATATATCCTTAGATGGGGAGTATACAGTTGCCAGGACCTTGGAAGATAAAGTCTATCTCTTCAACAAAGAGGGGAAGTTACTGTGGGAGTATGGGTCAGAGGAAGGGGCCAAGTCTGTGGCCATAAGTGATGATGGAAAATACATAGTTATAGGAACTTTATACAGTATTCATCTCATTATATTATCAGAGGAGACATCTACGTCTAAGGTTAAAGAGGCTGAAAACTCCCAGAAAATACCAGATAATAACATAGAGAAAGTTGAACCTCCAACTTCCCAAGTTGAAAGAACCTCTACAGAAGAGAATTACTTTAATGTAGAGGAAGTTACCTTGGATATCTTGCATATATATCAGAATGGAGTACCAGATAAAAAAGATTTTACCTCCTACTACTACGTCTATATCCCTGGGATTCTAATCTTTTTAACACTCCTATACCTGGGGAAGAGGTACTACAACTACAGGAAAAAGTTGAAAGAAGAGAGGTGATAAAAAAATTATAGATTATTAACACTTTTTTGGTGATAGAGTTGATACTTATTGTAGATATAAACCACGGTGCACTAGATGTTGCACGGGAGTACTACAACTTAGGATATAGGGACATACATATCTGGGACATCTACGGAAAGCTAGAGAGGGATAGAAGTATTTTAAAACAATATAACGATATAATTAAATATTTAAAAATAATCCCATCTAAGGGGAAGATAGACTTTTCCAAGTACCAGGAGGTGGTGGCCCCTGTGCACTGTCCCATCAACTGTAGATTTAACACCTTCCATAACGTCATCTCAGAGATCCTAAGGGAGAAGTACGGGAGTATACATAGAAGATTTATAGAGGTTACAGGGGTAAAGGGGAAAACTACTACAACAGAGCTTCTATACTATATACTTAGTAAAGAGTACAACGTCTTTATCAACAACAGTAACAGGGGCTCTATAACACCTGTGTCAGTGTTAAAATGTATTGACAAGTTGTACGAGAAAAATACCTTAGACAACTACGACCTCTTCCTATTTGAGGTGTCCCTAGGTATAACCACCTGTAAATACGGGGCCCTTATAAACGTCCTGGAGAACTATCCTATAGGAGGGGGCTTAAGGGATGCCCTCCTTGGAAAGATGTCCACTATGAGGTTAGCTGATAGGGCATATATAAACAGGAGAGTGCTTCAGGAGTATTTTAAAACAGGTCATAGTATAGAGGGGGACATAGTAGAGGTGGACAGTGAAAATGTGGAGATCCTCTCTAAGTATCCCCTGAAGTACACCTATAGAGGTAGAGTTGTAGAGTTTAACAGGGGTATATTTGGAACCCACTATCTGGAGAACTCCCTCTTTGCCATAGAGATCTGTAGAAACTTCTTAGATATAGAGGATATCCTTGAAAGGATCCCCTCCTTTAAAATAGATGGGAGGATGAATCTAAGATCTCAAAATCCTGTTGTTGTTGAAAATATAAACCCAGGACTTGACGTGAAATCTATAGAGTATGGGTTAAGGGACTTTAAAAGTATCTTCCGTAGGGGAACAGTTGTAATAGGGGGAGACTTTGGATGTACCTGTGAGGAGATAGATACAGGGAAGTTGGGAGAGGTGTTAAGGGAGTACAGGGATTACTTCAAGTATATCCTTGTAGGTCCCCTGGGAAAGGAGTTGAGGAGATATATAGAGGGGGAGTACTTAGAGAGCCTGGAGGACGTCTATCAGAGAGAGATATTAGAAGATACGTTAATCCTATACAGGAGAGCTATATCCCCTTAAATAGGAGCGGAAAGTATATATATTATTACACATATGTGCAATATTGGAAAAGAGAAAGAGGTGATACTATGTTTAGAAGAAGATTCTTCAGAGGGCCATGTAAACACTTCTTAATTCCAGGAATACTCTCTAAATTTAGATATGGAGGCCCATGTAGATGTGGGTGTGGCCCCCATGCATTCTATCTAGATGAGACAGGGAGATTAGCCCACGCCAGGGGTCTACTCCTTGAGGAAATAGAAGAGGGGGACAGGGAGAAGTATCTAGAGGAGGTAATAAAATACTTAAAAGAAGAGTTAAAAATATTAGAAGAAGAGTTAAAGAAGATTAAAAAGAAAAAAGAGTAACTGGGATATAATGGAGATGAAAAAATTCATGTGCACTAACTGCCAGGGTATAATCGAGGTACCCTATGGAACTCCAAA
>DQUI01000056.1 GCA_015662355.1 Methanothermococcus okinawensis
AAAACCTCATAGCAGAGATCTAGAACCTCTTTTATTACCTCCTCTTTACTTCTACTTTTATCGTATCTTGCATTTAACCCTGCAGCCTCCCTATGACCTCCCCCTTTTCCCCCTAACCTCTTAGCTATCTCTTCCATTAACTCCCCCATATGTACCCTCTTAGCTAGTGATTTCCTGCACCTTCCACTTACCCTTATCTCCCCCTCCCTCTTCCTCACCGCCACTACAAAGGCCACATCTGCACCGATAGATACAATAGTCTTTGCACAGGAGGCCTCGAAGGAACTTACATGGGAAAGTGCTACAATGTATCCCCCTACTTCTCTTAACTCCATCCTACTACAGGCCTTTAAATGGGCTATCCTCTTACTCTCATCCATCTCCTGGGTTAGAAAACTGAGCACCTGCTGAAAGTTAATACCTTTTATAAGCCAGGTGATTATCTGGAATGTCTCCTCCCTAGCTAACTTTAAATGCTTAGTGTCGTAGAGGATGCCACAGAGTAGGGCAATTCTAATATTCTTTGGTGGATATATACCTAGATCCCTGAATATCTGGGAGACTATCTCACAGGTGGAGGTGGCCCTCTCATCTACGATAGAGAGGGTGCAGAGCTCTGCAAGCTCTGTCCTCTTATGGTGATCTACAACTACTGAGATAGAATTCCCCAACTCTTTACTATCTATTTTCACCTGATTTAGATTGGAGGTATCTACGAAGAACACCACCTCTAACAACTTTGGGTATTGGACAACTTCTATATTTTCTCCGATCTCCTCGAGTATATGTTTTGACAACTTACTTATAGAGTCTGTAGATATTTTAAGGGTCTTATTTTCTGATTTATTTAAAACCTCTCCAAGATACTTCAGGGCAACTGCAGCTCCAACTGCATCTGGATCTGCGTTGTGATGACATAGAAAGAGTATACTTTTATTCTCCTCCAGTATCTTTTTTAGATGGAGTATATCTTCCCTTCTCAACTTTACCATCTATAACACCACTTAAATAAAACAATTTTAAGGGATAATAAACCTCAAAAACTTTATATATTACTTAACTAATTTATAATGATTTATAATGATAGATTCCCTACCCCTTCGGTGATTTTAATGGACGTGGAGGAGATGTTTAAACTAATGAATAAAGTAGACAGGCTAAGGATAGACAGTATTGAAATAACTGCAGAGGAGATAGTTATAAACATCCCCCATATATCTCCTATCTCTATACCTCAAACCCCTCAAATAAGAGAGGGCATTAGGAGGATATCCCCTGAGGATTTTAAGATAGAGATACCTGATGTGGATTGGGAGCCTCCAGTGGAAAAGTATAAGGGATATATTAGAGAGGTGCAACTTGGTAGACCTAAATCTGAAGGGGGTAGAGGTAAGGTAATAAAGATAGGTGGACAGAGGGCACTATACAGGTTCGAGGAAGTTCAGCCAAATCCTCCAGTGGTAACATTCGATATCTTTGATATGCCTATGCCTGGGCTCCCTAAACCTATCAGGGAGTACTTTCAGGATGTAATGGAGGATCCTGTAGAGTGGGCTAAAAAGTGTGTAAAGGAGTTCAACGCTGACATGGTAACTATACACCATATATCCACAGATCCAAAGATCAAGGATACCTCTCCAAGGGAGGCTGCAAGGTTGATGGAGGATCTCCTCCAGGCTGTAGATGTACCTTTTGTTATTGGAGGTAGTGGTGATCCTAAGAAGGACCCCCTTGTGTTAGAGGCCTGTGCCCAAGTTGCCCAGGGGGAGAGGTGCCTCCTAGCATCTGCAAACTTAGATTTAGACTATAAGAAGGTGGCAGATGCTGCAATGAAGTACGATCACAACGTACTCTCCTGGACTATTATGGATCCAAACATGGCCAGGGATTTAAATAGGAGGTTGATATCCCATGGTCTCCCGGGGGATAGGATAGTTATGGATCCTACAACATGTTCCCTAGGTTACGGGATAGAGTTCTCGATAAACGCCATGACAAGGTTGAGGTTGGCAGGTTTAAAAGGGGATGAACTGGTAAACATGCCTATGTCCTCTGGAACTACAAACGCCATAGGTGCAAGGGAGGCCTGGATGGCCAATCCAGAGTGGGGGGATAGGAGGTACAGATTACCTCTCTGGGAGATTACCACAGGGTTGACCATGTTACTATGTGGAGTAGATATATTTATGATGCTTCACCCTCTCTCTATTGCAGTGATAAAGGAGTTTGGAAGGTTGTTAGTAACTAAGCCTGGGGAGATAGAGGTAAGTAGTGACAACTATCAGTGGATAAGGGCCTAGTGTCGGTGATAGGATGGGGAAAAAGATAAGTGCCATGGATATCTATAAACTACTTCCAAAGATAAACTGTAAGAAGTGTGGGGAGTCCTCCTGTATGGCCTTTGCTACAAAGCTACAGGAGAGGAAGGCCTCCCTTGATCAATGCCCTATTTTACAATCTCCAAAATTTGAGAAGAACAGGAGGAAACTTGAGGAGTTACTATCCCCACCTGTGAAGGAGGTATGGTTTGGATACAGAGATAGGAAAGTAGTTCTAGGTGGAGAGGAGGTGATGTACAGATATGAACTTACCTTCTTTAACCCTACAGCTATAGGGATAGATATATCAGACACCTTATCTGAGGAGGAGATAAGAAGGAGAGCTAAATTTATTGAGGATTTCGTATTTGAGAGGACTGGAGAGAAGTTAAAGTTAGACTTTATAGCCTTGAGGAACGCCTCAAACGATCCTGAGAAGTTTTTAAAGGCGTTGAATATTATCCAGGAGAGTACAAAGGTACCTGTTGCCCTATGCTCATTAAATGTAGAGAGCATAGAGAGGGCCCTAGATGTAGTAAAGTCTAAACCTATGATATATCCTGTTACAGAGCAGAATTTCTCTGAAATGATGAAGATGTTAATATCAAAGAAGAAAAAAGATAAGAAGGAATTTGCAGTGGTTCTCTCCTCCAGTAATATTAAAACACTGAAGGGTATGGTTAAGGCCTCCCTGGACCATGGTATAGAGGATATTATCTTAGAACCTCACACCACCCCGGAGAATATCATGGATACCCTTGACAGGTTTGTGATGATAAGGAGAAGTGCTATAGAGAGAGGGGATAAACTCCTTGGATATCCTATCTTAGGACTACCGATAAATACATACTTCTATGTATTAGGGGGTAACAACCCAGTGAGACAGTTTGTTAAGGAGTTAGATAAGGCTGCTGCAATTATGGAGGCCAGTGCTGCCTGTGCAATGTTAAACAGATATGCAGATGGAATAATTATTCACGGTACTGAGGTATGGGAGTTAATGCCTATACTTACCCTTAGACAGGCTATATATACAGATCCTAGGAAACCTCAAACTGTGGAACCTGGTCTCTACCCTATCGGTAACCCAGATGAAAACAGTCCTGTAATTATGACCACAAACTTCTCCCTTACCTTCTATACAGTAACTGGAGACTTTGAAAAGGATGGAGTTACGTGCTGGCTCCTAGTTATGGATACAGAGGGTAAGGCTGTTGATGTTGCAGTGGCAGGGGGACAGTACTGTGGAGAGAACGCCAGGAAGTTAATAGAGGAGACAAAGATAGGGGAGAAGGTAAACCACAGGATTATTATACTCCCAGGGTTGGCAGCCCCTGTAAGGGGAGATATTGAGGAGAAGACTGGTTGGACCTGTGTAGTTGGGACTAGGGACTCCTCCCAGGTTGGAGAGTTCCTAAGGAAGAACTGGAATAGAATACTTGAGGAGTGGAGGGCTAAAGAGGGAGCTGGAAATTAATCTTATATTTTTAAATTTACTGATCATAGAAAAGTATAAATAGGAGTAGGGACTATTAAGGTTTTGCTCAATTGGATGGAAAGTAGCCCGGTGGTGTAGTGGCCTATCATCCGGGGCTTTGGACCCCGGGACCGCGGTTCGAATCCGCGCCGGGCTATTATTTTTTTATAACAACATACATTTAAACATCTAAATACACAAATTAATCCCGGGATAGAAGATGAGTGATAGGATATCTGTTGCCATAGTTTCTGACGGTAAGTATGGACATAGAGCCTATGAAAATATAAAGAAGAAGTTTCCCTGTGCACATGTTGTATTAAAGTACAGGGGTAACTTTGAGGATATAGAGATAGAGAGGGAAACACTTGAAAAACTTAAAAACTTTCCTATCTTAATTACATACTTAAGGGATCCAGATCTAACCTATACCCTTATAGAGGAGATCAACAGACAGAAAAAAGGGGATAAAAATCCTTTTATAATAGTAGGTATATGGAAGGGGGAGGGTTTCAAGAGACAGGTTGAAAAATTTAAAAATGTTCTATGTCCAGACCTACTCTGTAATCTAGATGAAAAATACCTGAAAGATAAAATAGAAGAATACCCTCAACTAGGAGAATTTTTAAAACACTTTGGAAAACCTAAGGTGAAGATCTATACAACCAGGGGGGTTATAAGGGATATAGAGGTGATCAGGGATTCCCCCTGTGGAGCAGTTTCCAGAACACTTGAGGAGTTCCTTGGGGAGAGGATAGGGGAGGATACACTTAGAAGGATAGGGTTGAGAATACAGCACTTCTGTAATGCAGGGGGTTTTAAAGTGTTCTCCGAGAGGGAGTGTAAGAAGGTTAAAGTGGGGGAGATACTTCTAGAGGGTATTGAGATCTGTTAGTCATACTCCCTCCAGGTATAACCACACTTTGTACATCTGTAGAATCTTGTCTCAGGTTCATCTGCACATCTAGTCTGTTGAAGCCACCAGAAGGCCTCTAGGTTCCCACACTGGGGACACTCTACCTTAGTTGTTGGAAGGGTGTTTACATCCTCTATTACTGCTATCTCTTTTTTCTTAGACTCTATCCTCTCCTTAAGTACAAAGGTTTCACCGTTCTTTCCCATATCCATCTCAAAGTGGCATACAGTACATACCCACTTACCATCCTTAGGAAGCATGATGTTGTTACACTTTTTACAGAACTTTACCACGTTATCACCTTTTCTCTCTAAATTTTAGATAGTCCCTAAAAATAGCCTTGTGATCAAATGCTAGATCCATCTTTTCCACTTCCTCTATAGGGAAAAATTTAGCCTCTTTAGCGTCATCTGCTCCCTTGGGAGAACCCTCTATGTACTCTAAGACATACACTACAGATACAGTATGACCCCTTGGATCTCTTTCTGGATCTGAGTATACCCCTAGAAGATCTTTAACCTTGGTTTTTATCCCAGTTTCCTCAAACACCTCCCTTACTACAGCCTCCTCTGTCCTCTCCCCGTAGTTTACAAAACCCCCTGGAAAAGCCCAGAAATCCTTAAAAGGAGGGTTCTTTCTCTTTACAAGTAGTATTTTACCCTCTACTTCTAGAATGCCGTCAACTGTTAAAGAAGGTGATCTCTTCATAGATATCCACTAAAAAAATAATGTTTATCCCACTAAAGCCTTATACTATAAATAATTTACGATAAAACTTTTTTATAATAGATTATTTTTTAGTAGTCTAGAAAATGGAGGGGTAGGAGTATGAAAGTAGTCTTTGCACTAGGTGGTTCAGTTATTATGCCTAGAGAGGGAGACGCAGAGAACATAAGGAGATACGCCCAGGTATTCAAAGCTATAAAGGATATGGGACATGACATCTGTATAGTGGTAGGAGGGGGATACGTTGCCAGGAGATACATCTCTATTGCCCGGGAGTTTACAAACGAGGCCTTCTGTGACGAGATAGGAATACTGGCCACAAGGATGAACAGTATGGTTTTAATCGCCGCCCTTGGAGACTACGCTGTTAAGAAGGTGCCAGAGGATTTCAAGGAGGCGGAGATGATACTGAACTTAAACAAGATCGTTGTTATGGGAGGCACCCATCCTGCCCATACAACAGACGCTGTGGCAGCCTCCCTGGCAGAGTATATAGATGCAGATCTACTTGTTATCGCCACTAACGTAGATGGGGTTTATGACAGGGATCCTAGGAGATACAGGGATGCAAAGAAGATAAAAGTCCTGACAACAAAGGAGTTAGTGGATATTACTAAGTCCTCCTCAATAGAGGCAGGATCCTCCTCCATAGTAGACCCCCTAGCCTCCATGATAATAGACAGGGCAAAACTGAAAACTGTAGTGATCGAGGGTACTCCAGAGGAGATAATGAATGTTATAGAGGATAAACACAGGGGTACCTTAATTGTACCTGGAGATAAAAGGGATTCTTATGGAGAGACATAGGCACTGTTTAAACTGTGGCATATCAATTCCAGTAGGTGAAACCTTCTGCTCCGAGAGATGTAAAGAGGAGTATATAAAAAAGAGAAAGAGAATGTTAAGGATCCAGTTGATAGTCCTCTTTGTTATCTTTCTAGTACTGCTGATTATCCTAGGGTTAAAAACTGGTGTTATTTAAAGAGATTTTGAAGATAGTTCAGTAACAGGTTTATTACTACCTTGAAAAGTTCCAAGGTGGAGTAAAGCTCCTCTACTATGTTTTTATCCATTTTTTCTATATTTTCCTCCTTTACAGCGTAGTATCCAGATCTTGATACCTTGACAGTTACTGTACCTCCATCGTAATTGTAAGGTATGTTTATCCACCTCTTTAGATGTTCGTCGTAGTAGAGGACTGTGATCTTCTTACCCTCAGATATGTTGTAGGGGATCTTTAAAGTGAGAGGTTTGTTAAACTCTACGTTTCTAGGGGATATATAGTACGCCACTGTAGTATTTGGAATACTTATCTCTTTTATAGATATTTCTTCATCTGTATTTACTACGATACCCTCAGGGATAACGAGTAGTGTACCCCCAATGTTTTTTATAACTGTTCCATAGACTACATTCTCCCTGTTAAGTTTAGGTGGTGTAATCTTCTTACTGTCCAACGTCCTGTTTATAGGTTTACTGTAGTGGCTCTTATCACTAGAGGTTCTTCTA
>DQUI01000024.1 GCA_015662355.1 Methanothermococcus okinawensis
TCCTCCCTCCAGTTCTTACAGTACTCACAGTGGGTAAGGTGATCTGCAACCTTGTAGCCTATGTTGTGACATATGTAGTACCTGGTCTTTTCAGGGTTGAAGTCCTCCACGTTGCTGAATAACTTCAACATCTCCTCTATGAAGTTCTCTATTGCCTCCTCACTCTTTGCAATATCTAGGGCACTGATATTCACTAACTCCCCCTCTTTGTTGAGAGGTCTAAGGTTTGGGTTAAATTTTGCACAGAACCAGTAGACTACAAAGCTCCTCCTTGCGTAGTGGGAGGGGGAACCTCCACTGAGGATGTCCTCCAGTATCTTCCTTATACAGGGAGGGTGCCACTCCAGGGGAATCTCGCCCTGGAAGTTCACAGCCTTTATGCCCCCTATATCCTGGGGTTTAACCATTCCCTCAATAAATCTTATAATCTCCTGGACACCTTCATGCTCCAGGAGATCCCTATCACTGTTTGCCCTTATCTTATCTATCATCTCCCTAAGTTTTACCCTTATAAGCTCTATCCCGTAGATTCTCTTTACAGGGTAGATGTTTACAAGCCCGTTGTCTACGTTTAGCCTCTCCAGTTTCAAGTCGTTGTTCCTTGAGTGGGCGCTAACCTTTATAAACTCCCAGACAGGTATTTTATTAGGGAGCTTGTGAAGGATCTCTTCAACGTACCTCTCCCCGTAGTGTTTAATATAGAGGTTGTAGTATCTGGTGTTAGCCAGAATAGTAAGGGCAAGATACTGGATAAGTGTATCCTTCTCTTCTTTATTTTTGGAGATAATTCTTAGTAACTCGTAGTAGGAGTGATCTCCCTGAAAGATATATTTGAGGTAATACTTTAGTAGCTCTATATTGACTTTATTTTCCATCTCTTTAAAAAAATCACAGTCTTTTATCATATCAAATTTTTCCCAGATCATAACTATCACTACAATAACTCTTAGGGATAACATGATAATAAGGGGAAAGATTCATCTATTTAAGGATGACATTGATACTGACAAAATAATTCCAGGACCTTATCTTAGGACTACAGATCCCTACGAGCTTGCCTCCTACTGTATGTACGGCATCGACAGGGACTTCCCAGGGAAGGTAAGGGAAGGGGATATCATAGTTGCAGGGGAGAACTTTGGATGTGGTAGTAGTAGGGAGCAGGCGCCCCTATCTATCAAGTACTGTGGTATCAAGGCTGTAGTTGCAGAGAGTTTTGCAAGGATATTCTACAGGAACGCCGTAAATATTGGGCTTATACCTGTTGTATGTAGAGGTATTAGAAGATATGTTAAAGAGGGGGATATTTTAGAGATCCATCTAGAGAGGAGAGTTATAAGAGTAGGGGATAGGGAGTTGCCCTGTGAGGTGCCCCAGGGTATAGCCTGGGAGATCTTAAAGGCTGGTGGGTTAGTTAACTATGCAAAGAAGATGAGAGGTGAGTTAAATGGGAGGTAGATTGGCTATAGTGGATTACGACAGGTGCCAACCTAAGAAGTGTTCCATGGAGTGTATAAAGTACTGCCCTGGAGTTAGAATGGGAGAGGAGACTGTAGTAATAGATGAAAGTAGTGGCAAACCGATCATCTCCGAGGAACTATGTAGCGGTTGTGGAATATGTGTGAAAAGGTGTCCCTTTGGAGCTATTACAATTATAGGTCTTCCAGAGGAGCTTACAGAGGATAAGATTGTTCACTCCTACGGTAAAAACAGGTTTAGGCTCTACGGTTTAGTGGTGCCAAGGGATGGAGTTGTAGGGATCCTTGGACCAAATGGAGTGGGTAAGTCTACAATACTGGCTATACTCAGTGGGAATCTCATACCTAACTTGAACAACTTAGAGGAGGAACCCTCCTACGACAAGGTTATAAGGTACTTCGCCGGTACTGAGCTTCAAAATTACTTCAAGGATCTCAAGGAGGGGAAAATAAAACCTGTGTATAAACCTCAGTACGTAGATATGCTGCCAAAGGTTGTAAAGGGTACTGTAGGGGAACTTTTAAAGAGGGTGGATGAGAGAGGGATGTTCCAGGAGGTTGTTGAGGCCCTGGAGTTAAAACACCTCTTAAATAGACCTCTAGATAAGTTAAGTGGTGGGGAACTTCAGAGGGTTGCAATTGCTGCTGCATGTCTAAGGGACGGTAATATATACTACTTTGACGAGCCTACATCCTGGTTAGATATAAGGCAGAGGTTCAACTGTGCAAGGTTAATAAGGAAACTTCCTAAGGAGGGTAAAAAGGTAGTAGTAGTTGAACACGATCTAGTAGTTTTAGACTACCTCTCTGATCTCCTATATATAGTGTACGGGGTTCCCTCAGCTTACGGGGTAGTTTCCCATCCTAAGGGGACGAGAGTAGGTATAAACGCCTATCTAGAGGGATTCCTTAAGGAGGAGAATATAAGATTTAGGAAGGAACCTGTAGTGTTTGAAAAGAGGCCCCCGATAGACTACAGGGAGAGGCCACTACTTCTAGAGTATACAGATTTATTGAAAACCTTGGGAGACTTTAAGTTAAAGGTAGAAGGTGGTTATATATACAAGGGGGAGGTAATAGGTATACTTGGACCAAACGGTATAGGTAAAACTACCTTTGTTAAGATACTTGCTGGAGAAATAGGATGTGATAAGGGACAGGTGTCCATAGGGGATCTAAGGATATCCTATAAACCTCAGTATGTCTCTATAGATTATCATGGTACTGTGGAAGAGTATTTAAGGGGTATTGGAAATATAGATTCATCCTTCTATAAATCTGAGATTATAAAACCTCTAGGTATAGATAGAATTATAGATGCCTACGTTAAAGATCTCTCTGGCGGGGAACTTCAGAGGGTTGCAATTGCCGCCGCCCTCATGAAGGATGCAGATATATATCTAATTGATGAACCCTCTGCCTTCCTAGATGTGGAACAACGGTTAGCTGTAGCTAGGATTATAAGGAGAATAGGAGAGGAGAAGGAGGCTGGGGTTTTTGTAGTAGATCACGATATACTCTTTCAGGATTACATCTCAGACAGATACATGGTCTTCAGTGGGGAGCCAGGAATCTACGGGATAGGTAGTAGCCCCTTAGATAAGAGGACTGGGGCGAATATGTTCCTGAAGGAGATGGGTGTTACCTTTAGAAGGGATCCTGATACTGGAAGGCCTAGGGTGAACAAGGAGGGCAGCCAGATGGATAGATATCAGCGGGAGATAGGGGAGTACTACTACGTAGATTAAAGACAGTATAGGTTACAATGGTTTACAACTGAGTTTTTTCCAAGATTTTTGATGTAAAAAGCTATTTTTTTAAAATAAGAGGTTTTACCCCTTATTTTTTTAAGAAATCGTTTTTACGACTATTTTGACTGATAAAGTATATATATAAGAAATGTTACAGTAATAACTGTCAAAAAACTAGTAGGTGATAAGATATGGCTATGAGTTTGAAGAAAATAACTGCTATTGCAGTTGGAGGTGCAATGGTAGCAAGCACCTTGGCAACTGGAGTAGCAGCTGCAGAGGTAGTAACTCTTGGAGATATTGATGAGTTCATGAAGAACGTAGTTAAGGATGGAAAGCCAAATGTAGACATAGTTGTAGGTTCCAAAGGAGCGGCAATGGACGTAGTAGCAGCAGCAGACATCGCTGCAAAGATAGGGTCAATGTGCTACAAGGACGTAAAGATTGAGGATGGATTAGCA
>DQUI01000014.1 GCA_015662355.1 Methanothermococcus okinawensis
GCACTTTTTAACCTCTCCAAATCCCATCTCTTCCACTCCTTCTGAATACTAACCTCTGTTAAAGGCTCTATATCTATGGTGTGATAGGCTCCAAGGGGTATGTCCTCAGGCCCCTGTACTATCCTACCACTTACCCTTAACCTATTTGTATCCTCGTGGAAGAGAACCTTCTCTACCTTTAGTCCTAGATATACCTTCTTCTTAGTACCTCTATCTGCCCTTATTTTATCTCCCTTATCCTCTAATCTCCTCTCTGTCATCGCCCATACTATGTTGTCCCTCTCTATGATGTTGTAGAGGTGCCAGAGGTCATCTAAATTCTCAGGTATAACCTTTAGTATATCCTTCTCTGAGGTTTCTAGGATCTTCATAGATCTTACCCTTTTTCCTGTTAATAAGATATTTATTAAAACAGTGAATATTATAAAAAATAATTGGTGAGTAGATGAAGAGGTATAAAATATGTGTTATAGAGGGAGATGGTATTGGAAAAGAGGTAATACCTGAAACTGTGAGGGTGCTTGAGAACCTTGGAGACTTTCAATTTATAAAGGGGCATGCAGGTTACCAGTGTTTCAAGAGATACGGTGATGCTATACCTGAGGAGACCTTAGAAACTGTAAAGGGGTGTGACGCCATACTCTTTGGAGCTGTAACTACTCCAAAACCCCATGAGTTAGAGGGTAAAACATACAGAAGTCCTATTATCACCTTGAGGAGAGAGTTAGATCTCTATGGGAATATCCGTCCTATATCTAACTTTCGGGATATAGACTTTGTAATAATCAGGGAGAACACTGAAGGCCTCTACGTAGGTAGGGAGTACTACGACCCCTCTACCCAGGAGGCTGTTGCAGAGAGGGTGATCACTAAAAGGGGATGTTATAGGATAGTAGATTTTGCATTTAACTATGCACTGAAACACTGTAGGAGAAAGGTGTCATGTGTTCACAAGGCCAATGTACTAAGGGTAACAGATGGACTATTTTTAAAGACGTTTTATGAGGTTAGTGAACACTACAGAAGGTATAACATAGAGGCTAACGACTACCTTGTAGACGCTACAGCTATGTATATGATAAAAAACCCTCAACTCTTTGACGTGATAGTTACTACAAATCTATACGGGGATATTCTCTCTGACGAGGGGGCAGGTTTAATAGGAGGTCTTGGTCTGGCGCCCTCTGCAAACATTGGAGATAAATATGGACTCTTTGAACCTGTACACGGTTCTGCCCCAGATATAGCAGGGAAAGGTATAGCCAATCCCCTAGCCTCAATACTCAGTGGGGCCATGATGCTCCACTATCTAGGGATGAAGAGGGAGAGTAAAATATTGAGGATGGCAGTTAAATCTGTAGTTGAGAAGGGATATACAACTCCAGATCTAGGGGGAAATCTAAAAACTAGAGAGGTTACAGATAAGGTTATAGAGGAGTTAAGGAGATACTTAGAGGTGATGGAGTGAGGATTAAATTCAGGATGAGGATACCTGGGAACGAGGTTGTATACAGGAGTTTAAAGGTAGATGACGTTGATGAAGGACTTGTAATAAAAACATCCTATGAAAGGGAGAAGAAGATGCTGGAACTCTACGTAGAGACTGACTCCCTAGGCTCCCTGAAGAATGTATTAGAGGACTACTTTAAAAACTACGAGATGTCCCTTAAGATCTTAGAGATAGTAAGAGAGGGGTATAAGGGGGATATCAGGTGAACCTAGAGGACATCAGGAGATATCTCATTGAAAACTTCGATATAAGATATATAATAAGGGGAGTTATCGACGGATCTTTATCCTCTTTAGGAGTTATAATAGGGGCCAGTGGAGGTGATCCATCCCTTATAATTACAGCAGGTGTAGGGGGAGGGGTGGCAAACGGTATCTCAAATATCCTAGGGGCTTTAACTGCAGAGAGGGCCATAGTGGAGAATGTGAGAATGTCCCAGGAGAGGGCCCTTCTAAAGGAGGAAGGTTATTTAAAATCCTCTCTAGCCTATAGGGAGGCGTTAAATAGAACGACTATAAGTGGTATATGGGATGGTCTATCTACTATTCTAGGCTCCATAATACCTATAACTCCCTTTTTCTTCTTTCCAAAGGAGGTTGCCATCACCCTCGCAGTGTTAATAACTACACTTATCCTCTTTGTACTGGGAGTTTTCATAGGGAAGATATCCCGGGAGAATATCCTACTCTCAGGGTTTAAAATGGCTGTAGCTGGTTTGCTAGTGGCCATTATAAGTTTTGCAATTGAGCATATGCTCTAGTGGAAGTATGAGAAGTAGGGAGTTATTTAGGAAACTTAAGGAGATGGCAAAGGATTTTAACATCCAGGATCTTATAAATGTGAGAATATTTCTAGAGGAGGATATGAAGTACCTCCCAGAGGAGTACAGGGAACACTATCTTAGGAATCAGATTATGTACTTTATAAATACTCTAAAGGAGATAAAGAAAAAGAAAGTGGAGGACATAGAGGATTATCCCATAGATGAGAAAAAATTAAAGGATCTGTTTAAAAGAATTGAGAATTTTAAAAGGGGAGTTAAAGGGGAAGATTCATTTATTAAACTCTCCAAGATTGTAGTACCATATTTAATATTCATGGAGAGGAAGCCTCTACATCCTCTAGGAACTAGGTTCCCAGGGGGAAAGGGTATAGTTAGAAGAGGGAATGAGTACTACTGTCCAGCGAAGAGTAAACAGAGAAATGAGTACTCCCTATGTGAGTTCTGTGTATGTAAAGGGTTGTAGAATAACAGATCTCTAGGTGATAAGGTGGATACTCTTGCAGATAAAGGTCCAGGGGTTTATACCGTTGTAAAAATAACTAAGCCCTGTAGTAAGTTCTATCAGTTGGGAATAGTACCTGGTTCTAAAATAGTAGTGATCTCAAATGACAGGGGACCAATTATAGCCCGAGTTGGAAACTGTAAGATAGCCCTAGGGCGAGGTCTGGCAAGGTATATAGTTGTTGAATAAAGATTTTTAGAATGGGATTACCATGGATAAGAGAAACATCTATGTTGTTGTGCCTGCCTACAACGAGGAGGAAGTAATTAGAGACACCTTAAGGAAGTTAAAAGATGAGGGCTATCAAAACATCGTAGTAGTGGACGACGGTAGTAGAGATAACACCTGTAATATAGCTAGGGAGGAAGGGGTTATTCTCTGTAGACACGTGATAAACAGAGGTTTAGGGGGAGCCCTTGGTACAGGTATAAAATGTGCCTTAGAGTACAACCCAGAGGTAATAGTGACCTTCGATGCAGATGGGCAGCACGACCCTAAAGATATAGAGAAGGTGGTAGAGCCTATACTCTATCAAGGTTACGATATGGTAGTAGGTAGTAGGTTAATAGATAGGGAGGAGTTAAAGAACATGCCTGTAGTAAAGAGGGTGGGGAATAGAATACTTAATATTATAACCTATCTCTTTGGTGGTTATCTCGTTACAGACAGTCAAAGTGGTTTAAGGGCCTTCTCCAGGAGAGCTGCAGAGGTAATACTCTCCAACTTAAAGAGTAACAGATATGAAGTTTCCTCAGAGTTTATAATAATCGCTAAAAGGGAGAACTTGAAATTTAAGGAGGTGCCTATAAAGACCATATATACAGAGTACTCCATGTCACGGGGAACTAATATAATCACAGGTATTAAGATACTTATTAAGTTGATAATTCAGAGGTTGATGTAGGAGTGATAAAATGCACTACTTCTCTGAAAAACCAACATCTGCCCACAGGGAGAGGTTAATTGAGGCTACATTAAGGGGTAAGAAGTTTGTATTTAAAACAGACAGTGGTGTGTTCTCCCCTAAAAAAATAGATAAAGGTACTACAGTACTTGTGGAGGCCTTGGAGTTGGAGAGGGGAGATAGGGTGTTAGACGTTGGCTGTGGATATGGGGTTATAGGAATAGGTGTATGTGATGAGGTAGATAGTGTGGTGATGACAGATATAAACAGGAGGGCTGTAAAACTTGCAAGGGAGAACGTAAGGATAAACAATCTAGAGGGTAAAAATATAGAGGTACTTCACAGTGATCTATACGAGAAGGTGAAGGATAGGAAATTTACCAAGATCGTCTCAAACCCCCCTATAAAGGCGGGAAAGGATGTGATCCACAGGATAGTGAGAGAGGGGAAGGATCTGTTGGAAGAGGGAGGTAGTATATGGCTAGTAGTCCAGAGGAAACATGGGGCAAAATCCCTTGCAAAGTATATGGAGGAGGTATTTGGTAACGTTAGAACTGTAACTGTGAAGGGAGGTTATAGGGTACTTACCTCTAAGAGGGAGGATTGAAGTTATATATAAAATAAGGGGAGATATACTTACTATAGATTAAAAAAGTGATACTATGGATAACAGGGATCTAAACAAAATAATGGATGAATTTATAGAGAGTATAGATGAAGACTGGGAAAAAGAGTTGAACACAGTTAGAGAGCTGATAAAAGACGTAGAAAAAAGCTATAGGATTATCTACTATGAGATAAAGAAAAAGAATACTGGAATTGCAGCCCTTCTTAGTCTAATACCAGGAGTTGGCCATCTCTATATAGGGAGAGGTACAAGAGGTCTATTAATATTTAGTATCTATCTAATTTCATCGTTGTTATGTATATTATTTATTGGCCTTATTACTACCCCTCTAATTATACTGTTCAGTATCTACGACGCCTGTAAGTTGGCAAAGGATTACAACAGTAAACTCTTTAAAGTAATATTTGAGGAGCAGGAGAATACAGAAGAGGGAGAATCTTAAAGATACTTATTGAGGTATCCCCTAGGTGTAATCATCTTGTTAAGAACTATCCTGGTGTTGGTGTTCCCCACTATCAAGGTAGTATTCATATCTATGAACTCCATATACTCCTCTAAGTTGTTGTAGATATCCTCGATAGTGGTGATCCTGTACTCCTCCCCCTCCCTTCCAGCGTTTTTAACAATACCTACTATGTAATCTATTCCTCTCTTTTCCCTGTACTCTTTTATTATATCTAACGTCTTTAAGAAGGGGGTCCTCCGAGATTTACTTAGAGGGTTGTATAGTACTAAGACAAAATCCCCCTCTAGGGCACACCTTATTCTCTTAAGTATCACCTCTAGAGGTATAAGTAAATCACTTAAACTGACAACTGCAAAGTCGTGATTTAGAGGAGCCCCTAATATGCCAGAGGATACACTGGCGGCGGTGACACCACTAACTACCTTTATTGTAACCTTACAGTTATCCCTCTCTGCTAACTCATAGGCTAAGGAGGCCATGCCGTATATAGTAGGATCTCCACTGGATACAAGTGCAACATCCCTCCTCTCCCCCTCCTTCAGGGCATATCTAACCCGTTCTATCTCCCCCCTCATCCCTGTTGTATAGATCTCCTTTTTAAACCTCTCTATGTACTTCCTATAACCTCTGTAGCACACTATAAGGTCTACACTTCCTAATACCTCCTCAGCCTCCCTGGTAAAGTATCTCTCTCCACCTGGGCCTATTCCCACTATATAGAGCATAATATCCCTAGAGGTCTAGATCTTCTATATCTATCTTTTTAGCACCGTATAACTCCCTGGCCCTTAAATATACAAGTTGATCCCCCCTATTACTCTCATCTACTATAACCACTACCTCAGAGGGTTTAAGCTTCTCTATCAACTTCTCTATCTCCCTTCTTATAATCTCACACTTTTTAGATATACCTTTAAGGGCCTTTTCACTAATATCTGGTCTTAATGTTTTCATATCCTCTGGGTGTAAAACACCATCTGTAGAGATCACGTTTATCTCTGGCATCTTACTCTTCAAACTTCTTAACAGCTTCTTACTACTGACTATGTATAACTTATCCTCCTTTAACTTAACCTCCCCCTGGAATTTAAAGTCAAATCCCTCTAACACCTTATCTAGGTGTTTTTTACACTTGAATATTAACTTACAGAACTCCTTAGCCTCTCTATCCTCTAGTCTATGGTGGGGAGCCTTCCTGTAGAGGTAGTCGTCAGCTTCTAGGAGGGTGTATACAGCATTTTTGAACTCCTCTATATCTATCCTCCCTGCTTTTGCATCTCTGTAGGACACTGGGGACCTCACCTCTAGAGTACTCCCCTCCCTCCTCTTTAGAGTATGTATAGTGGATATAGCCCTCTTTATCAGGGCCTTTGAGTCCTTCATCCTGTCCATAGTATCACACCTTCTCTGATTTAGACTGACTATCTCCACTGTTCTCCCTCTCCAACCTCTCCAACTCCTCCACCAGTCGATTGATAAACACCCCAACATCTGTAACAACCCCTATAGCCTGGGAGGTGCCCCTGTCCATAAGTTTCGTTACAGCGTCTGAGTTGATATCTACACAGATAGTCTTTATATAAGAGGGCATCAAGTTCCCAGTTGCTATAGAGTGAAGTAATGTGGACATCATTAGTACCATCTTCTTGTCTAAAAGTAACTCCCTCATCTTATCCTGGGCCTCTACAACGTCAGTTATAACGTCAGGGAGGGGACCGTCATCCCTTATACTGCCAGCTAGTACATAGGGGACGTTATTCTTTATACACTGATACATTATACCCTCCTTTATTAATCCCTGCTCAACAGCATCTTTGATACTACCAGCCTTCATAACAGTATTTATAGCGTATATGTGATGTTTATGTCCCCCTAGTACAGGTTTTCCCGTTGAGAGATCTACCCCTAAGGAGGTGCCGTATAGAACACTCTCTATGTCGTGGGTTGCAAGTGCATTACCTGCAAAGAGGGCCTGGACATATCCCATACTTATCAACTTTGCAAGTGCATGACCTCCTCCAGTGTGTATTACAGCAGGACCTGCAACTACCACTATACCTCCCTTTCCACTTTTCCTGTACTCCTCCCTTATCCTGTACATCTCCCTTGCTATCCTCTTTATAATGGCCTCCTTAGGTTTCTCCGCAGAGACCTCTGACTTCATAAATTCAAATAGCTGCCCCTTCTCCCTTGGCCTCTCAGGGGGTATCACCCTTATACCCTTATGACCTACAACTACAAGATCCCCCTTCTTAATCTCCCTTATAACCTTAGTCTCTGCCCTCATCTCCTCTGGATAAACTACAATAACCCCATCCATCTTAGGTTTCTCCACCTCTATCCACTTACCCCTATACTTGATATACGTAGGGTGGTTAGTTGTAGAGTAGAAACCATCTGGTAGTACCTTATCCCTCTCAGCCCTCTTCACCTCCACATCCTCGATCTCTGGGATCTCAGCTCCAATGTTCTGTAGCTCCTCTAATATCTTATCTAGATGGGCCTGATCCTTTCCTATAACAAGTATTCGGGCATAGGAGATATCAGTTTTCCTCTTACCTATGTGAAACTCCAGTACCTTGTAATCCCCTCCAAGTTCTAGTATAGTGTCAAATACCTTTGGCAGAATAAGGTTGTCTATTATATGCCCCTTTAACTGGATCTCCCTTGCAAACATGAAATCACCTTAAATAGTAATAAATATTAACTTAATTATTAAGTATCTATTATAAAAATTAATGGAGATAGTATGGATAGGTTAACCTTAGAGGAAGGTACATTCGCTGTAAAGTACGCGAGAGCAGTTATTGAAAACTATCTAGCTGGTAAAGATATAACACCTGTAAAATATCCTAAGAAGTTTGATGAACCTAGGGGGGTTTTTGTAACTCTCCATACCTATCCAGAGCGGGCATTAAGGGGGTGTATTGGAATACCTGAACCTGTTATGCCCCTTATAGAGGCCCTCAAGGAAGCTGCTATAAGTGCTGCAGTTAAGGATCCAAGGTTTCCCCCTGTAACACTGGAGGAGATGGACAACATAGTAGTAGAGGTAAGTGTATTAACTCCCCCTAAGTTAATAGAGGTGGAGGACCCTCTAGAGTATCTAGATAAGATAAAGATAGGTAGAGACGGGTTAATAATAGAGTATGGGATGTACAGAGGTTTACTACTACCTCAGGTTCCTGTGGAGCAGGGATGGGACGTGGCAGAGTACCTCTCCAATTTATGTCTTAAGGCCTCCCTACCTCCAGATGCCTGGCTCAAATACCCTGTAAAGATATACTCCTTTCAGGCCCAGATATTTGAAGAGGTCAGTCCTAGAGGTCCAGTAGTTGAAAAGAGCTTAATAGATTAAGGGGCAACTATGGAGGCTGGATTTCTACTTCTAAAGGAACATAAGACCCTCCCACTCTCTGAGTTAAAGGCCCTCCTGGAGATATACCTAGGAGGACATAAATTGGAGGTTCTTAAAAACTACGGGGTAGTAACCTCTTCCCTAGATAGGTGGGCCCTTGTTGAGGGTATAGAAAAAATCGTTAAAAGAGGTGCCTACATCGAGGAGGGGCATCTTATAATCACTAAGGTGGAGTACCAGGGATCTCTAAAGGAGGGCCTTGAGCTCCTTATCCAGAGGTTAAAGGAGATGCCCTCTGAGGAGCTCTTCAGTACCCTTGGGATGGATCCCTCTAGGGACAGTTTTGCAGTTAGGGCTGTAAAGTTGGAAGAGGGAGATATAAGCTCTACAACTGTTGAGAGGATAGTTGGAGGTGTCCTGAAAGAGAAAACAAAGGCCCAGGTAAATCTCCAGGAACCTTCTAAGGTAGTAAAGGTGATACTACTCCAGGATAGGATATATCTAGGTTTACTTGTTAGAAAGAGGGAGAGAAAGTACTTCTACAACAACAGGCCCCATCTAAGGGCATACTTTCACCCTGGAAGTATCCTCCCAAAACTTGCCAGGGGGATGATAAACCTAGCTAGGTTAAAGGAGGGGGATATACTACTAGATCCCTTTTGTGGAGTAGGGGGTTTTCTCATAGAGGGAGGTATGATAGGTTGTAAACTGATAGGTTGTGATATAGAGGAGAGGATGATAAGAGGTACTTTATTGAATCTAAAGTCCTATAAGCTAGAGGATAGAGTACTGGAGATAAAGAGGATGGATGCCAGGGATATAGTAGATTATTTAAGATCTAAGGGGATTGAAAGTGTAGACGCCGTTGTTACAGATCCCCCCTACGGGATACTCACATCTGTAAAGGGGGATGTTATAGACATATTAAAAAAACTTGGGGACATTCTAAAGGATGGAGGTTATATGGTGTTTGCCTATCCTAGGAGAGTAGACCTAGATCTAGAGTTGAGGGAGATACACAAGTTGTACGTCCATGGTAGTTTAACTAGACATATCCACGTATACAAGAAGTAAGATATTTAAGAGTTTTCCTCCTCTGTTGAATGAAATTTGTTGGAGGATCTCAATACCTCAATAATTTTCCTCTTTAACTTATCTAAGTTAATACCTTTCTCAGTGGATATCTTTACCACGTCTTTAATATTCTTCTCTTTTAGAAACCTCTCTACCTTTTCCAAGTTCTCCCTGTATTCCTTTTCGTCTATATCTATCTTGTTAATGGCCACTATTACAGGGACGTCAAATGTCTCTATAATCTCATTCAGTAGATTCAACTGCTCATCTATAGTATATCCACAGTACTCAGTAGGATCTATTACGTATACTATTGCATCTGCAAGGTAGTTAAGGGCCACCACTGCATGGAGTTCTATGTCGTTCCTCTCGTAGATAGGCCTATCTAGTATTCCTGGGGTATCTATAAACTGAATACTGTACTGGGAGTATCCAATGTTCAGTCCCTTAGTTGTAAAGGGATAGGAGTTAACCTCAGGTTCTGCATCTGTCAATCTCCTTAATAGTGAAGACTTCCCAACGTTAGGATAACCTGCTATTACCACTGTAGGCATGTCTTTAACAGTGGGGATGTTTTTTAACTTCTCCCTGGCTACTGCAATACAGGCTAGATTGGGATATATCTGTTTAAGTACAGAGGAAACCCTACCAAAGAACTCTTTCCTTATTTTCGAGGCCTCCTGGGGACTTTTAGCCCTCCTTATCCTTCTACTGTAGTTGCTCCCAAGTTTTCTAACTAACTGGGAGGCCCAGTTTATAGCTCCAAGGGACTTCTTAAATTCATCTGTGTCTATAAGGATCTCCACTATCTCCCTGTAGAAGGGATTTAAGTTGTCTAGAGAGGGGGTCTTCTTCACTATATTGGAGAGATAATCTGCTACAACAGAAGCAGCAGTTCTTACCTTTTGATCCTCTATAACTCTAGCTTTGTAGAGACTAAAACCCATTGTAGATTTCCTAAGATTATCTGCAGCCTTTTCTGCCCTGTTGTAGGCCTTGTTCATAAGTTCCTCTGGAAAGAGAATAGTTGGGATCTTTTTAAAGGGATTGTCCTCTCTCCTCTTCATACTTCCACCACATTGAAAGTAACTGTTTTTATTCAATGAAATAGAATTAACAGTATTTTATAATGCTGGCACTAATTTTAACCTTAAAGTATAAAAGTACAAGGTTATACTATAAAAAGTAAATAGTGGAGGAGGTAAGATGAACTTTAGAAAGATTGTAATGCCCTTATTTGGTCTTGCACTCTGGGAACTTTTAGCTATATGGTTGAATAACCCTGTAGTACTCCCTCCAGTGGAGGAGGTGATAAAAGTCTTAATAAATCCTAACCTCTCCATCCTAGGAACAGGTACTCTACTGGAAAATACACTGGTTAGTATAAAAAGGGTACTCTCAGGGTTTATCCTAGCAGGGGCTGTTGGAGTGCCCCTGGGAATACTTATGGGGTATTATCCAGTAATCATGGATCTCTTCGATATAGTGATAGAGCTTCTAAGGCCAATACCTCCCCTTGCCTGGGTACCTCTAGCCCTGGCATGGTTCGGTATAGGAGAGACCTCTATGTTGTTTATAATATTTATAGGTGCATTTTTTCCCATACTCCTTAATACTATTGCAGGGGTAAAGGGGGTACCTAAGATACTTATAGAGGTTGCCCAGACCCTTGGAGCTAAAGAGATGGACATCCTCTTAAAGGTAATTATCCCTGGATCCCTCCCAAGTATACTAACTGGATTGAGGATAGGGGCAGGTATTGCCTGGATGTGTGTTGTAGCGGCAGAGATGCTCCCAGGGAGTAGTGCAGGTCTAGGGTATCTTATCATGTACGCCTACTCCCTAAGTAGAATGGATGTAGTTATTGCCTGTATGATAATAATAGGTATAATAGGGCTTCTTCTAGACAGGGGGCTGAGGTACATAGAGGACAGATGCTTCAAGTGGAAGAGGTATCTAATAAGATAAAGGTGTTTCCAATGGATAATATCCTGGAGATTAGAAATGTAAGTAAAAAGTTTGTAAGTAAGAATAAAGAGATTCTAGCCTTGGATAACGTTACATTTGACGTTAAATACAACGAGTTTCTCTCTATTGTAGGTCCCAGTGGATGTGGTAAATCTACACTGTTGAGGCTCATTGCAGGGCTTGAGAAACCTACCTCTGGAGAGATACTTATGGAGGGGAGGAGGATTGAGGGACCTGGGGCAGAGAGGGGAATGGTATTTCAACAGTATAGCCTATACCCCTGGAGGAACGTATTGAATAACGTTGCATTTGGACTGGAGGTTAGAGGTATACCTAAGAGAGAGAGGTATGAGATTGCCAGGAGATTTATAAAGATGACTGGGTTGGAAGGTTTTGAGGAGGCCTATCCCTATGAACTTAGTGGAGGTATGCAGCAGAGGGTAGCTATTGCAAGGACCTTGGCTAACGATCCCAAGGTAGTACTTATGGATGAGCCCTTTGCAGCCCTCGATGTACAGACGAGAACTATACTTCAACATGAACTTCTAAAGATATGGGAGAAGGAGAAAAAGACGGTAGTATTTGTTACTCACAGTGTAGAGGAGGCTATATACCTCTCTGATAGGGTTATAGTGATGACTGCAAGACCAGGGCGGATAAAGGACATTATCCCTATAGACCTACCAAGACCGAGAAAGAGGGATAGTTTAGAGTTTCTAGAGTACAAGAGAAGGATAGTAAATATATTAAAAGATGAAGTACTTAAATCATATAATATGTATAAATGTTCCACAATGGGGTAAGATGTTAAGGGGCAAAGATGCCACATTGGCAGCTATCATAGAGACTATACTAAAGGAAGAACCTGAAACCCAGGATGAAATAGCAAAGAAGTTAAACATAAGTAGAAGATACGTGGCAAAGTTACTTAAACCTTTAATTGATGAGAGAATAGTACTTCACCCCTACGTTGTAGATATAGAGAAGTTGTCAAAGTTAGATATATACAACAGGATAGAGAAACCTACGTCTCATATTATCGAACTTCTGGATAAGATGGGTAACAAGGTACTAAAAAACTTAGATAAAGTTCACAAGGGATTGAAAACAGGAAATGTAGAGGAGGCAAAGAGTGTTATATATCAGGACTATACCCTTAACAAGTTAGAGGAGGAGGTTAACATCACCCTCAAGATGAACGACCTTAAATATCTCCCTCCTAGACAGACAGCACTCCTTGCCAAGATAGCCTCCAATATTGAGAGATGTGGGGACTACCTCTCAAATATTGCAGAGGAGATATTAGAGGGGCTCTATATAAGGGAGTACCTCCATCAGGATATAGATGAGATATTTAATATAACTAAGAGGATGTTTACTATAGCCATGGACATGGTCAGGGATAAAAAGGTTTCCTTTGAGATATACGACTTAGAGGAAGAACTTCACAGGAAGTTAGACAAAATTATGAAAGTTCTATCTGAGAAGGAGAAAGGCAAAACAAAAGATATAAATTACTATATTCAATTTGGAATGTTCTTGAAGGATATTGAGAGGTTTGGAGATCGATGCATAAAGATATTTGAAACAGGTAAGGAGTTCCATTACGGAGAGCCAGGGGAAGGTGCTAAGAACAGGTAAATATTTATATTACAAATCTTTTTATGAAAACAAAAAAGACAAGGTGAATAGATGCCCACTGTAACAATCGATTATAAGTTATGTAAAGGTGCCAAGGAGTGTGGAGAGTGCTATCATAACTGTCCAATGGAGGTTTTCACAGTTGAGGGAGATAAAGTAGTTGTAGCCCAGGAGGAGCTATGTACAGGTTGTGGGGTCTGTGAAGACATCTGTCCAACAAAGGCAATAAAGGTAATTTTTGAATAAACTCTTTTTTACTCCTCCTAACAGGAGCGATACTTTTTAACTATGGCGTAGATACACAGTAGGAAACCAAGGATAAAGTACATTATTACGTCTAAATCTAAGATAGCAGTTTCAATGGACACAAGTAGATAGGAGAGTATTACAGCGTAAACCCCTAAATATATCCCTTTAGAATTTTCAGCGATCTTATAGAGGAGCCCCATGGATATACCTAGTATGGCGAAGTACGGTATAACACCTAGTATCCCGAAGTCTCCAATTACCCCTCCAAATATCGTTGGAGTTATTGTAACACCTTGAATACCTAAACTGTTAGCTATTACAGTTCTTGGACCTGGAGCCATACCAAGATAGGAGTATATGGCACAGTATAACAGATAGCCGTTAAATACTCCGTTGAAGTTGTGGACTATTATATCTAATACACTCATAGTTAGGTCCATCCTAGACAGTAGTGGGATACCTTCACTACCTACTACCTTCAACCTTATAAGGGACAACAGTAGTAGTAGGAGAAATATTCCTAGGACAAAGAGTATTAACTCCCTGTTTTTTATCCTGTTACTGTAGTAGAGAACAAAGAGGGTGGACGTTAGAAGTACAACTACCCCTGTTCTATATCCTAGGAGCATTACAACGGCGGCGAAGATAAGGGAGTATAAAACAACTCTTACTTTATCCAGGGATAAGTTAGAGGCTATTACTATAGCCCAGCCTAGAATTAGGAGACGGGATAACATGGTGTACAGGGGACTTAGAAATCTCTTAGATGTAGGATCAAATAGAGGTATACCCCCTGCCCAGAGGATATCTAGGATTAAAAATAGTAGTCCTATATTCATAAGAAGTAATCCAAAAGTATACTCTCTCTTGTATATCTCTCTATCCCCTTCATCTAATCCTAGGATGTAATAAAGTCTCTTACCTACAACAAAGGATATATAAAATATGAGGGCACTGAGAAGTACTAAGGTACCTGTATAATAGGATACACCAGTAAGTACTATAAAAAGAGATGTAAGAATTAAAAATAGATGGTGCCCCTCTAACCTTCTACATGTACTTCTTATATACTCCATGTTTATCCTTACTTTAAAGTTACTATGTTACTAATATTGTAGGACTTAATGGTCCTAGGTAGTTCCTCTAAAGTTTCATTTACAATTAAATACACTTTAATCTTTGATGTAAGTATCTTTTCAGGTGTTGTTAAACTGTCAAAAATTTCCAAGTTATCTATTCTCTGTTTTCCCTCTATCGTTAAACCCTTATCTAAAAAATTCACCTTGATGTTACTTCCCCTGTTATTTATCTCCTCTATTCTGTTCTTTATATACTGCTGCTCAGTAGGTTTGTAGGTTTTTGAATCTACAGCAAAAACCCCTGATATATAGATATCCAGTATAGTGATATTCAACTCCCTGTATGGTTTAACACTTCTCTCTATCCCCTCCTCTATATCTTTAAAAGAGTGTCCCTCAAGAGGACCTATCTCATGGGATATTATAGTATTTCCCAGAGGTTTTAAGATAATTCTTTCCCCAGCTATGTCCTCTTTATAGGCCATTCTTCCTCCAACAGTTACAGACCTATTACTGTATATAGCATAGAGGGTTCCACCACGGGCTCTAACTACGAGTACTGTACCGTTAAACTCCTCCCCAGTACTACTCCATCTCCCGTAGATATCTGCGTAGAGGGGAAAACCTTTAGAGAGGATCTTCTCAGCAACCCATGCACACTTGTACATCTGATCTCCATCAAAAGAGTAGGTATCACTTGAGGAGGACAGGTATTTATATACTAAAGCTCCAGAGGTTACGAGGATAGAGAGTATTACAAGTATCTCAAGGATTCCAATTTTCAACCTCATAGGATCCCATTTATCCTCTAAGTTCTTCCACTACTCTTCTATATATGCTCTCTCCATCTAACCTGTAGTATCTTAGGAGATCTGTGGCACTTCCAGATATGCCAAATACATCCCTTATTCCCAATCTAAGAAGCCTCTTATTTAGACCGTGGTCTGCAATTATCTCCCCTATGGCACTTCCCAGTCCCCCTATGATGTTGTGGTCCTCTACAGATACTATTAAGTCGTTGGTGGAGTTGACTATCATATCCTCGTCTATAGGTTTAATAGTGGCCATAGATATTAGCTGAGCGTCTATTCCCTCCTGTTTTAAAAGTTCCAAAGCCTTTATAGCCTCAGGCACCATCTCCCCAGTGGCAACAATTGTTACATCTGAGCCCTCCTCCAGTATCCTCCCCTTTCCAAATTGGAATTTAGCATCCTCCTCGCTGGCAAATACAGTTTCAGTATCCCTCCTTGGCATCCTAACATAAACTGGCCCCTCGTTCCTTGCACACCACTCTATTACACTCTTCGTCTCGTAGTAGTCCGTTGGAGATATTACCCTCATATTTGGAATACACCTCATTATAGCCATATCCTCAGTCATCTGATGGGTTGCCCCATCCTCCCCTACAGTTATACCACTGTGAGTTGCAACGATCTTTACATTGAGGTTAGGATATGCTATAGAGTTTCTTATCTGCTCCCATGCCCTTCCAGTTGCAAACATGGCAAAGGTAGAGGCAAATACTAACTTCCCCATCCTGGCAAGTCCAGCAGCCATGCCCATCATATTCTGCTCTGCAACACCTACGTTGAAGAACCTATCTGGAAAAACCTTTGCAAACATAGAGGTCTTTGTAGATCCTGAGAGATCTGCATCTAGGACTACAAGGTTTGGAAATTCCTTCCCCAACTTCACTAATGTCTCTCCGTAGGCAACCCTCATACCTTTTTTTTCACCAAGTTTGTACTTCATAGATTCACCTTTCATCTCTTTCTAGATTGCACTACCTCCCTAAGTCTTCTAACAGCCTCCTCCACGTCTCCAGCATTGAATATGGCAGAGGAGGAGATAAGTGCATCTGCACCTGCCTCTACCACCTTTGGAGCAGTCTCTAAATTTATACCTCCATCTACGAAGATCTGGACCTCATGCCCCTCCCTATCTATAAGTTCCCTTAGCCTCCCTATCTTCTTGAGCATCTGAGGTATAAACTTCTGCCCTGAGAACCCAGGTTCTACAGTCATTACAAGTACTCCGTATACCTCGTCTAGGATATACTCGATACTGTTTATAGGTGTTGAGGGGTTTAGGGCCACTATAGGCTTAGAGCCCTTTTCCTTTATTAGATTTATAGTTCTAAAGGGAAATTTACAGGCCTCTATATGGAAGGAGAGCATGTCCACATCCTCTGCCAAAATAGGTATAAACATCTCAGGGTTCTCCACCATAAGATGGACCTCAGTAGGTAGAGAGGTGATATTCTTTACGTACTTGGCTATTCCTATACCCATACTTATGTTAGGTACAAAGTGTCCATCCATCATATCTATATGGATGAAGTCTACACCTGCCCTCTCTACCTTCTTAACCTCCTCCTTTAGATATCCGTAATTTGCAGAGAGTATAGAGGCTCCTATCTTAACCATAATTTCCTCCTTCTTTACACTTTAGATATCTTCAGAGAGTTCCTTAAGTGCCCTCTCTAACTCCTCCTCACTTGGGGCCTTACCGTGGAATTCAACCTTATCCTCCATAAAGGAGATCCCTTTACCTTTAACAGTGTTTGCTATGATCATCTTAGGTTTACCATTCTTTAAGGACTTTGCCGTGTTGACAGTTTCTATTATCTCCTGGAAGTTGTGGCCATCTATCTCGAATACATCCCATCCAAAGGCTTTAAACTTCTCCTTTAAATCTCCTAAACTCATTACATCTTCAGTACATCCGTCTATCTGGAGTTTATTCCTATCTATAAAACCTATTAAGTTGTCAAGTTTGTAGTGATGAGCAGCCATGGCAGCCTCCCACACCTGTCCCTCCTGACACTCCCCATCTCCTAGGAGAACATAGACAGTGTTATTTAACTTATCCAGTTTACATCCCAGGGCCATACCTACAGCCACTGAGAAACCTTGTCCAAGGGATCCTGTACTGGCCTCAACTCCAGGGATACTTATAGAGGGATGCCCCTGAAGTAGGGCACCAACTTTCCTCAATTTCCACAGTTCCTCCTTGTCGAAATATCCTAACTCTGCAAGAACTGCATAGAGTGCAGGACAGGCGTGCCCTTTACTTAGTACAAATATATCCCTGTCTTTTTTATCTGGATTCTTTGGATCGTGGTTCATTATTTTGAAGTACAGGGCCACTATAATATCAGTTGCAGATAGGGAACCACCAGGATGGCCAGATTTAGCCAGTCCTATCATCTTTACAATGTTGTATCTTATCCTTTTAGCTATTCTTTCCAACTCCTCTAAATCCGTGTTTTTAATAGAAGGGGTAGTACTCATAGGGTTTTCACCTTTGGATAACTTTACATCATAAACTGTGGAGTACTCCGTTGTTTATATATTTTTTCAATATTAAAAGTGTTTCTATAGGAAGGATTAAAACCAGGTGAATAGATGGATCTGTCATATATTAAAAGTCTCCTATACAGGTATTATATAGAGCCTATAGAGAGGCAGTCAGGGTATAACTTCGTCCAGGAGATTACTTACGGTATTCTACTGTTTTTAATGGTGTATATATTTTACAGGGTATGTAAGATACTTGAGATAGAGATAGATGAGAGATTTGCACTAGTTACTGTAACTTATACAGTTCTTATATCCCTTATAAGGGCTCTTGTAGATAGGGGGTATATACCCTATACCTACTACACTGTAACCCCAGGTATTGTAGTATTAATAGGTATATACTATATCATGGCAGTGATTCTATCTGCCATAATACTTAAAGAGAGGTACTATCTACTGGCAACAGTGATAGGGGTGTTACCTCTCCTCTACTTAATACCTGTCTTTTTAAAGAGTATAGTCCATATAGAGGTGTTGTTGTATTTTTTCTCCCTGGTGTTTCTAGTGTATACTCCCCTTATATACATCCTGGAAAAAGTAGAACCTTTAAAAAATACTCTAAAGCTCCAGCCCCTAGATAGATACGTTATACTGGCCCAACTTATAGACGGTGTATCCACTGCCCTTGGAGTTGGGCTATACAACTACTGGGAACAACATCCCCTGCCAAGGTTCTTCATGGATCACTTTGGCCCCTTTGTTATGATACCTTTAAAGTTGATAGCAGTTATAGCTGTACTCTATATCCTCAATCTAGAGGTGGAAGACAGGGATTTGAGAAATATCTTAAAAATTGCAGTGATGGCACTAGGTCTTGCCCCTGGACTTAGGAATCTATTTAGGATTGTGATGGGGGTTTAATTCTCTTATCCCTACTATAACCTTCAACAAACTTTTTAAATCTCTTAAATACTGTATCAGACATAGCATGTTCCAACTTACAGGCCTCCCTATAGGCTATCTCTTTATCCAGTCCTAGGCATTCAACTAAGAATCGTTCTATAGTTCTATGTTTGTCCATAATAATCTTTGCCTTCTCTATACCTTTCTCTGTTAACCTTATACCTATGTAAGGTTCATACTCTACATAGCCTAGTTTATGAAGTTTTTTAGCCATATTTGTAATAGCAGGAGGTTTTATATTCAGAAGTTTTGCCAACTCAGTTGTTTTTACAGGTCTATTTTTAGCCCTGGTAAAGATGTAAACTTTCTCTAGAAAATCTTCTACACTTTCAGACATATAACCACCGTAAAGGTAGTAATAATCTTTTATGATTGTTATTATTCTTATTAAAAAAGTATAAAAAATAAGAGGGTATTATAATAAACCTCAATAATAAACAAAACAGGTGATAGAGTGCTGAAAAACGTAGATGAGTCCTTTGAGATTAAGGATATGATAGGTAGGGAGGTTATAGACTCCAGGGGAAATCCCACTGTAGAGGTGGAGGTTGTAACTAAAGGTGGAGGATACGGTAGAGCTATAGTTCCCAGTGGCGCCTCAAGGGGGGCTCATGAGGCTATGGAACTTAGAGATAGGGAGATAAGATTTGGAGGTAAAGGGGTGCTCCTTGCAGTAGAGAATGTAAACTCCATTATAAAACCTGAGTTAATAGGTTTTGACTCACGTATGCAGAGAGAGATCGACATGTTAATGAAGGAACTGGACTCTACAAAGGACAAGCGTAAGTTAGGTGCCAACGCCATACTTGCAGTATCCCTTGCAGTTGCAAAGGCTGCAGCAGATACTGCATCTCTACCTCTCTACAAGTATATAGGAGGTTGTAACTCCTACGTTATGCCTGTTCCAATGATGAATATACTCAACGGAGGTGTCCACGGAGGTAATCAGTTAGAGTTCCAGGAGTTCATGATAATGCCAGTAGGTGCAGATTCTATCTCTGAGGCTATAAGGATGTCTGCTGAGGTATATCATACCTTGAGGAGGGTTATCTTAGATAAATATGGGAAGGATGCAGTAAACGTTGGAGACGAGGGAGGATTTGCACCTCCTGTAAAGGACGTTAGGGAGGCCTTAGATCTATTAGACGAAGCTGTAAAGTTGTCCGGTTATGAGGACAGGATAGTATACGCCATAGATTGTGCAGCTACAGAGTTCTACAACAGGGAGAAGGACTGCTATATCCTCCAGGGTAAGGAGTTATCTAGAGAGGATCTTCTCTCCCTATACAAGGAGATAGTGAACGAGTATAACATCGTCTCCATTGAGGACCCTTTCCACGAGGATGACTTTGAAGGCTTTGCAAGGATTACAAAGGAGTTAAAGGGGATACAGATAGTAGGAGACGATCTATTTGTAACAAATACTGAGAGGTTAAGGGAGGGTATTAAGAGAGGGGCTGCAAATGCACTACTTCTAAAGGTAAATCAGATAGGGACGTTGACAGAGGCGATAGATGCAGCAAATTTAGCCTTTAGAAATAGTTATGGAGTTATAGTATCCCATAGAAGTGGAGAATCTGAAGATACCACTATTGCAGATCTCTCCGTTGCCTTAAATACTGGACAGATAAAAACTGGGGCACCTGCAAGGGGGGAGAGGACTGCAAAGTACAACCAACTTATAAGGATCGAGGAGGAGCTAGGATATCCTAAGTATGCAGGGAGGAACTTCCGATGTCCCTTTTAATTCTATCTCTTTATACGGTGAAAAGATGGGAACTAAAAAAATGTCTAAATTTGCCCACATATTAAAGGTACATCCCTGTTACAACGAGAAACTCCATGACAAGGTGGGCAGGGTTCATCTACCTGTTGCCCCAAGGTGTAACATCGCCTGTAAGTTCTGCAGGAGGAGTATAGGAGAGGAGTGCTGTGAAATGAGGCCAGGAGTGGCAAAGGGTATTATGAAACCTGAGGAGGTAGAGGATTATTTAAAGGAGCTGATTAAAAAGATGCCTAATATAAAGGTTGTAGGTATAGCAGGCCCAGGGGACAGTTTATTCAACAGGGAGACCTTTGAAACCTTGGAGATCCTATACAACAAGTTTCCAGAGTTGACAAAGTGCCTCTCCACCAACGGCCTACTACTCCCAAGGTATGCTAAAAAACTTGCAGACTTAGATGTAAAAGCTGTAACAGTAACTGTAAACGCTATAGATCCAAAGATACTCAAGGATATTGTAGAGTGGATATACTACGACGGTAAAGTATACAGGGGAGAGGAGGGGGCATCTATACTTATTGAGAATCAGATAGAGGGCATTAAAAGGGCTCACGATCTAGATCTTGTGGTGAAGATAAATACAGTACTTATACCTGAGATAAATATGGATCACATAGTAGATATTGCTAAAACCTTTAAAGATACTGCACATCTCCAGAATATAATCCCCCTTATCCCCCTCTACAAGATGAAGGATCTAAGGCCCCCTAGTTGTAAGGAGATAAAGGAGATAAGGGAGAGATGTGAGAAATATCTACCTCAGTTTAGGGCGTGTCAACAGTGTAGATCTGATGCTGCAGGTTTAATATCTGAAAAGGGATTGGATATCTACGGTTTAAAACACTTCTCCCATTAAAAGAGCTAGGTGGTATTTAATGGAGAGGGTTGTTATAACAGTAACTGGAAGGGATAAGGTAGGGATAGTTGCAAAGATAGCCTCCACCCTTGCAGAGAACAACGTAAATATTTTAGATATAAGACAGTCTATCATGGGAAACCTCTTCACCATGATAATGCTCGTAGACATATCTAACTCAAACAGTGGATTTGAGGAGCTAATAAAGAAGTTAGATAAAGTTGGTGAGGAGATAGGAGTAAAGGTGATAGTACAACATGAAGATATATTTAAATACATGCACAGGATATAGAGTTATCCCTTTCTAACTCCTCCTTTAACTCAAGGGCCTTCTTTATCCACTCCTCTTCAAATGGCCTCTCAGATGCTATCATAACAATACTCTTACCGTAAAATGCCTTTCTTATTCTCATACCCTCAGGAAATACCCTGTTCATAAAGTCCAATACCTTAGATATAAACTCCTCCTGGGCATCGTATATAACCATGTCTAGATCTATAGGGGAGTCTGTGATAATCTCAAACCTTGAGGGCTGATCTATTACATTTAACTTGTCTAACAACTGGGGGGCGTAGGTTTCATCTACTATCCTCAACTTTGTAATCTTTTTATCTCCCACCTTTTTACTCTCCTCTACCTTTACAACATCCCTAAGTTTTACAGGTTTAGAGGTGGACTTTGGTAGGACGCCGATGATAAAGTAAGGGTCCTTTTCCCTACATATCATCACTACCTTGTTTAGGGATTTACTGATAACTACATCTAGCAGGGCAGTTTGTATTACCTTGTAGTATATCTCCTCCCCTGCCTTGTCCTCACAGTCTACGTATATCTTACCCATACTTCTTCCTCAGGATTTTGTTGATATTAGTGATATTGATCACAGTTATTTAAATATTTTTTAACACCTAAAGTTTAGCGAAAAAGATATATATTAGTAAAAAATATTCTATACGATGCACATCAAGGGATTAATATAATTAAACTTTTTTGGAGGCTAAGATTGTGAAGGTAACCTCCCACAGGTTGGTACCTAAACATGAGATTATGTCTAAAGAAGAGGTAGAAGATCTACTGAAGAAGTATAACACTAAGATACAACAGTTACCTAAGATATTAGATACAGACCCTGTTGTTGAGGAGATAGGGGCAAAACCAGGGGATGTTATTAGAATAACTAGGGAGAGTCCTACAGCTGGGAAAAGTGTATACTACAGATTAGTAATTAAAAGAACTGTTTAATACTTTTATTATCAAAATTACTTTTAACGTGGGGAGGACTATGGAAACCCAGACAATAGTAGATTCCTTTTTTAAAGAGAACAGTTTAGTAAAGCATCAGATAGACTCCTTTAACAGATTTTTAGATTACAAGTTACAGAAGATAGTAGATGAAGTAGGCGTTATTGAGACTGAAATTAAAGGAGGATACAAGGTAAAACTTGGAAAGATCAGAGTAGGAAAGCCTATAAATAAAGAGGCAGATGGTTCCATTAGGAAGATAACCCCTATGGAGGCTAGAATAAGGGATCTCTCATACTCTGCCCCTCTCTATCTAGAGATGACCCCTGTTATTGGAGGGGAGGGGGAAGAGGAAATTGAAGGTGAAACAGTAGAGGTGTATATAGGGGAATTACCGATAATGCTTGGATCCAAGGCCTGCTACCTCCATGGAAAAAGTAGGGAGGAGTTAATAGAGATGGGAGAGGATCCTAGAGATCCCCTTGGCTACTTTATAATAAACGGTTCAGAGAGGGTACTTGTAACTCAGGAGGATCTAGTTCAAAACAGGATCCTATGTGAGAAAACTGAGAGGAACAACAAAACTATCTATGGGGCTAAGGTGTTCTCCACTAGACATGGTTTCAGGGCTCTATGTACTGTTGAGAGACAGGAGGACGGTAAATTAAATGTTACATTCCCAGGTCTCTCTGGAAGTATCCCCCTTGTTATACTTATGAAGGCTCTAGGTGCAGA
>DQUI01000074.1 GCA_015662355.1 Methanothermococcus okinawensis
GGCCTAGATGTTACAGTTATAGATGTTAAGAGGGATGTTATAGAGAGGGCGAGGAGGGAGGGCCTCAATGGACAGTTAGATGATATCTTCAACCCTAAGTCAAAGGTATACAGATACGCCGATCTCCTTTACTCCATAAGACCTCCAAGGGATCTTCAGTATCAACTGCTGAAACTCTCCAGGGAATACAGGGTACCCCTGATAGTAAGACCTCTCTCAGGTGAGTTTCCAGTGGAGGGTTTAAAGTTGATAAACTACAGAGGGGAGGTGCTCTACCTCCACGAGCAGTGAAGGGTTACTATTTAGCGTAATCTTTATATAATAGATGTTAAATAGTAGGTTTGCTTTAATTTTATCCCTTTAAAGTTATTTAAAACACCTTTTTTTAGACACTACTTACTGTTTTAAAAGTAGTTATCTAGAGGAGGCTATAAATATGGACAGAGAAAAGATAATGAAGGCAGTGAAGGAGGCCCGTGCCCGTGCCAAGCCCCGTAACTTCACCCAGTCTGTAGAACTAATAGTAAATTTAAAGGAGTTAGATCTTACAAAACCAGAGAACAGGTTGAAGGAACAGGTTGTACTACCCCATGGAAGGGGCAAGGAGGCAAAGATAGCAGTTATAGCAAAGGGTGACTTAGCTGCACAGGCTGAGGAGCTGGGCCTCACGGTGATAAGAGAGGAGGATTTGGAGAGGTTAGGAAGGGATAAAAAACTTGCAAAGAAGATAGCCAATGAGCATGACTTCTTCATAGCCCAGTCAGATATGATGCCCCTTGTAGGTAGGTTGCTAGGTCCTATACTGGGACCAAGGGGGAAGATGCCTCAACCTGTACCACCAACTGCCAACTTAAAGCCCCTGGTGGAAAGGCTTAAAAAGACTGTAGTTATAAACACAAGGGATAAACCCTTCTTCAAGACCTTAGTAGGCACTGAGAAGATGAGTGATGAGGAACTAACTGAGAACATAGAGGCAGTTTTAAACGTACTACCTAAAAAGTACGAAAAGGGGCTCTATCACGTTAAAAGTGCCTACGTTAAATTAACTATGGGGCCTGCGGTCCCTATAGAAAAATAGGGGGATAGAAATGTCAGCAGTGGGAGCTAAACATGTTGCCCCTTGGAAGATTGAGGAGGTTAACAGATTAAAGAAGTTACTTAAGGAGGGTAAAGTTGTGGCCCTGGCAGATCTTATGGACGTACCTGCCAGGCAACTCCAGGAGATAAGGGATAAGATAAGAGGGAAGATGATACTTAGGATGTCCAGGAACTCCCTTATAGAGAGGGCTATTAAGGAGGTTGCAGAGGAGACTAACAACCCAGAGTTTGCCAAACTGGCAGACTACATAGCAAGGGGAGCTGCCATAGTAGTTACAGATATGAATCCCTTTAAACTCTATAAAACCTTGGAGGAGAGTAAGACCCCTGCTCCAATAAGGGGAGGTGCTGTTGCCCCCTGTGATATAGTTGTAGAGAAAGGTTCTACAGGAATGCCCCCAGGACCATTCCTGGGAGAGTTGAAAAGTGTAGGTATACCTGCAGCTATTGAAAAAGGTAAGATAGTAATAAAGGAAGACACTGTAGTAGTTAAAGAGGGGGAGGTAGTACCTCATAAGGTTGCAGTGGTTTTAGCTAACTTAGGTGTAAAACCAGTTAAGGTAGGTATAGACCTCCTGGCAGCTTACGAAGATGGTGTTATCTATACACCAGATGTACTGAAGATAGACGAGGAGAAGATCATCCAGGATATCCAGAAGGCATATATGAATGCATTTACCCTCTCTGTTGAGGGAGTTATTCCAACTCCAGAAACTATAGAGGCTATCCTTCAGAAGGCATTTAACAACGCCAGAGTCCTCTCTATCGAGAGTGCCTATCCAACAAGGGAGACTATTGGAGACATACTTGCCAAGGCCTACTCCCATATGCTCGCCCTTGCATCAGAACTTAGTGAAGATGCCCTTGATGAGGAGTTAAAGGAGTTAGTCTCCTCAACAGCTAAGTCCACCAAGGAGGAGGTAGAGAAAGAGGAGGAGAAGGAGGAGAAAAAGGAAGAGGAGAAGAAAGAGGAACCTCCAGCTGCCGTAGGTTTAGGCCTACTCTTCTAATAGAAAATGTTATATAGAAAAAGATTAATGAAACTAGGAAACAAATCCCGGAGGTGTACAGGATGGAATACATATACGCTGCACTGATACTACACTCAGTAGGTAAGGAGATCACAGAGGACGGTATAAAATCAATACTCTCTGCCGCAGGAGTAGAGGTAGACGAGGCAAGAGTTAAGGCTCTAGTAACAGCATTGGAAGGTATAGACATTGACGAAGTCCTCGAGAAGGCAACTATAGCTCCTGTTGCTGCACCTGCTCCAGCACCTGAGGCTGAAGAGGAGAAGAAAGAGAAGAAGGAGGAGAAGAAGGAAGAGGAGAAGAAAGAGGACGCTACAGTTGCAGCAGCTGCAGGACTTGGAGCTCTCTTTATGTAAAACATCTATTTTTTATCATCCCTTACATTCATATATCCAAATATACCACAAAAAAATAACCCTATAAATATTTATATCAATTACTTTTTATATATAGAATAAAAATTCAAGGTGGAACTGTGGAACCTAAGATAAACATTGTAAACGTTGTAGTATCCACTAAGATAGGGGATGACATCGATCTTGAACAGGTTGCAGACGTGTTAGACAACGCAGAGTACGAACCGGAACAGTTCCCAGGATTAGTATACAGGATGAAGGACCCTAGGGTGGCACTGTTAATATTTAGAAGTGGGAAGTTAAACTGTACAGGGGCAAAAAGTAAGGAGGAGGCAGAGATTGCAATAAAGAAGGTTATAAAACAGTTGAAGGAGGCAGGTTTTAACATCGACGAGAATCCAGAGATCAAGGTACAGAACATGGTCGCCACTGCTGAGTTAGGTATTGAGCCTAACTTGGATAAGATATCTACCTTGGACGGAGCGGAATACGAACCGGAACAGTTCCCAGGATTAGTATACAGGATGAAGGATCCAAAGGTTGTAGTACTTATATTTGGAAGTGGTAAAATTGTTATCACCGGTTTGAAGAGGAAGGAGGACGCCTACAGAGCTTTAGAAAATGTCTTAAAAATGTTGAAGGAGTTAGAAGAGATAAAGGGATAACTGTGATAGTTGTAGTAGACTACAACGCAGGGAATCTAAGGAGTATTGTTAAGGCTGTTGAGATATACGCTGGGAGGGAGAACGTTAAGATATCCAATAACCCAGAGGAGGTATTAAGTGGAGATAAGATAGTATTTCCCGGTGTTGGAAACTTCAAAAGTGCTGTATTGAATCTCTCCAAAGAGTATAAGGGGATGTCACTGAGGGAGGCACTAGTGGAATGTATTGAGAGTAACATACCTTTTCTAGGTATATGTTTAGGTATGCATCTACTTATGGAGAGTAGTGAGGAGGGAGGCAACTCAAAGGGTTTAGGGGTAATCGAGGGTAAGGTTATAAAATTTAGAGATGTGGAGAAGATACCCCATATAGGTTGGAACAGTGTAGAGCTTTTAAGGGACATAGCACTATTTGAAGGTATAGGGGATAACCAGTACTTCTACTTTGTACACTCCTATCACGTAGATCCCCTAGATGACAACGTTGTTGTTGGTGTATCTGAATACGGTTATAGGTTCCCCTGTGTTATTCAAAGGGATAACGTATATGGAACCCAGTTCCATCCAGAGAAGAGTAGTAAGATAGGTTTAAAGTTAATAGAGAACTTCCTAGAGTTAATCTAATTCTTTATTTTTAACAAAAAATATTTAAATAATAAGTTTCTATCTAATTTGGCCACACTGGAAAAATTAAAACACTAATAGGTGATAGATTGGGGAGAGTTAGACAGGCATTTATAAAGAGGGCTGGTAACGAACTTATTGAGAAGTACGGAGATAAGTTTACAACAGACTTCGATACAAATAAGAAGATAGTAGAAGAGGTTGCCCTTATATCTACAAAGAGATTGAGAAACAGGATTGCAGGATATATTACCTCAAAGATAAAGAAGTTAAACAAATAATTAACCTTGGAGATGATTTTTTATGGAGGGGGTATTTCCTGCAATAGTAACCCCGTTTAAAAACAACTGTGTAGATTATCAGGGGCTTAAGAGAAACATAGACTTTTTAATAGAAAATAACGTTAGTGGTGTTGTAACAGTAGGTACTACAGGTGAATCTCCAACCCTCTCCTATGAGGAACACATCAAGATTATTGAAAAGACTGTTGAATTTGTAGACGGGAGGGTGGAGGTTATTGCAGGTACAGGTTCAAACTCTACAAGGGAGGCTATAGAGCTCTCCCTATCTGCCAGAGATGTTGGGGCAGATGCCCTACTCCTGGTGGCACCTTACTACAACAGACCTACTCAGGAAGGTCTAAAGAGGCATTTTATAAAAATTGCAGAAAGTGTAGATCTCCCTATAGTCCTCTACAACATACCCTCTAGGACTGGAGTAGATATTGCACCTGAGACTGTAAAGTTCCTCTACGAGGAGTGCAGTAACATAGTAGCTATAAAGGAGGCAAATCCTAACCTCTCCCGGGTCTCAGAGATTATAAGTAGCTGCGACATAGACGTACTGTCTGGAAACGACGAGTTAACCCTTCCAATAATGGCCCTGGGGGGAAAGGGGGTAATAAGTGTCCTCTCCAACATCCTCCCAAGGGAGTTTGTAGATATGGTGAACTACGCCTTAGAGGGTAACTTCTTCAAGGCTAGGGAGATACACTACAAGCTCTACAACCTTATGAAACTTATGACTTTGGAGACAAATCCAATACCGTTAAAAACTGCCATGAATATGTTAGGCATGCCTGCAGGGGAGTTACGACTTCCACTATGTGAGATGTCCCAGGAGAACAGGGAGAAGTTAAAGAAGGCCCTGGAAGATATGGGACTCCTAAAAGATAGGGAGTGATAAGATGGTAGACAGGGAGAAGATAGAGAGGGAGGCTGAGGAGGTATTAAAGAGGTTTTCCAAGATCCTTGAGCAGTACAGTTTCCAGGAGGTAGAGGAGTACTACATACTGGAGATTAAAAACGTCCTGAGGGAGGACAGTGAGCCCTCAGTGGATCCATCCTTCAGGGAGAAGGTCCTTAAGATAGCTCCAAAAACTAGGGATGGTTATATCGTAGTAGAGAAGAGTAGATGGGAGTAAGAACAGAAATGTTTTTATTCCAACGGTGAAATATTCAAGGGAAATTTTAAAAAATAGAGGAGCGTGATAGTATAAAGAGGAGTTCAAGAAGATGGAAAAAGAAGGGTAGGATGAGATGGAGACACTACAAGAAGAGACTGAGAAGGAAGAAAAGGGAGAGAAGAAACAAGTAAGTTAATTTAACTTATATCCCTTAAACCCCCCAATAAGCCTCTTAACCTTATAACCAGCTAACTTAAGAATAGTGGCCATAATCTGGCTTCTCAACCCACCTCTGGCACAGAATACTACAACTGTTTTGCCCCTATCTAGCTTTTTTATCTCCTCCAGTATTCTCTTTAAATTTTTTTCAACAATGTTAACTGCCAACTCTATAGCCTTATCCTTCCCCTTCTCTTTATAGGTTTTTCCAATTATCTCATGTTCTTCATCTAAGAAGAGAGGCATATTTATAGCCCCAGCTATCGTGCCCCTTTTATACTCCCTTGGACTTCTCACATCTATCACTATAACATCATCTCTATCTATGTTCATAAACTCCTCTAAGGTGATAACGTCCTCTACTAACTCACTACCTATGGCCTTGAGATATCTCTTTATATCTATTCTTTCGAAGTAGATCTCATACTCCCTATAACTCTTTACACCGAAGTCCTTATCTTCAAGGAACTCCCTAGAGGATTTTAATATAAAGGATGCTAGATCCCCACTTAACTTCCCAGCTAGTATCCTACTACCATCTGTGATCATCTTCCTCCCTGTATTTAGCACTATAGCTAAAACTACATCTCTCCTGAAGGTTATCAGTCTTGCCAGGATCTCCTCCTCCATGATATCCCATGGTATCTTAACTTCTCCTCTATGAATGCCTCGATCTTTTTTACAGATTCCTCTATATCCCTGTTGTACACCACAAGATCAGGTACTATCTTTTTAATGTTTCTCAGATAGTGGGATCTGTAAAGTTCCCTCTCAATTAACTCTGCAGCCTCGTAGTATCTATCCCCCCTGATCTTCTCCAGTATACGGTCTATCTTTTTTATCATCTCTAGGTTTTTGAAACTTCTCCTCAGTGTAAGGATCCTCTCAATGAGGAGTTTTTTCTCCTCCTCCCTCTCAGGTTTGTACCAGGACACCAGTGTTTCTATCTGTTGTTTATAGGGACAATCTATAAGTATCCTGTAGTTATAGTTCTTAAAATCTGCAAGTAGTGAGGGTATCTCTAGCTTTTTTATACCTCCTATCTTCCTACCTTCGTACTCTACAATAAGATATCCTGCCTCTTGGGCCTCCCTTATCTTCTCATAGATCTCCCTGTCAAACTCCTCCTGAGTAGCCATATTTAGATGATAGAGATCTCCCAGGATGCTCCCCCTAGTCCTTGCTATACCCTCTATATCTATTACAGGGTGTTTTTTCTTCAACCTTTGAAGTATCTCAGTTTTTCCACACCCAGTTTTTCCAAATAAACCAAAGATAACCACCATAAAAGATCCCTTTTAGTTATTCGTTTTTTAGATTGATCTCCCTGTAGAGTAAGTTACTTAACTTAACAATGTCCTCAACCCCTAACTTAAATACCCGCTCCTTTAAGTTAAAGTCTAAACGTTCCAATAGTCCCTTTAACTCCTTCTCCTCTAAACCGATCTCATGGGCAGAGTCTAACAGGGCTCTCTTTACAATTTTGTTCTTATGTTGGAAGAGGGCCCTAAGTAGATCCTCGAAGAACTGGGTATCCTCTAGAGGTAGCATATCCTCAGGTCTCTTCTTTGTAATCTTTACAACTGCAGAGTATACCTTAGGTCTTGGGAAGAAGGCCTTAGGTGGTACCTTACATATAAACTCCACATCTCCGTAGTACTGGATAGCTACACTTAACCTCCCGTAGTCCTCAGTACCCCTCTTAGCTACCATCCTCCTGGCGAATTCATACTGATACATGAGGACAGCTAGGTCAAAGTTATGTTTTAAAAGTTTGAATGTTATAGGTGAGGATATCTGATAGGGCAGATTTGCCACAACCTTGTTAAAATCTAAGGTGTTAAAATCCACCTTCAAGGCGTCTCCCCATATTACTTCAACGTTGTCATATCTAGAGGTTATCCCCTGTGCAAAAGGTTCTAACCTCCTATCTAACTCAATAACGTATACCTTTTTAGCCCTCTCTGCCAACTCCTCTGTAAGTATTCCCTTCCCAAGTCCTATCTCCAATACCTTGTCCTTACTGTTTAAATGGGCAGCATCTACAGCCTTCTTAACTATATTCTTATCCCTTAAAAAACACTGTCCCAACTTCTTGCTATACCTCATAATATCCCAGTTAAATCTTTAAAAATTAATAAAGGTTATTATAATAAAAACCTAGGTGATAATGTGATAAGAGTTTCAATAATAGGAGGCTCTGGATATACAGGAGGGGAGTTATTGAGAATCCTCTCCAACCATCCCCAGGTGGAAATAGATTATATAACCTCCAGGAAATTAGATGGAGTACCTGTAACTAAAGTACATAAGAACCTTCGAGGTATAGAAGCTTTAGAAGGTTTAACATTTAAAAATATCCCCCCTGAGGATATAGACTCAGATTTTGTATTCTGTGCCACACCCCATGGAGTATCTATGGAGATAGTACCAGTTCTCTACGAGAGGGATATACGGATTATAGACCTTAGTGGAGATTACAGGTTTGAGGATATAGAGGTCTATGAGAGGTGGTACAACAGGAGACATACTGGAAAACTTGAGGGAGTTTACGGCCTACCTGAGATCTATAGGGAGTCTATAAGAAGGGGGAAACTAGTGGCAAATCCTGGATGTTTCCCTACAGGGGCTATTCTACTCCTGGCCCCCCTGATTAAGGAGGGTATTATAGAGGAGAGGATCCTTATAGACTCTAAAACTGGAGTAAGTGGGGCAGGAATAACCCCTACAGATACTACACACTTTCCAAATATAAACGAGAACATAATTCCATACAAGGTTATTTCCCACAGGCATACCCCTGAGATAGAGAAGGAGTTAAAAAAGTTATCAACTAGGGATATAAAGGTGTTCTTCACCCCCCATCTAGTACCTGTTACAAGGGGGATACTTACAACAGCCCATGTATTCCTTCAGGAGGAGAGGGACAGGGAGGAGTTGTTAGACATATACAGGAGGTTCTACAGGGGAGAACCTTTTATAAGAATACTCCAGGAGGACATACCCTCCCTAAGTGGAGTTAGAGGTAGTAACTTCTGTGATATCACCCTTGAGGTGGACAGGGATGGAAGGGTAGTTTTAATCTCTGCAATAGACAACCTTGTAAAGGGAGCCAGTGGTCAGGGGGTGCAGAATATGAATATAATGGCTAGATTTGATGAGAGGGAGGGTCTATACTTTGGGGGCTTGGCACCTTAATTAACTTTAAAAGGAGGTAGGGAGAGAATGATACTACATCCTAGACCTTCACCTATAGCTGCATCTATGTATCAGTTGAGAGACCTGGGAGTAGATGCTATAATACTCCACGGTCCAAGTGGATGCTCCTTTAGAACTGCCAGGTTGTTAGAGTTAGACGGTGTTAGAGTATTTACAACTGGGATGGATGAAAATGACTTCATATTTGGAGGAGGTGAAAAGTTAGAGAGTACTGTGGAATACGTTATAGAATATTTAAAGAGAGAGAAGAAAAAGGAGAACTTCGTCGTGGGAATAGTAGGTAGTTGTCCTAGTATGATAATTGGAGAGGATCTCCATCTACCCTGTAAACGATACTCCAGGGAAGGGGTTACTATCGTTCCAGTGGAGGTACACAGTGGAATGGGGGACAACACTATAGGGGCTATAAAGGCTATGGAGGCCTGCCTCCGTGCAGGTTTAATAGATAATAGAGAGTTTGAGAGGCAGAAATATATACTCCAAAAGGCTACAGAGATAGAAAAAAAAAGGGGATTGGCCAAGGACAGATACTTAAAACCTAGCTATGATGACGATCTCCAGGAGGTTGTAAAAGTTATTAAAAATCTAGAGGAGGGTGCAAAGGTAGTGTGTGTACTCAATGCCAAGAAGGAGACTGGATATCTCTTTGCCCATCCCCTTCTAGAACTTAACAGATATATGAAGAGGAGAGGGATAGAGGTAATAAATATAGCTAACTTAGATCCAAATGTGGGTCTTAAGAAGATAAGGGAGGACGCCAGGAATATACTTAGGGAGTACCGTAGGAGAAACGTATCTATAGACTATATCACTGGGGGTTTAGATGAGTACCCTATAACTGGGGAGAAGGTTGTAGATATACTGAAGGAGATAGGGGGGGATCTAGTGGTAGTATCTGGGGTGCCCCATGCAGTACCAGTGGAGAGGATAGAGGGGGAGATTATCACTGTAGGTATAAGTGACGGCCCTAGACTCTATCACCCTATAAAGGAGATATATCACTACGGGATAATCGAGTTAGATGCCCACGGGAAGGTGTTAGGTAGGAGAAACTTGGTAAAGTCTAGATTTGGAGAGGTGCTAAGGTTTATCTCCGGTGACTTTTAACGAGATGTATGAAAATCGGGATAGGATGAGTTTAAGGAAAAGGATACTAACATTTCTCCTCTATGTTTTAGGGTTAACTATTATTCTCCTTATAGTAGTCCACGTTGGGATCTCAGAGGTCCTATCTGTACTACTCTCTACAGATCCCTATATATTCCTCCTGGCAGTAGTGATTTATTTCCTAGGATGTTTTGTACTTACCTTACGATGGAGGGCTATTTTATCTATAAGTAACTACAGGGCATCCCTTAAGCATCTCTTTCTCCTTATTATGATGGGGCAGTTTATAAACAATATAACCCCTTCTATGAGAGGGGGAAGTGAACCTTTTAGAGCCTACTATCTCTCTAAGTTAGAGAGTATTCCAAAATCTATATCCTTCTCCAGTGTTATAGTTGAGAGGGTTTTAGACACTATTACCTTTCTACTACTGTCCCTTCTTGTAATCCTCTACCTCCTGATAAAGGGAATACCCCTTGTAGAGGAGCTAGTATTAATCTGGCTGCTGATAGGAGCGCTGATGACAGCTAGTATATACGCTATAATGCATAGATCTCTACCTTACAAGGTGGCGTCGAAGTTGATCACTGTAATATCCTCCATATCCTCTAGGAGTGTCCCTGAGAAAGAGGTGTATAAGTCTATAGAGGATTTACAGCAGAATATTCTCTTCCTTCATCACAACAAAAAAAAGATGATATTACCTTTTATCCTCACCTTTCTATGGTGGTTTCTAGACATACTTAAAAACTATATACTCTTCCTATCTATTGGTTATCAACTACCCCCTATAGTACTCTCTCTAACTTATTTAGTCTCCCTACTTGTAGGTCTCCTCCCTACATTACCAGGTAGTCTTGGAGTATCTGACGCTGTATCTATAACCCTCTACTCCTACTTTGGAATTCCCCACTCTATCTCAACTACAGGGACCCTCTTAGACAGGGTAGTGTCCTATATAATACCTACGGTGTTAGGATTTATCGCCTACTACCTTATAAGGAGAAGATTGAAAGATAAGGTGAAAAGATGATTATAAGAGCTATTACTGGAAGAATTATCCATTCCCTTGGAGCTTTTAAGGGATCACGACCACTATACGACAGTAACGATCTCTTAATCGTTAGAGGTATCTGTAGAGATAGGGATTTTGAAAAGTACAACTCTATTAGGGAGTATTTAGAGGAGAAGTTAAAGGAGAACGGCTTTGAGATTGTAGATAACAGGGAGGATATAGAGGGGTTTGTAGAGAGGATAGATAGGATATTAAGAGGGGGGGATAACTCCCTATATCCAGATGCCTTTGGCTTTGAAAAGTTAAAGAACTCCTTTGAGGAGATGGGATGTGTCTGCGACTACGTCATAGGTAGAAGGGGAGATATAACAGTGGGCATAAGTATGTGGTACGACAGGATGAAGAGGGAACCTAGATTTGTGGAGGTTGTATGTTGTCAGGGATAACCTTTAAATCGACAAACGTCTAAATACCTTTTATCTCAAATCGAAACTTTTATATAACTATCCTGGATATCTTAAACCATGGAGAAGATAAAGAAACATATTATAGGAGATATTGCCCTATCTGAGGATATTGGGAAGGGGTTGAAGAAGTGGAGGGAGATATTTAACATCCCTCAGATAGAGGTGGCTAAGTATCTTAAGGTATCCCCCTCTGTTGTAAGTGACTACGAGGCTGGTAGGAGGAAGAACCCAGGTATCAACATGATAAAGAGATACGTTGACGCCCTGATAGACATAGATAGGAGGAGGGGAGGGGGCACTATAAGGGCTCTTCAGAGGATACTCAATCCCTTCTCCATGGATCCTATCCTACAGATAAAGGAGTACAACAACCCCCTGAAGATTTCAGAGTTCCTGGAGATAATAGAGGGGGAACTTCCAGGGCATTCCAACAACTTAGAGGTAGAAAATTATCGTAGAGAGATGGAGGAGAAGTTAAACACCTGTATATTTGGTCATACAGTTGTGGACAGTGTAAAGGCTATATTGGAGATGAGTGGCCAGGATTTTCTAAACCTCTACGGCTGGACAACTGAGAGGGCTCTCATATTTACAAACGTGTCCACAGGTAGAAGTCCCATGGTGGCCATAAGGGTAAGTTCTATTAAACCTAGGTTGGTGGTTTTCCAGGGGGTATCCTATCTAGATAAGTTAGCTTTAAAGTTGGCAGAGATAGAGGGTATTCCCTTAATCCTTACAAAACTCTCTGTAGAGGAGTTGTTGGAGAGGTTAAGTAAGGTTAGTTAATAGCAGGTGATCCAATGAAGGTCGGTATTGTAGGCTACGGTAGTTATATCCCTAAGTACAGGATAAAGGTGGAGGAGATTGCCAGGGTCTGGGGAAAGGATCCAGAACCTATAAAGAGAGGTCTCATGGTGTATGAGAAGAGTGTTCCTGGTCCAGATGAGGACACTGCCACTATAAGTGTTGAGGCTGGGAAGAACGCCTTGAAGAGGGGAGGTATAGATCCTAGGGATATTGGAGCCCTCTATATAGGTAGTGAGAGTCACCCCTATGCAGTAAAACCTACATCTACTATAGTTGCAGAGGCCTTGGAACTTACACCTGATCTAACCTGTGCAGATCTAGAGTTTGCATGTAAGGCAGGAACTGCAGGGATACAGATATGTATGGGACTTGTGGGAAGTGGGATGATAAAGTACGGTATGGCAATTGGAGCAGATACTGCCCAGGGAGCACCTGGAGACGCCCTTGAATACACTGCAGCAGCAGGAGGGGCCTGTTATATAATAGGGAGTAAGAGGAAGGAGATAATAGGGGAGATAAATGACACCTACTCCTTTACCACTGATACCCCAGATTTTTGGAGGAGGGAGGGGAGACCTTATCCAAAACATGGAGGGAGATTTACAGGGGAACCTGCCTACTTTAGACATGTAATTAATGCAGCAAAGGGTATTATGGAGAGGATAGGTACAACTCCAGAGGATTACGACTACTGTGTATTCCATCAACCTAACGGTAAGTTCTACATAAGGGTAGCTAAGTACTTAGGGTTTAAGGAGGAGCAGTACAGGGATGGACTACTTACTCCCTATCTAGGAAACACCTACTCTGGTGCTGTACCCTTAGGTCTTTCAAATATCCTGGACAGGGGGAAGGAGGGGGACAGGATACTTGCAGTATCCTATGGAAGTGGAGCTGGAAGTGACGCCTTCGATATTACCCTCACTGAGAGGATAGAGGAGGTGAAGGATAGGGCACCTAAAACTATGGATCTCCTTAGGAGAAAGGAGTACATAGACTACTCTGTCTATCTCAAGTACAGGAGATGTATAAGGGTATGATATTATGAGGGATGTGGTGATAATAGGATACGGTCAGACGAAATTTGGAGAACTCTGGGAGTCCTCCTTTAGAGATATTATCGTAGAGGCAGGGGTTAAGGCCATTGAAGATGCCAACATAGACGGTAAAGATCTAGATGCCATCTACGTTGGAAACATGAGCGGGGGTCTCTTTATAGGTCAGGAGCATATCTCCTCCCTTATAGCAGACTACGCAGGTTTAACACCTCTCCCCTGTACAAGGGTTGAGGCAGCCTGTGCCTCTGGAAGTTTAGCCCTTAGAAGTGCCTACCTCTCTGTGGCAAGTGGACACCACGAGGTAGTACTTGTGGGAGGGGTTGAAAAGATGACAGATGTTGTAGATGCCACCTCTGCAATAGCTACAGCTGCAGATCAGGAGTGGGAGGCATTCTTCGGTGCCACCTTCCCCTCCCTCTACGCCATGATGGCTAGGAGGTATATGTATCAGTACGGCCTCACCTTAGAGGAGTTGTCCATGTGGAGTGTTATCGCCCACGATCATGGATACAGAAATCCCTATGCCCAGTTTAGATTTAGAACTACCTTGGAACAGGTGATGAAGGCCCCTCCAGTTGCTGAGCCTTTAACTCTCATGCACTGCTCCCCAGTATCAGATGGTGCTGCAGCCCTGATAGTATGTGATGCAGAGAGGGCCAAAGAGTTTGTCCCCAAAGAGGAGATGATATATATAAGAGCCTCTACTCAGGCCTCAGACACTATCTCCCTTCACAGTAGGGAGAGTATAACTACCCTCAAAGCTGCAAAGGTGGCATCAGAGAAAGCCTATAAGATGGCAGGGATTACCCCAGATAAGATAGACGTTGCAGAGGTCCACGACTGCTTCGCCATAAACGGCTTAATACTACTGGAGGATTTAGGTTTCTGTAAGAAAGGGGAAGCTGGAAAGGTAGTGGCCCAGGAGAAGATAAGGATAGAGTGTGAAGATTTCGTTACAGTCAACCCTAGTGGAGGTTTAAAGGCAGCTGGACATGCCCTTGGAGCAACAGGTATAAGACAGGTTGGAGAGATATACTGGCAGTTGAAAGGGGATAAAAACTGTAAGGATAGGCAGGCAGTTATAAAACACGGTTATGGGATAACTGCAAATGTTGGAGGAAGTGGGGGGACAGTGTGTATCCATGTACTCTCTAACAACAGGAACAGGTGAGAGTTATGTGTAATCTCAACCTATACTTAAACGATCAGTTAGTTATGGAGGATGTGATGCTCGTGGAGAAGAGGGGGGATAAAATCATCGCCACAGATCTCTTTGGAGAGAGTAAGGAGTTCCAGGGGGAGATTGTAAAAATAGATCTAAACAACAACATGGTGTTGATAAGAGGTTAATAGGGTGGTGATATCTTGGTAGTTAGAAGTTGGAGGCATATAAAGGAGAGGTACTGTCTCATTGGAACTAGATGTAAAACCTGTGGTAGGATATTCTTCCCCTCTAGGAATATATGCCCCTACTGTAGGAGAAGGGGGGAGTTGGAGGATTATAAACTCAGTGGTAGGGGAAAGGTATACAGCTACTCTGTGGTGCATGTTCCCCCCAAGGAGTTGGAGATGATAGCTCCATACGTAATAGCTATTGTAGAGTTGGAGGAAGGTCCAAGGATAACTACTCAGATAGACTGTAAACCTGAGGAGGTATACATAGGGATGCCTGTAGAGGTTGTATTTAGGAGGATAAAGGAGGATGGGGAAGAGGGCATAATCCACTACGGTTACAAGTTTAAACCTGTAGAAAACCAGTAAACTCTAATTATTACTTTTTTTAATATGGATAAAAATCTCAAAGGTGAGCCCTACGAAATGGGAGATCACCTTTGAAGGGATTACTTACAGATGTATAAAATGTGGATTTTGCTGTAGTTGTAAGAATTGGAGGATATACCTCTCCTACTTTGACTATATTAAACTAAGGGAGGATTACTCCCAGTATATAGAAGATACTAAGGGACCTCACTTCCATAAGAGGTTGAAAGTAGATAAAAGGGGATGTCTTCTGTTAACTGAAAACAACCTCTGTAGGATCCAGATAGAAAAGGGGTATACCTATAAACCTACAATGTGTAAACTCTTTCCCTTCAGTTTTAGGGTAAAGTGGAATGGAGATCTTCTACTTATTATTAGACATTACTGTAGAGGGATCAGGATTGGAAGATGTAGTAGGGCGATGATAAAACATGCTATAGAGTGTTGTGAGGAGTTGTACATGGATCAGCTGGAGAGGATAAGACTTATGGGAATGGAGAGTTCCACAAGGTGTAAGTTAGATGATAAGGAGTACATCACCTGGGAGGAGAGGGAGGAACTTGGAAGGTATATATTCAGTAGTCCTAACTTAGAGGAACTATGTAGGAGGTATATAGAGGTGGGAGATTTAAATATATCCAGGGAGATTACCTACATCAGGAGGAATATAGAGAATAATATAAGATATCCCTCTAGGAGTATAGGTTATCTCAACAGATTCACATCTATAGAGAGGGAGATTATAAGGTATCTAGGGGAGTTGAATAGGAGGGAACTCTTTAGAAAGTTACCCCTTAAGGACGAACTGTACAAGTTGATAAATATTGGTATAGAGGTTAGTAGCTACAGGGATATACTCCAGGGAGAAGGTGTGATAGATCTTAAAATTCTCTCATTATATTAACAGTTAATAACGGGATAACTATGCTATCTAATAGAGGTCAGATCTCTATCGATGCAGTTATAGCTGTATCCTTTATACTTTTAGTTAGTATAATACTCAGTTACAACGTATTTAACACAATAATCAATATAAGAGATGGGGAGATTGTAGAGAGAGGCTACTCTATAATGGACGTCTTTGAGAACTACGCCCTGGTGGCATACTCAAGGGACGTTACCCTTTCAACTACCTTTGAACCTATAGGGAGCAGGGGCTATACTATAAGCTTCTCCAATAAAAGAATAGTGGTGAATAGTGAAACCACTGTTATCTTTAAGAGGGAGTACGACGGGAGGATCACCTATGTAAATATTATCGGGGACAGTATAGAGGCCAGTGGGAGAACTCTACCTCCAAATATAGTGCATATAGACTTTGGAGACTTCCACATTACTAAGAATATATCTGTGAGGATAAAATAACTCTTTTATTATAATAAAAATCCCTTTTTTAATAAATATTCTTTTTTACCTTTTAACATCAATTTACAAGGTGATAGGATGTTCATAGGTATTGACGATACAGACAGTAGGGAGAGGTTCTGTACTACCTATCTTGCCACCCTTCTAATGGAGGAGTTAGGGAAGAGATATAAGATGGACACTCCAAAGTTGATAAGGATGAATCCTATGGTTAAATATAAAACACGGGGAAATGGAGGTATCGCCTTAAGGGTCCTAGATAGAGATCTAACAGATAGGGATATAGATTATATAAAAGAGATAGTTTTGAAGTACGTGGAGGAGTACTCAGATCTTGAGGATGAAAATACAAATCCAGGGGTAGTCTTCCTAATGGAGGAGGACTATAGGAAAAACAGGGGTATCCTCAGGAGGTACTATAAGAAGGTACTCTACGATATTGTAGATCTCCAGTATGCCAAGGATATAGTTGAGAAGATAGGGGGGGAGTACATAGGTTATAAGAAGGGCTATGGAATTATAGGGGCCTTAGGCAGCATAGCATCCACTGGACCTTACACCTACGAACTTCTAACCTATAGAAAGAGGGAGAATTGGGGGAAGGAGAGGATAATAGATGAGAGATCTGTTATAGAGATGGATAGAGAGACATTCCCCTACACCTTCAACAACGTAGATGGGGACAAGCCGATAATCGCCCCTAATACTAAATGTCCAGTTCTCTACGGTATAAGAGGTGTAAGGAGGGATGTGCTGTTAAAGGCTATGAAGATGATTAAGTGTAGGGAGGAGATAGACAGATATATGATATTTAAAACTAATCAAGGTACAGACGCCCATCTTAGACCTATGAAGATCAAGGACATCTATCCAAATACAGGGGTTATCGTCTATGGGGTAGTTACAGAGGAGCCTAGGAGTATAAGGGGAGGGGCTGTAGTCTTTAAAGTTAGTGACGGCACTGGAGAGATCTCCTGTGTAGCCTATGAACCTACAAAGAGATTTAGGGATATTGTAAGGAAGTTGAAGAAGGACGACATGATAGGGGTATACGGCACTGTAAGGGAGAGACCCCTTGGTATAAACATGGAGAAGTTAAAGGTTGTGAAGTTGGCAAAGGTGTATGTGAAGGATAAGAGGTGTTCCTGTGGAGGTACCTTGAAGTCAAAAGGTGTTAAAAGTGGATACGTTTGTAACAGGTGTAAAAAGAAGGTGGACTACAACAGTATAGGACTGATAGAGGTAAAGAGGGATATCTCAGAGGGGTTCTACGAGGTGCCACCCTCTGCAAGGAGACACCTGAGTAAACCTCTACTGCTGTTTTAAAGATAGATTAAAGTCCCATGTCCTCCTTCTCCTCCTCTGTAAGTATCTTCACTATCTCCTCTGGCTTTCCTATCTTTACAATTCTCCCATCTCTCATAAGTGCAGCCCTATCACATACGTTCATTACAAAGTCCATGTCGTGGGACACTATAACGTAAGTCTGCTCCAACTCCTTCCTAGATCTATGGATAGACTCTGCCACTATATTTCTCGTATAGGGATCCATAGTTCCAGTAGGTTCATCTAATATGGCAACTCTTGGCTCCTTTATAAGTACCTGGGCAAGGGCTACCCTGTGCCGCTCCCCAACACTTAACTCCCCAGGGTACTTGTCCAGTATTCTCTCTGCCTCTTCCTCGGTGAAGCCTACTGAGACTAAGGTATAAAGGGCCTTCATCCTTGCAAACTCTGCAGGGAGTTCTAAACCTATAGCCTCTGTAAGGTTGTAGAGTACAGTTCTATGGGGATATAGTGCATACTCCTGGAACAACATACCTATATACCTCTTTGCCCTACCTCTGTACATAGGCCCAGGTTTTGTCATGTCTATCCACTCATCCCCTAACCTAAAAAAGTACTTTCCCCTAGATGGAGGTATAACTCCCCCGATGATCTTAGCCAAGGTTGTCTTTCCAGATCCACTGGCCCCTACTATACCGAATATCTCCATCTCGTATATCTCCAGGGATACACCTCTTAAGGCATGTACTATTCCCCTGTCAACGGAGCAGTACTTCTTCTCTATATTTTCCAGTATTATCTGTTTCTCCTTTACCTCTACCTTCTCTTTCTTAAACTCCTTGAGGGAGGACATGAACTCCTTTACAATCTCCTCTGGTTTCCCAATCTTTTTAATCTCCCCCTTCTCCAACCATATTACCCTATTGGAAAGTTGGGCAATTACCTCTGGCCAGTGGGAGGTAACTATCATACTTATATTCTTCTTAACAACTGCATTCTTCAGTACCTCATGTACTATTTTAGCTGTTTTAGGATCTAATGTTCCAGTGGGCTCATCTGCCAGGAATATTATAGGCCTCTTGGCAAGTTGCCTTGCAAGTACTACCCTCTGCTTCTCCCCTCCACTGAGATCCCTTGCAAGGTGTGTAATCCTATGTTCCAACTTCACCATCTTTATAAGCTTTAGAGCAATATCAACAGCCTCCTTTCCCTCAAAACCTGCAGCATATAGAGCCTCCAGTATATTCTCCAGTACTGTTTTCTCCCCGTAAAGTGCAAAGGTCCTCTGGAGCATTATGGCAATCCTTCTCTTTAGATTGTATACCCTCTCATCCTCTCCCCAGAGGTCTATAGAGGTTTTACGAAGTATTCCCTCTCCACATCTCTCACATCTCTGGCCCTCCTTGGAAGGTACCTCTACCTCTCCACAGTTGTCACACATGGTTACGTGATATATAACCTTACCCTCTGTAGGTTCATACCCCTCCATACCCCTTAACATATGGAGTAGTACAGATTTACCTGCACCACTTCTTCCCAGTATTCCTAACACCTCACCCTCCTCAAGGGAGAAGTTGATATTCTTCAATACTAGATTGTCGCCAAATTTCTTTGAGACGTTCTTAACCTCTAACAGTATCATCCTACCACCTTTTAAGGGTTAAATCTCCGACAGTGATCCTCTGGTTTAAAGGCGCAGTGCCTCATTTTGCCACATAGTTTCCCTATCCCACACTCCCTCAATTTGTAATTCTCCCCCTCTATCCTTAACACCTTACCGTTTATCAGGAAGTCACTTATTTTCCTCCTGGCAGATCTTAGTATACTCCAGAAAACCCTCCTAGATACTCCCATTAACTCAGCTCCCTCCTCCTGGGAGAATCCCAGGTAGTCTACTAACCTTACAGCCTCTAACTCCTCGTAGCTAAGTGTTACAGTTTCCCTCCCCTCTAAGGGTACACCTCTAGGTACAAACTCCTTAATTTCAGGTACTTCCGAGATGAACCTTGGTATCCTTGGGCGACCTTTTCTCCTCCTACACCTCATAGTTATCCCGTCACTCTATAAAGTTAACCTCTATATCTTCAACAGGAACCTCTATTACTGTGTATCTACAGTTTGAGAGCCTCTCCTGAACACACCTTCTAATTATCTTAGCCCTTTTTTCACTAACTACAGTACCTACCATTACAGCATTACGGGCTAGATCGTTAACTATTTTAATAGCTTTTTCAGGGTCTTCGTCTATTAAAAAACCTTTCCACTCCTGGGGAGACAACCCCTTGTACTCCATGAGGAAAAACCCTGATATACCCCCTTCAGATAGGGCGTTAATAACTTTACCTATGTTTTCAGTTTCTACAAAGACGTAGAGGAGTACTCTCATAGCATCACCGTTGGGATATATGGAAGTTTATCCTATAAGTTATATTTAAGGTTTATTTAAAAAGAGATTTTTACTACTTTCGAAGTATCTCAATCCCTTCATTTACTATTCTAAATTTAACCCTCTCCCCCTCCTTCATATACCTGTGTTTTTCTAAAATAGCCTCCCTAATCTCATCTATTTTATCCATCCTGATAATGGTCTTACTCCAGTACTCCAGTACTATACCTCCTATAGGTTTAACTCCAGTATAGGTGTCACTAATCTGATTGGTAAGCAGTACTGCTATATTCTTCTTTTTCGCAAGTTTCAACAGGGTAAGTATCTGCTTACCAAGTATCCTGTTAAGGAGGGTGTTCCTATGGACGTCGTCAGAGAGCTCCAACCTGTAGAGGGAGGATATACCGTCTATAACTACTAGACCTATTCCCTCTATATAGAAGAGTTTTTCAAGGATCCCTGACTGCTCCTCAAAGGTTTCAGGTTCATAGATTATCAGGTTATCTAGAACTCTCTCAAAATCCTTTCCAGCTATCTGTCTTATTCTTTCAACAGACAAGCCCCCCTCTGTATCAACGTATGCTACTTTATATCCCCTCCTTACAAAATTAACCATAGAGATTATACCGATGTTTGTCTTACCTACACCTGGGGGGCCGTATATCTGGGTTATAGTTTTTCTCTCTATGTTTCCCTTTAGTATGTCTGCTAACATAGTAATCCCTCTATTCAATGGTGTTCTTATGGATAAGGTAGTAATAACTGTAGATGAGTTGAAGAAGATGATTAGAAACAACGAGGAGGATAAGATAGAGGAGATAGATATTGTTACCACCGCCACCTGTGGGGTGATGTCAGGTACTATGGGGGTATTTCATATACCTGTAGCTGCGCCTGGGACCTTTAGGAGAGGGGAGAGGATATATCTAAACGGTCTAGAGGGATATATAGGTCCCTGTCCAAACGAGTATCTAGGTGCTGTAGATGTGGTCATATACGGTACAAGTTATGTGGAGGATTACGGAGGAGGATTCCTATTTAAAGACCTTGTTCGTGGTAGGGAAATAGAGGTAGTGTTGGAGAGTAGGGGGAGAAGCTACAGGAGGAGTATAACATTGGAGGACATCCCCACTGCCAAGATGATAGGGACAAGGATGGCATTTAAGAATTACTCTGCCTTCACCAACTTAGGGGAAGAGCCTGTAGAGACTATATTTCACAGAAGGAAGATAAAGAGGGGAGAAGCCTCCTTCTCAGGTTGTGGTGAGTTGAACCCTCTCCAGAATATGTACTGTGATGAAGGGAATCTCACTGGAAAGAGGGTGTTGTTAAACGGTGCAGAGGGGGTTATACTTGGATACGGTACTAGGAGCTCAGAGGGAAAAGAGAATCTTATGGTCTCTGCAGATATGCACAACATGGATTCCTACTACCTAGGAGGTTTTATCACCTCTGGAGGTGTGGAGGTATTTAACACCATTGCAGTACCTGTAGAGGTTGATGAGAAAAATAAAGAGTTTCTAAAGACCCTCGATGAAGATATACCTTTACCCCTTGTAAATGTAGTAGGTAGAAGAGTTATAGGGGTAGGTGACTACAGTCAGGTGTGGAGAGGTGCAGATTTGAGACCTAGTATTGATCTTCAGAGATGTAGGAACTGTGACCTATGTGTTGCTATGGAGATGTGCCCAACAAAGGCCATAAAGAGAGTACCTTATAGGGGAAATAGACCTCTACTAACAGAGGACTGTTTTGGATGTGGTGTCTGTGCAGATAGCTGTCCCTATGGAGTATACTCCATAAGGTTAAACAGTATTCTAGGGATACCTATAACCTGTAGACAGTCAGACAGGGAGAGGGCTATGAGGCTATGTAGAGAACTTAAAAAGAGAATAGAGAAAGGGGAGTTTATATTATAATCATCTTTAATTTAAGCTGTACAGGTTTTTCTCTCAGCGCCCATATATCTCTGATATTCCTATTCTTTATCGTAAAAGATATTATATGAGTATCAAATAAAATTTACAGTTTCTGGTTAAGTTACTAGAGAACCCTGTTACTATAACACCAGTGACATCCAGAAACTTGATAGAGTATCTATTTAGAATCTGAGGTGAAAAGTATGAAAATCTCAGTATACGGCGCAGGTAATCAGGATCTCTACATAAACAAATTTAGGGTACCAGAGCTCTTTGGAGGAGAGCCACCATACGGTGGAAGTAGGATGGCGATGGAATTCGCTGAAGCAGGACATGATGTGATACTCTCAGAACCTAACAGGGACATGTTAACAGAGGAGATGTGGGAAAAGGTGGAAGAATCAGGGGTTAAGGTTACTAACAA
>DQUI01000049.1 GCA_015662355.1 Methanothermococcus okinawensis
AATAACGATACTATATTGAATGAAGGAGGGCAGATCTCTGCAATAGTCTTCCCCTACAACGAAGGAGATGATAGCAGTACTATAAGCTCTCATGACCATGCTGGGAGAATGGGAGACAACAACTATGGAAATGATATAGATGCCGAGGCAGGTTCTAAAATAGCTATAAAGTATAGGTGGAATAATTTCGATAGACAGTTTGGAAATGGAGGTATATTAAATCCATATCTTGGAGAATACTATCTAGATGAAACATATCGGCAATACGTACTTGATCATGAAACTCCACATAGAATATTGGAAAGTCTTATTATTGTCAAGATGTATACACCTTGGCCTGGGAGGGAGTTAAATATAACTCAGAAGATCATAATAAGAGACAACTACAGATGGTTTGCAACAGTGTACTACATAAAAAATCCTACAAATAAAACATTTAGAGATTTAAAGTTTTTCCAAGGTATGGATTGGAACTTTAACAGTGACTATTTGGATGATGAGTGTTATTATGACGATACATACGATATCGTATATGGTCACGATGTAATTAATCAGCCTAATAATCCATCTATTAGAAAAATTGAATATGGGGGATACAAATCTATACTTCCCAGTTACGAACATGAGGTAAATGAATATAAAAAAGTATGGAATAGTATAAAAAGTGGTAGGTTAAACAATAATTCAAAATTTACAAGGGATGCAGCAACAGCCCTAGCCTGGTACAAAGATACCTTAGGACCTAATGAAACATGGGTTGTCCCTATTATATGGGGTCTAGGATTTAACTTCTCAGATATGTTAGATCAGATTGAGGTGGGGTTAAATCAACTTTACGATACAGGGGTAAAGAGTATAGAGTCTCCCTACAAGGGTGAAGTGTTTAACCCTAACATCCACCCTATAATCAACGTCACCTCCACTGTTGCCCTATACGGTATTGTAGATGTGGAGAACCTCAATGTAAGTATAGAGGTGAGGAGGATTGGAGGGGGATATAACTACACCAATTACACCTTTGTCAGCCTCTATGTATCTTATCCAGAGAAAAAAACAGTTGTCTTTCCCTTAAATATTTCAAATATGCCCTACGGTATCTACAATATAACTGTAAAAACTAATCTCCCCAACGACCAGAACATATCAAACGATGAGAAAAGTGTTATAATATACATAAATCCCTTCTCTGTAAAACCTCATATCCAGAGTAAAACATCCAACGTTGGAGAAAAGGTATATTACAACATAACCCTTTATAACTATGGAAATGATTACTACTTCGATGTAAATATTACAAATTCCACGAGGAACTGGCCAACCTATCTCTACGACGGAGAGGTACTAATAGGAAGAGATGACAATGGGGACAGCGTCTGGGATTTTGTACTAAATGACAGTAACTCCAACGGTCTCCCTGACATCTATGTCAATGGGACAAAAAATATTACTATTGTAAAGGAGATCCCTAAAATAGCACCCCTAGGAGTCACAGATACTACAACAGTTCAGTTTATAAATATCAATATCCCCTCGATAAGGGATGCTGCAACCTTGAAGACCTCCACCCCTCTACCTCCAACAGTGGAAAAGACCTTCTATCTCCATGGAGATAGCAAGAGGATATTAAATACAACACCTCCTACAGAAAAAGATAATTATACTCAGATAAATAGCCACAACTTCCTAACCTGGGCTCAGTATCCAAGATTTGCAGATGATTTTGTCATATATGGAAATATCTCTGTAGACCTCTATATAAAGGAACCTATATCTCTAGAACAACCTCTAATAGTAACTCTTTATGCCACAGATGGTACCTCTATTGTAGAATTAGGTTCTGATATCATAACTCAACAATTATCTCAGAATCATTATGTCCTTAATATCTCCCTCGACTCTCCAGTAACAATTCCAAAGGATTACTATATTGTATTAAAAATAGACAACTCTAGGAGGAAAAACCCCATTAAAGTATATCACAATATGGACTACCCCTCAAAGATAACAGTAAGTACAACAACATACGTGAAGATCCAGGACTGTTACTTTGATAGAGACGTATACTACCAGGGAGATGACGCAACAATATACGTAAATGTTACAGACCCTATTGGAGCCTACGATATATCTGGAACTGAGATAGAGATATACTATCTAAATGGGACTCTGTTGTACACTGGACCTATGGAGTTAGAGGATATAGATAATAACGATCCTCAACTATGGAAGTTGTATAGATACTCCTTCTATCTCCCAGATCCTGGAATATACAACATAACAGTGACTGCCAGGGAATCAAATGGAGTTGTATATGTCCAGAGCTTCCCCCTCTTAGTGAGATATTATTCCAATATCTCTACCTCTATATCTATGACTTCAAGGGGTTACAACATCTCCTTTATCCCCTATAGACCTTTAAAAGATGTATATGTATACTGGTATAAGCCAGAGGAGATAGAGGTTTTAAATATATGGGGAGACTTCAACGAAAGTGGAGTTAGTGGAGATGTCTACTGGTTCAGATACTACCAGGTTGAACCATACACTAAGGGACATATCTTTATAGGTACAAACATCTCCACAGTGAAAGGGTTGACTGTTGGAGTTAACTAAAATTTATTCTATATAGATAGGAGGGTTATCTAAAATAAGGTATATCCCTAAGGCTAAAAACAACACTCCAAGTAAGGAGGATACTATTGCATAGATAGGATCTAACACTATAACGTCGGTGATTATAAACAGGGATATATTAAAACATAGGATAAAAAAGGATAAAAAAATTACTGCCAGTATGTTCCTCCTTCTCCTAATTTTATAGGTTTCACTAAGTTTTTTTAACAGTTCAGCCTCCTCTATCTCTTCCTCAGATTTTTCAGTTTTTTCAGATTCTTTCATTATCTATCACCTAATCCTATTCAACAAACTCCACATCTATACCTAACTTTAAGGCGATCTCGTATGTTCTCCTATCTCCAGTTTTTAATATACCTCCATGTTCAATAGCTGTAACTAGAGCCTTAGCTGAATTTACAGGTATGTTGAAGGTTCTACTAACAAGTGATACTAGAGAATCCCTGGGACGTACAACGTAGATATTTAAAGGTAGGGGGCCCTTTAACTCTATACCCTCTGGGACGTATATTTTTCTAACAGATCTGTAGGCATGTATCAGGGCGCAGGTGTCATCTACTATATTAGGGGGGAGGTATAGAGGTAACAGTATAAGGGCTACTATATTTAGGATAAAGATAGAGAGGGAGAGTATTGCAGCATCTCTAGGGTTATCTATCTTTTTTATTAAATAAGTTCTTTCCCTTTCTATATTACTCTCCCCTTCTCTCTCCTCTCTAGTTTTCCCTGTAGGTTTTTCTTTCTCTTCTTTATTTTCTTCAGGGGGTTTTTCCTTCTTCTCCTCTCTATCTTCCTCTGGTTTTTCCCTATATTCAGGAGGTTTTTCCTCCTTATCAGGCTTTTCAGGTTTCCTTATTCTACCTCCAGGTAATGAAGGAGGAGTGTAATGGAACACCTCTCCCTTAACCTTGGCCACTCCTATTACATAGGTGTTGTTTAACTTCAATACAGGTAGTACTAATATATCCCCCTCTGTCCTATTCCAAACATACATGTCAAGGTAGAATACAGGTACTTCCTCTGAGTAGATACTACGAACTACAGAATAGGTGGAATTTGGAGGGAGAAATATGTTTGAGATATTTCCCAAGTTTATACTTCTATTATCCACTTCTACCCATAAGTAGATATTGGCATTTAGAGGCACGTCGATATTGTTGTAGAGGGTGTAATTTCCTATCCAGAGAATGGTGTTGTTCACAACCTTGTTAGACTTCTCTATGGAAAAGGGGATGCTAGGAGAGTATATAATCTCTACCTTGGAGGGTATTTGATAACTTATATAGCTGTCTTCAAAGTAGAGAGTATTTGAGGAGGACCTTTTATAGAGATCTATGGAGATATGGGAGTGGCCAGGGATCACGGTAGAGATGTTCTTTAAGTTATAACCAGGGGGGAAGGATATATTAACAGGCACCTCCCTGTCGTAGTTGTTTATCACGGTGTAGGTTACTTTCCAACTATCCCAATCTATCTTAGTGGCAGATATCTTTACAGAGAGATTTACCCTTTCAACAGGGAGGTCAAATGTTATATTTCTGTAAACTTGATAGATAAAAAAACTCTGATTTTTATAGATCACATATGCCTCAAGTACTTCACCTTTAAGCATCTCCCCTAAGTTACCTACGTATAACTTGGATAGATGGATATACTGACTACCGTTGGGATAAAATATGATGTGGTCGTATTGATATATCTGGGCAGTAATGTCGTTTAAAAACAGTGATAAAAATACAATTAGTAATATTATCCTCGTTGTCATAGGTATAACCCTAAGATCCCCAGTGAAATAGAGATAATACTACTTTTAACTTATGTCCACTTCAACATTTAGAAATACTGGCCCTCTAACATCTATAACCTTCCCCTTACTTACTATATATTTCAATGCCACGTCCTCTAACCTTAAATTCACATCCCCAAGGTTTCTAACTATAGGTACCTTTATCTTTAAATGATCCATATTGGATACAAGGGCCTCCTCTATCTTATAGGCAACTTTAAAGGAGAGGGCATCTATATATCTTATCCCTGTTGATAACCCATATCTCCTAGTGTTCTCTAGAAGTTTTCTGTACTCCTCCTTGATACTTTCATCTGACTCTGGTACCCCGATAATATTTCCATCATATACGTAGACCTCGTTTAATACAGAGGGGCCTAACAACCTTTTCCCCTCCTCCCTCTCGTAGATAGTAATCCTAATACTCTTCTTTACACTGTAAAACTCTATCTCCCTCTTAAGTATTACCTTACAAGGTGCCAATTTGTCCCTGTTCTCTATACAGACCTCTCTAAGGTCCAATGCCAACTTGTAGAGTTCGTCAGTTACAGGTACTTTATCTATGTGTAACATATAGGCGATGTCCCTATCACTTAAGTTTACATCATAAAGTTGAGGATATACCATCTTCCTTACGTCATCGTAGTTGTACAATATCATAGCCAACCTCTCAACTCCAAGGCCTAAGTTCATAACTGGCACGTCTATGTTGTATTCACTTAGTGCAATAGGGGAGTACATACCAAAGGTGGCAACCTCTAACCAATCCCCTAGTTTTGGATGATATGCGTAAACCTCAGTTTGACTATCTGGGACGTAGTACTTACTTCTCTTCTCATCAACTTTAAATTTAAACCTTGTAAATCCCAGTTGGGAGAGTAGCCCCTCTGCAACAGCCATACCGTCGTCTATAGAGACCTCCTCTCCAACTACTACACAGGAGGCTGAGTGATAGGTCATAAGATGGCTTCTATCCTCCCGTTGTTCCCTTCTGAAACACCTGTCTATGGAGAACAGTTTAAAGGGTAGTGGTTTTTTATCTATTAAGTGGGATATGGTGATAAACCAGCCAGAGGTCATATGACTACGTAACGTTAGAGGTAGTGGTTCAGGTGTTAACTCCTTAAACTCTGGAAACACCTTCTCCAACACCTTCAGTCCCATCTCACTGGACACCTGAAGGGCCCTCCCAATCTCTAGCACTAAGTCGTCTCCGTCTATAATCCCTTTCTTATAGTTGTGAAGGGTCTTCTTCAACTTCTCCACCTTCTCTGGAGCCATCTCAATTCCTAACTTCTCTATCTCCTCTATCCTCTCCCTACCTAAACCTACGTCAGGTCTTGGTAATCCTGCTAGGTAGAAACATCTATCTAGTACAGCGAGGGCCTCTGGACCAAACTGTTTATAGACGTCTCTCTCCTCTACGATTAATGGATTTATACACTCCTCAAAACCCATCCTCAAGTAGCACTCTCTCAACCTCTCTATAGTGTCCATTACTGGATGGGACTTCCCATACTCCATCTTCACCCTTGGATAGGTCCTATCAATATGTCTCCTAGGTAGTAACTCCTTTGTAGCTCTCCAGGTCCCCTCAAAATCCTTTCTCGCCATCTCCAAGATCTCCTTCCTGTTGAACATCTCAATCCCCCCTATGATTTTAAAGTAGTAATAGATCCAATTAAGTTTATATATTATATAGGGTTTATATGAGGTAATAATCTTCTTTTAAAAATAATAGAGGGATCTCTATATGGGGAGAACTAAACAGTCAGAGTTAAACATTGGAATGGTTGGGCATGTGGATCACGGTAAAACAAGTTTAACTAGATTACTAACAGGGGTATGGACAGATACTCACAGTGAGGAGTTAAAAAGGGGTATTACTATAAGGTTAGGATATGCAGACTGTGAGATAAGGAGATGTCCAAAGTGCCCTGAACCTGAGGCCTATACTGTAGAGAAGGTATGTCCTATATGTGGTACAAAGACAGAACTACTTAGAAAGGTGTCCTTTGTAGATGCTCCAGGTCATGAGACACTTATGGCAACTATGTTGTCAGGGGCATCCCTTATGGACGGTGCCATACTTGTTATTGCAGCAAATGAGAAGTGTCCTCAACCCCAGACTAAGGAACATCTCATGGCCCTAGACGTACTAGGGATAAAGAACATAGTTATAGTCCAGAACAAGATAGACCTTGTTAACGAGGAGAAGGCTAGGGAAAACTATCAACAGATAAAGGAGTTCATAGCAGGTACTATTGCAGAGGATGCCCCTATTATACCTATCTCTGCCCACCACGGGGCAAACGTAGATGTACTTCTTAATGCTATTCAAGATCTTATACCAACTCCTAAAAGGGATTTAAGCCTCCCTGCTAGGATGTACGTTGCAAGGAGTTTTGACGTAAATAAACCAGGGTGCAAGATAGAGGAGCTGAAGGGAGGGGTGATTGGTGGGAGTATTGTCCAGGGAGTGTTAGAGGTGGGGAAGGAGATCGAGATAAGACCAGGACTGAAAGTTACCGAGGGGAATAAAACCTACTGGGAACCTATAATAACTGAGATCACCTCCCTTAAGGCAGGAAATACCAGTGTGAAAAAGGCCTATCCTGGGGGGCTAGTAGGTGTTGGAACAAAGTTAGACCCTACCCTTACAAAGGCAGATGCCCTCAGTGGTAGTGTTGCAGGGGAACCTGGTACCCTCCCTGAAACCCTGGATAAGATTACTATAGATGTTCATCTCCTAGATAGGGTAGTAGGTACTAAGGAGGAGAAAAAGATAGAACCTCTAAGGACAAATGAGGTACTTATGATAAACGTTGGTACTGCCACAACTGTAGGGGTTATCCTCTCTGCCAGAGACAACATAGCAGATATAAAGTTAAAACTCCCCATATGTGCAGAGAAAGGTGCAAGGGTAGCCTTAAGTAGAAGGATAAGTGGAAGGTGGAGGCTTATAGGTTATGGTATAATACAGTAAAAAATAAAAGTATTAAGATAGTATTCTTTTATAGTTATATATGGTGGTAGAGATGAAGATATTCGAGAACGTAAAGAATATAGGGAAGGCTATAAGGCTAGAGAGAATATTTAACAAGGACTCAGAGAGGACAGTGATAATCCCCATGGATCATGGAGTTACTATAGGACCTGTAAAAGGATTGGAGAATATAAAGGAGACTATAAACAAGGTAGCTGAGGGGGGGGCTAATGCAGTGTTAGTTCACAAGGGTATAGTGAGACATGGTCACAGAGGCTATGGAAAGGACATAGGTTTAATAATCCACCTCTCTGCAGGGACAAGTCTATCTCCAGATCCAAATAAAAAGGTTTTAGTAACCTCAGTTGAAGAGGCTGTAAGGATGGGGGCAGATGCTGTCTCCATGCATGTAAATGTTGGGGCAGATTCAGATTACGAGATGTACAGGGATCTAGGAAGAATAGCAGAGGTGTGTGAGTACTGGGGTATGCCTCTAATAGCTATGGTATATCCAAGGGGTAGGAAGATAAAGGATGAGAAGGATCCAGAGGTTGTAGCCCACGCTGCAAGATTAGGTGCAGAGTTAGGAGCAGATATAATAAAAACTAACTATACTGGGGATATTGACTCCTTCAGGGAGGTTGTAAAGGGGTGTCCAGCACCAATTGTAATTGCAGGGGGCCCAAAAACAAAAAGTGATAGGGAGTTCCTACAGATGGTTAAGGACGCTATAGAGGCTGGAGCAGTTGGAGTAGCTACTGGAAGGAATGTATTCCAACACAGGGACATCTCTGGCATTACAAGGGCTATATCCATGGTTGTCCATGAGAATGCAGATGTTGAAGAGGCTCTAAAGGTCATAAGAGGTAACTAACTTTTTACTTTTTTCCACCTCTTCCCAGTAAGGAAAGACAGGTGATAACATTAAGCCCTTTATAGTTATAAACTATAAAACCTACAGGGAGAGTGTAGGTAAGAGGGGGCTAGAGATAGCAGAGATAGCTGAAAAGGTTTCAGAGGAAAGTGGAGTGCCTATAGGTGTCTGCCCACAGTTCCTAGACCTAAGGATGATAAGGGAGAGGGTAGATATACCTGTATATGCTCAACACTTCGACCCTATATCCCCAGGAAGCAACACTGGAAGTGTTCTAGTGGACACCCTTGTGGACAGCGGTTTAAATGGCAGCCTCCTAAATCACTCTGAGAAGAGAATGATCCTGGGAGATTTAGAGAGGGCTATTGAACTTGCAAGGGATCACAAGTTGGAGACTATAGTGTGTGCCAACAACATAAATGTATCAAAGGCTGTAGCTGTTATGGAGCCAGATATGTTGGCTATAGAACCACCTGAGTTAATAGGGACAGGTATTCCAGTATCCAGGGCAAACCCAGAGATAGTGGAGAGAACTGTAAAAGAGGTAAGAGCGATAAACAGAGATATAAAGATCCTATGTGGTGCAGGTATCTCCAAGGGGGAGGATGTTGCAGCTGCACTGGAGTTAGGGGCAGAGGGAGTACTGGTAGCCTCAGGAGTTGTTAAATCTAAGGATATAGAGGGGGCAATAAGGGAGCTTATAAGGTATATCTAACTTAATATATCTCTCAGTATCTCCAAGAATCTTCTATCCTCTTCAAAGGTTCCAATAGATACCCTTATATATTCTCCATCTAAACCTTCGAAGGACTTACAATCTCTAACTATAACACCTCTTTTTAAAAGTTCTTCACAGAGCTCCCTAGAAGTCATGCCGTTCCTTATTTCAACAAGTAGATAGTTAGCCTCAGAGGGATATACCTTTAAATCTCTAAACTTTCTCAACCCCCTGTAGAGCATCTCCCTACTCTCTATACCCTTCTCCCTGGAAAAGTTAAAGAACTCCCTATCCCTCAATGCACATATGGCGGAGATTTGACTTAATCTCGTTAAGCTAAAGACAGGTTTCACCCTCATCATATAGTTGACTATCCTCTCATCTGCAACACCGTAACCTACCCTTGCACCAGCTAGTCCAAATATCTTTGAGAAGGTTCTGAGAACTAGGAGGTTTTCGTACTCCAACACCCACTTAGTTATATCGTAGATATCCCTGGAGTACTCTATATAGGCATGATCTACCACTACTAGGGCCTCTGTTGATTCTAGGATTTTTTTAATATCTTTTTTATCTATTGGATTCCCTGTAGGGTTGTTTGGAGTACATAGAAACACTATCTTAGTTCTCTCTGTTATGTTGTTCAGTATACTCTCTACGTTTAACTTAAAGTTCTCCTCCTTCCTGTATCCCCCATACCTTATATTGGCCCCATGTATATGGGCTGAGACCTGATACTGGGTAAATGTAGGAATAGGGATAACTACCTCATCTCCCTCGTCTATAAAGGTCCTCATAAGGGTATCAATTATCTCGTCTGCCCCGTCCCCTCCTACTATAATGTTTTCCTCTGGCATATCTAAGAAGTTACTTAACTCCCTCATTAGTACAGGGTTTACAGGTTCAGGGTATTGGTGAAGGTTTTTAATCTCCCTTGACAACTCTTTCTCTATCGTTTTTGAACATCCCCAGGGGTTCTCGTTAGACCCTAGTTTTATAATATCCTGGGGATTTAAGTTATACTTTCTAACTATCTCCTCCTTGGATTTACCTGGTACATAGGGTTTAAGGGATTTAACCCTATCTCTTACAAGTTTTTCTATCACAGGACCACCTTTTAATAATTTAAAAAATTTTAAAATTTTTATTTATATAACCTTTATAGGTGAAACTATGGATAGGATGATATCCTCTGCAGTAGCCCCTGCATCTGCTACTATTATCAACGGTATTGCCACTGGTAAAGGATCTGCCTTTGCAGTTGACCTGAAAATAAAGGCTACAGTTGAATTTATCGATGACAGTAGAGGGGAGATAAAGGGGATAGTAAAGGACAACCCCCATGTAGACACTACACTGATAGAGTTGTGTTTAAAGAATGTCTTGGAATATTTAGATCTTGATTACTCTGGGAAGGTGATCACAGAGACAGAGATACCTATAAGATCTGGGTTAAGTAGTAGTAGTGCCACATCTAACGCAGTTGTAATGGCTGCCTTCGACGCCCTAGGGGAGAAGATAGATGAAGAAGTTGTACTGGAGTTAGGGATAAAGTCCTCCTTTGAGGCAGGGGTAACAGTTACAGGGGCCTACGACGATGCCACTGCATCTTACTACGGTGGTATAACAGTTACAGACAATCTGGAGAGGAGGATAATAAAGAGGGATAGATTTAAAGAGGATGTGGGGGTGGTGATACTTATACCTAGATTGAACAAAAACGTAGATGTAGGGAGGATGAAGTTAATAGGGGATTACGTTGAAGTGGCATTTAAGGAATGTCTACTGGGAAACTACTACAGGGCACTGTTTTTAAACGGTCTCCTCTACGCCTCTGCCTTAAATTTTCCAACTAATATAGCTATTGAGGCTGTTGAAAAGGGGGCCTTAACTGCAGGCCTCTCTGGAACTGGCCCCTCATATACAGCTCTCTGTCACTGGGAGGATATAGATAAGGTTAAAGGTGCACTTGAGAGGTATGGGAGAGTGATTACAACTAAGCTGAACAACGACGGTGCCCAGATAGTATAAAAGACTATACAGGTGGAAGGATGGAGAGTAAGTCTAAGAAGCTATTTGAAGAGGCTAAAAAATACCTTGTAATGGGTGTAAACAGTCCAGTTAGATACTTTAAACCTTATCCCTTCTTTGTGGAGTACGCAAGGGACTGCTATCTCTTCGATGTAGATGGGAACAAATACATAGACTACTGTCTCGCCTACGGCCCTATGGTACTTGGTCATAGGAACCCCTACGTAATAAAGAGTGTAAAGGAGCAGCTAGAGAGGGGAACACTCTACGGATGTCCCACTGAAAAAGAGGTTGTACTTGCAAAGGAGGTTGTAAAGAGGGTGCCATCTGCAGAGATGGTAAGGTTTGTAAACTC
>DQUI01000064.1 GCA_015662355.1 Methanothermococcus okinawensis
AGTTAGATGAGAGGAAGGGGATAATAAGTACAAAGGGAGTGGTGTAGAATGGGAGATATCTCCCTCAGAGACAGGTGTTATAAGTTAATAGCTAGGATACCAAGGGGGAGAATCACTACCTATAAAGAGGTTGCAGAGGCCCTAGGAATTAAAGGATATAGATTAGTAGGTATGTTTCTAAGTAGGAACCCTAGACCAGTGGAGATCCCCTGTCACAGGGTAGTTAAATCTAACGGTGATGTAGGTGGTTATATTTTTGGTGTGGAGAAGAAGATAGAACTTCTAAGATCTGAAGGTATAGTTATGAAAAATAGGAAGATAGAAAATCTCCAGAGATACTTTTTTAGATTGAAATAGTTAAAATTTCCTGTGCATACTCTTGCACTATATCGTAAAATATATATACTATAACTGTCTCTATATATTCTGCCTGTACTGGAGTAAAAGCGGCCTTGATGTAGCCTGGTATCATACGGCCCTGCCACGGCCGATACCCGGGTTCAAATCCCGGAGGCCGCACTTATTGTAGTTAGCGCCAGTGGTGTAGCCTGGTATCACTCTGGCCTTCCAAGCCAGCAACTCGGGTTCAAATCCCGACTGGCGCACCATATATCTATTTTTTTATACACCTTTATATCCATCTATTTAAATATACCGATACAAACAAAGATATATATACTCCTATTAAAATCTTACTATTTTTAACAGATAGAGGTGTTAACATGGAGAAAGGAGACATTGTAAAGGTGTCTTACAGTGGTTACGTCGATGGAAAACTATTCGATACCACCGATGAGGAGTTAGCTAAGAAGGAGGGGATATACAGCCCTGGGATTGAGTACGGCCCAGTTACTGTTATAGTGGGAAAGGGTATGTTACTACCTGGATTGGACGAGGCACTGTTAGAGATGGAAGTAGGAGAGGAGAGGGAGTTAGAACTCCCACCTGAAAAGGCATTTGGTAAGAGGGATCCTTCAAAGATTAAGTTAGTACCCCTTAGGGAGTTTAAAAAACATAACATAACCCCAGTTGTTGGGATGCCTGTTACAATAAACAACGAAGTAGGGAGGATAGTCAGTATAAATGGGGGAAGGGTTTTAGTAGACTTCAATCACCAGTTAGCTGGAAAAACTGTAAGGTATATCCTGAAGGTAGAGGAGTTAGTGGAAAAGCCTGAGGATATAGTAAAGGAGTTGCTGAAACTTGTAATACCGAACTTAGATATAGGGGAGATAAAGGTGGAGGTAAAGGAGAAGGAGGTTTATATCACCATACCTGGAGAGATGTTGATACCTGTGAAGAACGTAGAGGTACTTAAAAAGATAGTAGCTGATGAGATATTGAAGAGATTAAAGGTGGAGAAGGTATCCTTTGTAGAGGAGTTCAGAAGAAAAGAGGAGAAATCCCAGTAAGTTTATTTTTTATATTTTTTTATATTATAAGAAATCTCATTACTATTTTAATATAAAAAAATCGTAAGACTTATATATTATAGTATAAGGGTTTTTTAGTATTATAAAATCCTACGAGGTGATACTATCAAGAGATTGATAACTATATCCCTTGCAACCTTTCTTATCCTAGGGGTAATGTTGGCAGGATGTATCGGGGGAAATACAAATACTACAGAAACTAGTACTACTATGGTAAAACTTGTAAACTGTAAGGGTCAGGGAACAATGCCCCAACTTCTTAGTACAGGGGAGCTCGATGGAGTAATTGCATGGCAGCCAATGCCTGCTGTACTGGAAACTAAAGATATTGGAAAAGTAGTTATCTACAGTGGGGATCTCCCACCAAAGGGAATGTGGAAGAACCACCCCTGCTGTGTAATGGTAGTTTCAGATGAGGCCAGGAAAAATAAGAACTACGCTGTCAATGAATTTGTAAAGTTAATAGTACTCTCTGCCAGGGAGATGGAGAAGAACAAGACACTGGCAATAGAGGCAAGTGCCCAGTGGCTAGGGGTAGATAGAAAGGTAGAGGAAAAGTCTATCCCAACTATTAAGTTCATCACAGACCCTAAACTTATAGTAAATGGAACCTTAAACTTTGTAGAGGTTATGAGGGATCAGGGGGCACTTAGCGGTAGATTAAATACCACTGACAAGAACAAGATAATCAATACACTCTTTGACTTTGAAACCTACGAGAAAGTAGTTAAAGAGATAGAGGACAATACTCCAGTTGCACCACCTTATCCACCTTCAGAGGCACCTACCTTAAGGGTTGCCCATCTCCCCTCTGATCACCACGCTGCACTCTCTGTTGCAGCAACGTATCCAGAGCTGTTTAAAAAGAAGTACAACCTATACCTGAAAGAGGTGGAGCCTAAGAAAAAGTACATCCTCTATAGGGGAGATAAGAAGGTGGCAGACGTTGAACTGATACTTGTACAGGAGGGGGGAGCAAAGATAATGACTTTAATGGCCCAGAAGCAGATAGATATAGGACTTAACGGTGTACCTCCTGCTGTATTTGCCATTGACAAGGGTACTCAAGGGAAGATAGTATGTGCCCTTAACAGTGAAGGTTCAGCAGTTGTTGTAAGGAAGGACATACCTGCAAACAACTGGGATGAGTTTGTAAACTGGATAAAGGAACAACATAAAAATGGAAAAGTTGTAAAAATAGGATATCCCCTACCTGTGTCTATACAGTACGTAATGTTAAAGAGCGCCCTTGATGCTGAGGGCATAACCTACAGCGAATAATTACTTTTTTTTATTTTTTTTTGTTTTCTTATCAGTACATCGGAATATATCTATATCTATATCTATATCTATATCTATATGACATTAGTTTTATATAGATGGATTTAGCACAGAGTTTAAAATATAGTAAATATTAAATACAAATGCTAGGAGGTGCAGTATGAAGATTTCCATATATGGAGCGGGAAATCAAAAGTTTTACATAGAAGAGTTAAAACTCCAGGAGAAACTAGGGGGAGAACCTCCCTTTGGTGGAGGAGCAATGGCGATAGAATTTGCCAGAGCTGGACATGACGTGGTACTATCTGAACCTAACAGGGATGTAATGGATGAGGAGCTCTGGAGGAAGATAGAAGAAGCTGGAGTAAAGGTAGTCAGGGATGACACTGAGGCTGCAAAGCATGGGGAGATACACCTGATAACCAGGACGTTTAGTGAAAACACCATAAAGTCCATAAAGAATATCCTCCAGCATATTCCCAAGGACTCAGTTATTGCCATATGTGATTCAACCCCTGTAATAATGATTTACTCCAACGTAGAGAGGGAGTTAAGGTTTATGAGGAAGGACGTAGGACTAGTATCTATGTGCCCAAATGCTATTCCAGGTACTGGGATGTACTCCAGGTATGTAATAGGGCATAAATCCCTAGATGGAGAGGAGTACTCTACAGAGGAACAGTTCAACAGATGTGTTGATCTAGTAAAGAGTATCAATAGAGAAGTAGTTATCAAACCTATAGACCTAGTACCTCTGATAACAGGACTTTCTACACACATAACCACTGTAACGTTAAGTGGGATCTTAAACTACTACAGGATGAAATCCCTAATGACAGAGGATGGAGAGAAAATCTCTGAGAGAGAGGTACTATACGTACTCCAGACCATATCTGCAATACTGGAAACCTCTAGTATTAGGGGATTGATAAAGGCCCTAGATGTAGATCTATTGATTGAAAATGCAAAGGCCTCTAAGTTGTTAGATGAACAGGAGGACCTAGAGGCTGCAATACATGTACTCTCTAACTTAAGTAAAGAGTTTAGTAGAGAGGTGGAGAAGTGCGAGGTGAAACCTATTAGTGTAGTTGCCTCCCAGGCTCTAGTGGAGGAGATTAGGAGGACAGTTGGTGGCGCTGCAGCAGATGGGGTAATAAACAGATGTAAAAAAAAATTTCTTACTTAATTAAACAGTAAATTCACATACATTAATTATTTTTTTATACACCTAGATATGAACTTTATTATATCCCCGTCAGAGATAATTCCCACAATTCTGTTATCCTCATCTACTACAGGTAGTTGATTGATAATCTCCCCCTTATCCCCATATTCGTCCATCTTTTTTATGGCGTTAATTACAGGTTCACCTGGTTTTATAGTAACTACCTCTTTAGTCATAACATCTCCAACTGTAGTGTCCAAGGTATATCTGTCCTCGATGAGGTTGTGTCCAATATCTGTAGTGGTAATTATACCAACTATTTTTCTCTCCCTATCTACTACCGGTAAACAACTTATCCTGTACTTCAGAAGTTTTTCAAAGGCCTTTATTATACTCTCCTCTGGATAGACGTGTATAACATCAGACGTCATAATCTCCTTTACAGGGGTAGAGGTTAAATGCTTCTCCAGATCTCCCATACATATCCCTTAAAAGTATAATAGTAATACCCCTCTATACAACCTATTGTTGTTTAAATATTAACTATTTAACTTTAATAAAAAATTATTTATAGATTTAAAAAAAGAGTTATTCAACTACTATCTCCTTGCCCTTTTCCTTTTCTAACTCCTCTGTCTCTTCCTCTACTTTCTCCTCTTTTTTCAGCTCCTCTAACTTCCTTGCAGTTTCTATGTTTCTAAAACTTATACCAAATTCACCTTGTATCTCCATAGTCCCTATTTTAAATGAGGATATCTTTAAGGTTTTATTCAAGGTAAACCTTATAATTAATTCCCTATCACATAGGGTATCTATCAGTTTTGAGATCTCACTCTCCATCTCTATCACCTAATAATTTTTATCTAAATAATATTCCCTTATAGTTGTTTATATACTTTTGTGGTGAAAGGGATGGCTAAGTTTCTAATGGTAGTAGGTACCTCCTCAAACTGTGGAAAAACTGTAGTAGTTGCAGGACTATGTAGAATACTTGCAAACAGGGGCTATAAAGTGGCCCCCTTTAAATCCCAGAATATGAGTTTAAACTCCCGGGTCTCCAAGGAGGAGGGGGAGATAGCAGTTGCCCAGTACATCCAAAGTTTAGCTGCAAAAACTGAACCGTCTATTCACTTCAACCCAGTGCTCCTAAAACCTAAGGGAAACTTTATATCTCAAGTTATAGTTCATGGAAAACCTTACAGGGACATGGATTACAACGAGTACAGAAGAAATAAGGATTTCTTCCTGGGGAAGATAAGGGAGAGTTTAGAGTATCTAGATAGGAATTACGACTACGTTGTTATGGAGGGGGCTGGAAGTTGTTGTGAGATCAACCTCCTGGAGGATGACATTGCAAATCTTAGAGTTTTAGAGATGACAGGGGGGGATGCTATCTTAGTGGCAGATATAGATAGAGGGGGAGTTTTTGCATCTCTATACGGTACAGTGTCTCTACTTCCTAAGAGGTGGAGGAGACTTATAAAGGGTTTTGTAATAAACAAGTTCAGGGGAAATCCTGAGGTGTTGAAGAAGGGACTAGAGGAAATAGAGGAGCTTACAGGTATTCCAGTTTTAGGGGTAATTCCCTACAGGGAGGATCTTGTATTCCCTGAAGAGGACAGTCAAGTTATTCAGGATAGAAAGACCCTTGGAAATCCAAGAAGTCCAGTGGAGGTAGATGTGATAAAATTTTCAAAGATTGCAAACTTCACAGATATAAATCCCCTCTTCAACGATACCTTTATTAGATTGATAGACTTTCAGGGGGACATTACTGGGGATATACTAGTACTCCCAGGTAGTAGATGCTCCACCCTTGAGATGAAACTGTTAAGGGAACATGGGATGGACAGAAAGATAAGAGAGTTTGTAGAGAGGGGAGGTATAGTAATAGGTATATGTGGGGGATTTCAGATACTTGGGAGGAAGTTGATAGATAGGAACTTCAGTGAGGGAGATGTAGGGAGTATAGAGGGTCTTGGACTTCTCAACATGGAGACTGTCTTTGGAAATGAGAAAGTTATAAAGAACTCCTCCGGCATTTTAGAGATAGAGGGGGAGAGGTTTGAAGTGTCTGGCTACGAGCTCCACGAGGGTGTTACTGTATCCCAGGAAAAACCTTTAATTAAAGTGATAAAAGGTTTTGGAAATAGAGGAGAGGGGTTTGACGGGGCTATAAAGGTAATAGATGTTAGAGGGAAGAAAGCCTATATCCTAGGTACGTACTTCCACGGCATCTTTGAGAACTATAAGTTTAGGAACTTTATTGTAAACCTTGTAAGGAGGAGAAAGGGTCTTAAACCTATAACAGGGGACAGTTACAGGAACACCCTTGAGAGTAGTTTTGAAAAGATTGCAAAGGTGATCCAGGAGAATGTGGATCTAGGGGATGTCATCCCCCTGGATAAAAAGTAGATCTACTCTATATCTCCCATTATCCTGTAGAAGCCCTTCTCGTAAATATCTCTCATCTCTTTTATATCTAAGTTAAGGATCTCCCTGTCTCTGTTGTATACCTTTAGAGAGTTCCCTCCAACTCTTCCAATAACATGTCCATTTTCACCTAAGGCGTTTAGAACCTTATCTAAGTTCTCCTCCTTCACAGTTAACAGTATCCTTCCAGAGGACTCTGAGAATAGGAGTATATCGTCCCTCAGGTTGTTTCTGTTGTAATCCCCTAGCTGCACCTCTGCACCTATACTGTTATTTATGGAGAGCTTTGCCATCCCCACACCTAAACCTCCCTTTGAGATGTCAGTTGCCCCACCTATTAACCCCTTATTTATCAGCTCCACTACTGTGTTGTATATCCTCTTCTCCCTCTCCAAGTTACACCTTGGTACAATACCTTTCTCTATATTGTGGATGTATCTGAAGTACTCACTCCCTCCCATCTCATCCTTTGTCTCACCTGTTACCACTATAACATCTCCCTCCTCCACCTTACTATGTATAGGGGGGATCATCTCCAAGTTATGGATAACTCCTACAAGACATACTGTAGGTGTAGGGTTTATAGGATACTCCTTGTCACCTATTACAGTCTCGTTGTAGAGACTTACATTCCCCCCTACAACTGGGATGTTGAAAAACTCTGCACAGTTGGCGAGGCCCTCTACACACTTTCTCAACTGATACATCCTCTCAGGTTTCTCTGGGTTTCCAAAGTTTAAGTTGTCTAACATCCCTATAGGTCTCGCCCCTACAGTTGCAAGGTTTCTAACACTTTCACATACAGTATATATACTACCTATGTAAGGGTTTAACTTACAGAAGTTTGGAGTACAATCTGTTGTAAGTGCCAGGGCCTTTGGGGGACACTCTATAAGTCTAAGTACTCCAGCGTCCATCCCAGGTCTTACAACAGTTCTCAACTGTACCTCGTAGTCGTATCTCTCGTATATCCATCTCTTTGAGGTGATATTCGGACTTCCCAGTAGTTTTAACAGCACCTCTCCAAGATCTTTAGGCATCTCAATACTCCTACTGTCTATGTACTCCTCCAGTATACAGGGTTTCTCCTTCCTCTTAATAGGAGGTGCCTCACAGAGTAGGTCTAGAGGCAAATCCACGATCTTCTTCCCGTGCATCTTAACTACGATCCTCCCAGTGTTAGTGGTCCAACCTATAACAGAGGCTGGAAGTTCATACCTCTTAAATATCTCTATTACCTCCTCCTCCCCTCCCCTCTCAACTGCCAACAACATCCTCTCCTGGGACTCTGACACCAGTATCTCGTAGGGCGTCATCCCCTCCTCCCTGAGAATCACCCTCTCCAGATGTATCTCTGCACCAACCCCTCCCCCGTAACACATCTCTGAACATGCAGAGGTAAGACCTGCAGCTCCTAGATCCTTCATAGCCTTTACCTTACCTGTTTTACAGGCCTCCAGTACTCCATCTATAAGACACTTTCCTGTAAAAGGATCTCCAATCTGTACACTTGGCCTCTCCTCTTCACTTTCACTTGTAAGATCCTTAGATGCGAAGGAGGCGCCCCCTATCCCATCTCTTCCAGTACTTCCCACTAGTATAAGGGATAGATTAGGCTCTCTAGCCTTTCCTGTTATAACCTCCCCCTCCTTTACAAGGCCTATACAGGCTACATTTACTAAGTTGTTGTAGTTGTAGGATCTGTGGAACTCACACTCTCCACCTACAGTTGGCACCCCTATACTGTTCCCGTAATCACTGATACCACTGACTACCCCTTCTACAAGCCATCTAACCTTATCCCCCATCTCCCCTTCAATATCCCCAAACCTCAGGGAGTCTAGAAGTGCAATAGGTTTTGCATTCATAGAGATGATGTCCCTTACTATTCCCCCAACTCCTGTGGCAGCACCGTTGTAAGGATCTATATAGGAGGGATGGTTGTGACTCTCCATAGCCAAGGCTATACATAGACCTGTTCTTCTATCTATCCTTAATACTGCAGCGTCATCTCCAGGACCTACAACTATATCTTCACTATTCTTCAAGGTCTTACTGAATAACTTAAGGATATGTCGTGTACTTCTGTAGGAGCAGTGCTCACTCCAGAGGTTTTCAAACATCCCTATCTCTATATCGTTAGGTTTTCTACCTAATCTCCTCTCTATATACTTTAGATCGTTTATGTCCATGTTATCCTCTCCTACCAGTATCTTTTAATGATAATAATTAGTTTTTCTTATTAAACTATATTTTTCATGGTTAATAAGAGGGTGAAACCTTGATAGTAATAAGGAAGTTAAAGAAGAAAAAACAGAAGCAGGAGATAGAAATCGTTCATCTAAAAAATAACGTTAAGTATCACTGTCTCCTGAGAGAAGTAGGTAAGAGAGTAGACCTGTATAGATGTAGGGAGGAGAGGGAGGGAAACATAAGACCTATACAACCTTCCAAGGTAGTAGATATACTGAGAAGCTCTGATAAAATACTTCTAAGTAAGGATGAGGAATCCCTGAAGTTAGAGGAATTTCTAAAGGGAAAACATATAAAATATGAACTTGTAGAGTTATGCCCCTACTGCCTGATAAAGGGTAGATATACCATACTCAGGGGGGACAGATATCTATATAACAACAGACATATATGTCTAAACTGTGCCGTTGAAGAGATCAGAGAGGAAGTTGATATTGGGGAGGAGTTTATAGAGAGATTACTTAGGAGACTTAGAGATGTAAATAAGGTCCTAGACCTACTAACATCTAAGAACCCTGTAACTAACCCTGAGCTAACTAGATACGATGTTCTAACTGGGGATCAGGAGGACGTTAAAAACTACAGGATAGAGGAGTTAGATATCCCTGGGGAGTTAAAGAGGATCTTGAAAAAGAGGGGAATAGAGGAACTACTGCCAGTACAGACCCTTACAGTTAAAGGGGGATTGTTAAGGGGTAGAGATCTCCTTGTAACCTCAGCTACCTCCTCTGGGAAGACACTTATTGGGGAGTTGGCAGGTGTAAAGAATATACTTGAAGGTAAGGGGAAGTTCCTCTATCTAGTACCTCTAGTGGCCCTGGCCAATCAGAAGTATCTAGAGTTCAGGGAGCGCTATAAGGAGATAGGGTTAAGTGTAAGTTTAAGGGTTGGTACTGGGAGGTTGTACGAGGGACGATGTGAGGATGTAAATACAGAGTTAGACAGTGATATTATCGTTGGAACCTACGAGGGTATAGACTATCTAATAAGATCTGCTAAATTGAGAGATATTGGGACTGTTGTAATAGACGAGGTCCACTCTTTAAATATGGAGGAGAGGGGCGCCCGTCTAGATGGACTTATAGGAAGGCTGAGGTTCCTCAAGAGGATGGGAGAGGATATGCAGATGATATATCTCTCTGCTACTGTGGGGAATCCAGTGGAACTCTCTAAAAGTCTCAATGCCCATCTTATAACATACAGTGGCCGTCCAGTACCCCTGGAGAGACATATCCTATTTGCCAGGAACGAGTATCAAAAACTTAATATGATCAGGGAGATTGTAAAGAGGGAGTTCAGTGTAAGATCTAAGTACGGCTACAGGGGCCAGAGTTTAATATTTACGTACTCCAGGAAGAGGGCTGAGTATATCTCACGGTTTCTAAACTCCAAGGGTATAAAGGCTGAGTACTACCACGGGGGAATGGAGTACAGAAGGAGGAGAGTTGTAGAGGAGAAGTTTATAAATCAGGAGATTATGTGTGTAGTCACAACTGCAGCCCTTGCAGCAGGTGTAGACTTTCCAGCCTCAACTGTTATCCTGGAGAGTTTAGCTATGGGAGGTGACTGGCTCACCCCCTCAGAGTTCCAACAGATTTGTGGTAGGGCTGGGAGGAAGGGAATGCACGACAGGGGGAAGGTCTATATGTTGATAGAGATAAATAAGAGGTATCACCCTAAGATGGAGAGAAGTGAGGAGGAGGTAGCCTTCCAACTGTTGAATGCTGAACCTGAGGATGTGGAGGTAGTCTACGAGGAGAGGGAGGAGATGGAACAGATACTGGCAAGTTTATGTGCTATTGAACGTTATAAAAAACACTGGGGAAGTATGAAGAATAGTAGAAAGAGGGAGCTACTCTCCAAGGTGCCCCTTATGGGAAGTAACTACAGTTTAGACTATACACTTAACAAACTTATGGATTACACCATGTTAGAGGATAGAGGGGATATTAGTATTACTAGATACGGATACTTTACAGGGATATCTTTTCTATATCCAGAGGATGCAGAGGTTATAAGAAGGAATTTAAATCGCCCAACTCTAGATCTCCTATCCCTAGTTAATCCATTTGAGGGAGTATATATCCCTCTAGGTCTTAAAAACAGGATAACTAAGGTTATCAACGTAAACATACCTACAAAATTTATAGACGCCTTTGAGATAATAAAGGAGAACATGGACAAGATAACAGACAGTAATCTAAGGGATAGAGTACTACCTTGGATAATGGAGTTTGAAGGTATGATAGAGGAGGACATTGGGAGGTACTTCTCCAGGTATATTATCAACTTGAGAATAGGTGGGAAAACACCAATGCAGATATCTAGACACATCTACAACACATTGAACCTTCAAATCTATCCAGGGGATATATACAACTATTTGGAGAACAGTGTAAAAATACTTGACGCCATAGAGAGGATAGGATCTATATACAACAGAAAGGCCTCGAAGAATGCCCACTACTACAGGGAAAAGATATCCAACCCCTATAAATTAAAAAAGTAGAGAGTTAAAACTATGGAAATAGGGATATTAGATATAAAGGGAGCTCTCCCATGTTTTGAAAACTTTGGGAATCTACCTACTGTGGCAGTTAACGAGGATAACATCCATATTGTTAAAGACCTAGACATGTTAATTATCCCTGGAGGGAGTCTTATAGAGAGTCTCTCCTTAAATGAGCCATTGAAAAAACATCTCTTAGAGTTCGATGGAATACTCTTTGGGGTATGTAGTGGGTTTCAGGTGCTCTCGAAGAAGATAGATATAGGGAGGAAGAGTTACTACCCTATATTTAGGGAGGGTTTAGGCCTGTTAGATGTGGAATTCTCCCCCTTAATATGTACAGATAGGGTGGAGTTTAAGTTGATGGATAACTCTATCTTTGGAAGACCTGGAGATAGAGGGGAGGGATTTCACTGTCATACCTACGGTAATATTAAGATAGGTAAAGATGTGAAGTTACTAACAGTTTCCAAAGTTAGAAAGTTAAACTACAGATTCCTTGAAGAAGAGGGACATATAGTCTCTGGGGTATATCGTAAGAACGTATACGGTACCATGGTCCACGGATTCCTGGACAACGAACATATAAAGAGACATCTATTGGAGAGCTTAGGGGTTGACCAGGAGGAGTACAGAACTATACTAACTAAAAATAAAGATCTAAGGGAAAAATTAAAGAAGAAATCTGTGATATACTCCAATAGGAGGGGATATAGGAGGAGGGAGGACAGAGGAAAGAGAGGTATGATCCTCCTCTCTACAGGTTCTAACTGTGGGAAAACTTTTTTATTAACTAGTATAGTTTCCAAGTTAGATGGGAGAACATTTGTTGCTAAAATAGGGCCTGATGTTAGAGATATTGTTCCCTCCCTCTATATACTAAGGGAGCCTATGTTAAAGTACAGTAGTATAAAAATTGGAGAGAGGGGATGGTGTAGTGTTGAAGAGTTCTTAAAGTTTGTTAAAAGGTCTGACTATAACTACTATATTGTAGAGGGAGTTATGGGAGCCTTCACAGGGGCCTTGAGGGAGAAGAACTACAGTAGTGCAGAGGTATCTAAACTCCTAGGTTTCCCTGTATATCTAATATCCTCCTGTAGTAAAGGGGGAATTGAGGGAGCCTTTGTAGAGGGGCTAAGCTACTACTCCCTTCTAAAGAGTATAGGGGTAGATGTAAGGGGAATAATACTGAATAAAGTTTATAACGTCCAACTCTTTGAGAAGGTTAGGAGGATAGGTGAGGAGATAGGTGTAAAAGTAATAGGTGTTAAAAAGATAGAGGATGGAGATAGGAGAGGGTTTATACCTGAGGTGGAGATAGACTACGAGAGTTTCTGTAGAAGGGCCATGGAGTTAGATGTAAAGGTGGAGATTCCCCCTATAGAGATAGAGAGAAGAGAGGAGGATAGTAATAACTTTGAGTACTACCTTAGAAGGTGGGCCTCTAAGTTATTTAGATCACTGATCTAATTTATACCTTAAAATAGCTGCTATACCTTTAAAGGCCTTGGAAATCTGACTACCTTCCTCTGTATCTGTAGATACGATCTTTAAAGTTGTTCCACTTTCCTCACAGAGTTTGGCAAAGTACTCTATAATATCCTCCCTGTTGGCGATGTATAACATACCACCACACTGGGGACAGGACTTCGTCTTAAGTTCCTCTTCAAATTTTGGAAGTTCCTCGTTCCTGATATTTATTTCCTCTATATAGTCACAGTTGTTACACTTCACAGTTATTCTAGACATGTTTATGTCGTCTGTGATAATTAGAGTATCTACAGCACCCATCTGTAGATACTTCATAACTTCCTTCTCCCCATAGGCTGCAAGGCCACCATCCTCCTTTATAAGCTCTCTGAAGAACCTCTGAACAACCTCTCTCTCCTTCATCAACTCTATATCCCTTAAAACATCTGAGGCCTTTTCCAGTAGTTCCCTTATTCCAAACTCCTCTGTATAACATATATCAAAGGTGTCAACAACGATCTTCCTCAGTTCGTGATTGAGATAACCTTTCTTTACAAACTCGATCTTAGTATTCCCTGGTCCTCCAACAAGTATACCCTTTAACTTCTTCTCCTTTAACAGAGGTAGGAACTCCTCATCTGCATACTCCCCTACCCTCTTCATAAACTGGTGTGCAGCGTCGTCTATCAGCCTCTCCAGTCTCCTTGCAGATTGTCCACCAGCCTTGAACTTCCCAGGGACTCCACTGGTCAGTCTCTTCAATACCTGGATGTTCTTCCCCTTAACTAATCCAATTGTAGCCTCATTCCTGTCTATAAGTATAATTCCATATACGTCCTTATCCTCTAGGAAGTCCTCTAGAGGTTCTGTGTAAAACTGGGAGTCACATCTGTATATAAATGTCTTTATAGGTTCCGGTGGCTCCAGGACGTAGGTCTCCATCTTCTCAGTTCCAGGTCCTCCTCTGGGAACCATCCCTGAGAATATAATAACCCCCTTCTCAAGAGGTTCCTTTAGAAGCTTTAACCTTTGAAGTATAGCCTCGATTGCAGATTGGACGTTCTTCCTTGTTGTTTTACTTTTGATGTTAGAGGATTGGGAGAGCTCCTCCCTTAGATACTGGGCAACATCGGATATCCTTCTTCTCGCCGGTATATAGAGGCTGATTAACTCAGTACCCTTTCCCTTTTTACTCTTCAACTCTTTAATAGTTTTTTTAAATAGATAGATGTCCTTCTCCCTCTTACCACTCTCCATTGATACCACCTTATTCTTTTTATAAAACATGGGGATATTTAATATACTATTTATATAGTTTCTAGATTGAAACAACCTAACTCCCTGGTGAAGTTAATGGAGATATATCTAAGAGTTCTATATGCCCTTGTTCTAGTGATGATCCTAGCCTATATAATAAAGAAAAAGGGTTATCTAGACGATATAGGGGTAGCAGTATCAACACTTATGGCCTTTATTATACTTATAGGGACTGATATAAAATGGTTGTTAATAATACTAAGCTTCCTGGTGTTAGGTAGCTTAGTTAGTAGAGTAGGCTGTTCTAAAAAAGAGTCTATGAGACTTTACCAGTGTAGAAGGTCTTTAAAAAATGTAGTTGCAAATGGCCTGGTGGCATTTCTAATAGTGGTCTTGTATATGTTAGGTATCTTAGATTACAACACAGCTCTCTTTGGATACGTGGGAGCTATCTCTGCAGCTACTTCAGATACGTTCTCCTCTGAGTTAGGTATCCTATCTAGGGAAACTCCAAGATTAATAACTACCTTTGAGAAGGTTGAAAGGGGCACCGATGGAGGTATAACCCTATGGGGCACTGTTGCAGGTTTAATAGGTAGTTTCCTCATAGGACTTCTAGCCACCTTACTCTTTAACAACTACTACCTCCTGATAGTTAGTACCTTGGCAGGTATCTTGGGAAACCTCTCAGATAGTCTCTCTGGAGCACTCTTTGAGAGGAAAGGTATACTAAACAACGAACACGTTAACTTTATATGTACTCTAGTAGGGTCTATCTCTGCAGTGTTGATGTACAAGTTACTTTCTCTATTTTAAGGGTTTATACATCTGTATTATAGAGAGGTGCCAATAACTACTATTTAAGTTGTAGTATCAACTATAGTATACTGAGGTGATACTATGGTTATTAGTGTGAGAGATTTCAATCGAGAACTTCCAGAGAAAATAGTAGAGATTGGAAAGAGGATAGGGGAGGAGGAGGTAATAAGGACCTTCACTAGGTGCTACCAGTGTGGAACCTGTACAGGGGGATGTCCAAGTGGAAGGATAACTGCATACAGGACGAGGAAGTTAATAAGGGCTGCTCTATTTGGAGAGGAGAACTATATAAAAAGTGAGGACCTCTGGAAATGTACAACATGCTATACCTGCTACGAGAGATGTCCAAGGGATGTTAAAATCACAGAGATCATAAAGGCCATGAGAAATTTAGCCTTCCAGATGGGATATGCTGCCCTAGCCCATAGAAAAACTGCCCTCTACGTATTTTTAACTGGTCATGCAGTACCTATCAACGACAAGATAAAGAAGGTTAGAAAGAAGTTAGGACTCTCCGAGGTACCTCCAACAACCTACAAGTACCCTGAGGTATTAGAGCATATAAGGGGGATTATGGAGGATACTGGATTCTGTAAGTATGCAGGTATCGACCAAGAAACTAAGAGGTTAAAGGAGAATTAAAATAGGTGAAACTATGAAGGAGTTGGAATTCCTGTTCTTCCTAGGATGTATAGCCCCTAACAGATATCCAGGTATAGAGAGTGCCACCTACAAGGCCTTAGACAGGTTAGGTATAAAGTTACATCCCTTTGAGAAGGCCTCCTGCTGTCCTGCCCCAGGGGTATTTGGTTCCTTCGATCTATTAACGTGGCTTACCCTTGCAGGGAGAAACCTCTGTGTTGCTGAGGAGAGGGGATTGGATATATTAACTATCTGTAACGGCTGTTATGGATCCCTCTACGAGGCAAACCATATACTTAAGGAGAACGAGAGGGCAAGGGAGAAGGTAAATAAAATCCTTTCAAAGTACGGCTACGAGTACAGGGGAAAGATTCACGTTAGACATCTACCAGAGGTACTCTACTTCGACTACGGCCCAGACGCCATAGCAGAGAAGGTTGTAAGACCTTTAGACTTAAAGGTGGCAGTTCATTACGGATGTCACTACTTGAAACCAACTGATATAAAGAAGATAGAAAGTGCAGAGAGGCCAAGGTCCTTCGACGCCCTTGTGGAGGCTATAGGAGCTACCTCTATCTACTATCTAGATAAACAGATGTGCTGTGGCGCCGGAGGAGGTGTAAGAGCTAGGGACTTAGAGACTGCACTGAAGATCACAGAGGTAAAGATTAAAAATATATTAAAAGCTGGAGGAGATTGTGTTACAGAGGTATGTCCATTCTGCCACCTACAGTTTGACAGGGGACAGATAGAGATAAAGGAGAGATTTGGAAGGGAGTACTCCCTGCCAGTTATACACTACTCCCAGTTGTTAGGTCTTGCCATGGGTATGAAACCTGAGGATGTGGCCCTAGATCTCCACTTCATATCCTGTGACCCAGTACTTGAGAAGTTAGGTTGTTTTAAAGGATAGTAACAAGTGAAACATTTTTACATCTGTGCCCTATATGTGAGGTAAACGTGGGGAGTCCCCTTCCCCTGAAAGCCCTCCGATGAAGCTGAGGAGGGAAGGTTATCCAAGTAAGGATAACTGGAACAATCACAACTATTTTTTAAAATCCTCAGGGGATATCTCATCTAACTGATATTGGAAGTCTCTGTTAATATACATTTCAAACTCTCTAGGTGTTAAAAGTATTTTCTTATAGTTTATATAGTCGTCAAGTGCTATCCTGGGACAGGCACATATAACGTAGGCATCTACATTATATACAAGATTTTCAGGACTAATCTCATCTAACACTATAGGGATATACTCTATATTCTTCTCCCTGAGTATCCCAATCACCCTTTTAAATACCCCTGTCCTACACTGACCTTTTTTTGTAGACAGTACAACACCGATTTTCCTTGGAGGATTTAAGTATAGCTTGGATATTATTCCTAACCTCCTCCTGATAAAACCTTCAACTTCCTCCCTCTCAATCCTGGAGAACTCCCCACTTATAGGGTTGTATGTTAGTACCTCTCTCCTGAACTTATAGGCTAACATCAAGGGGTGAAACCTTCCACTTCCTATATACAGAATATCCCTGTTATTCTCCAACCTTATATCCCCTCTACACCCAAGTATTAAGTAGGGGTTGTATAGCTGGAGGATTCTTTTAAACTGTATTGTAGTAGCTACTACTGGATTGTGATACTCCTTGAGTATTCTATCAATATCCCTGTAGATCTCTATGAGATGCTCCCTATCAGGGTTATAATAGGCAGAAACATAGACAGTGGGAATCTCTGGTTTCACGTAAGGTAATGGTTCGTGTCCATAGTGTACAAGGAGATCTACACCTAGGTATTTTCCCTCCCTATCACATATATCACAGGCTCCATAGGCACTTCCACCCCACATAATGAACTCCATGTCCTCCCTGTCTTTAAAGTACCTTCTTATGGCCTCTATCTCCCTTTCAACATATAGCTTCAACCCCTCAGGAGCCTGGAAGAGTATTCTCTTCCCTCTACACCTCAAGATCTCTCTTATAACTCTACCCCTCTCCAAGTCCCACATACTGTCAAACCTCTACTCCTTTATCTTACTTACAACTCTAATACCACATATCTCTGTATTGGGATACTGTCCATCTTCATCTTTCTCTATAGCCTTTACCATATCCCATATAGTTAGAAGAGCTGCTGAAACCCCTGTAAGGGCCTCCATCTCTACCCCTGTTTTATAGGTGGTTTTTACCTTCACCTCCACCTCTATCCCCTCCCTCTCTATACTACACTTCACCTCTACCCCAGTTATAGGAAGGGGATGGCAGAGAGGTATAATATTTGAGGTGTTCTTTACAGCCATTATCCCTGCAATCTGCGCTGTAGTTAATACATCCCCCTTTCTCACCTTACCTCTAGATATAAGCTCTAGTGTAGAAGGTTTCAATTTAATAAAGCCCCTTGCAACACATACCCTATCTATCTCCTCCTTCTCTGAGATGTCCACCATCTTTACTCCCTTTTCATCTAGGTGTTTTAGCATCTTTTCACCTTTATAAAAGTGTTAACAATAAATAATACCTCTCCTATATTAAACAGTTATGAAGCTTGAAGGTACAACTAAGAGGATAATGGAACTTCTCACTGAGTGTAACACAGTTAAAGAGATATCCTCTAGATTACACCTACATCCTAAGAATGTTGACAAATACATAAGGGTGTTAAGGGATTTAGGTTTAGTAACTACAAAAAAGGGTAAATACGGTGGAGTTTATTTAACGGAGGAGGGGAAATATCTAGTAGAGAGAGGTCATGTGAGTTTATTAACTAGGAAGATAAGGATTGTAGCTGAGGACAGGAGAGGGTTATTGGCAGATATATCCTCTAAGATATCGGAGATAGGAGGTAATATACTATCTACAACCCTTGAACGGGAAAAGGATCATGTGATTATCTGGCTTGAAATAGAGAACATAGATGTGGAGGAGTTAAAGAGAGTACTAGGTCCCTATATTAAAAGTCTGGTGGTAGTATGATAGAGGTGGAGTTAAAGGTTAGACTAAATGAAGAGGAGGTGTTAAATCTCCCAGATAAATTGAAAAAGTTAGGGTTTAGAAGACATGGGAAAGAAGAGGAGATAGATACTTACTTCAACGGTATAGACAGGGACTTCAGAAAAACTGACGAGGCCCTTAGAGTAAGGAGATCTATGGATCTAGAGAGAGGAGATACTAGATACTACTTAACCTATAAGGGGCCAAGGATGGACGAGATATCAAAGACCAGGGAGGAGTACCAGGTAGGAGTAGAGGATGGAGAAACACTAGAGGTTATACTTGAAAAACTTGGATTTAAAAAAGTATTACCTATTAGGAAGTTAAGGGAGATATATAGAAGAGGTGATATAGTTGTATCCCTAGACAAGGTGGAGGGGATAGGATACTTCGCTGAATTTGAGAAAACTGTTAAATCTCCCTCTGAAAAAGAGGACGCTATTAAGGAGCTTATGGATATTATAAGATCTTTGAATATAGGGGAGGAGAAATTAGTAAGGTCCTCCTATCTGGAACTGAGGGATAACTATGAAAAGGAGAGGTAAAAATAAATATAACAAGGGATATAAAAGTAATAGGGATATGAAGAAGTTAGTGGCTATATTAATAGGAGTAATTATGATACTCTCCCTTGTACCTTACTTCTTAATGGTCTACTAGTTAGTACTTCATACTTAACTGATAGGCCCTGTTAGCCCACTCGTCCAATATCTCGTTGATATTTTTATATTTTGTCATCTTCTTTTTTTTAGCTATTTTTTTCAGTTTAGATAGGATACATCTCATCTCGTAATCTGACATCATAGGGGCTGTAAGTAGTAATCCAACAGCTAGAACATCTATCTCCTCCATATTCAGGTTGTTATCGTCCCTGTTCATAGTGAAAACCTCCCCAATTAAAGTACACTTGAAATACGTTAAAGATAACTTTAACTATATATTACTTTCTAAGAAGGCCAGTATTATCATTATAACTGTCTGTAATAATATTTAATACTTTCCATTTAAAAGTTATTACAGGTGAAAATATGAAAGTAGCAGTTATTGGAGCCTCTGGGAGGATAGGTTCTACAGTGTCCTTTTTACTTGCAAGGGAGCCCTCTATAAAACATATAGTCCTTATAGCCCGGGAGAAATCTCTTAAAAAATTAGAGGGTATTAGGATGGACATGTACGACGCCCTTGCAGCTGAGGCTAGGGACGCAGAGATTGAGATATACAGTGACAGGGAGATTCCAGATGCTGTAGATAGCAGTGAGATTACAGTGATCTCTGCAGGGGTTCCTAGAAGGGACAATATGTCAAGGTTAGATCTGGCGAAGATAAATGCGAAGATTATAAAGAACTACGTGAAGGACATATCTAAAACCTGTGATACTAAGCTCTTTATAGTAACAAACCCTGTAGATATTATGACCCAGAAGGCACTCTTTGAAAGTGGTTATGACAGGAGTCAGGTCTTTGGTCTAGGTACCCATCTAGACTCTATGAGGTTTAAGGTAGCTGTTGCAAAGTACTTTGGAGTACATATAGGGGAGGTTAGAACTAGGATAATAGGGGAGCACGGGGATACTATGGTACCTCTCTTAAGTGCAACGGCAATTGGAGGGATACCTATAAACAGGATGCCTGGTTATGAGAACTTTCCCTATAGAGAGATAGTAGAACTTGTAAAGAGCAGGGGGAAGGAGATAATTAGATTAAAAGGGGGATCTGAGTACGGCCCAGCCTCTGCAGTGGTTAACGTAATAAAAACTATAATAAACGACGACAAGAGAGTATTGACACTCTCCACATATCTAAATGGGGAGATAGACGGTATAAGAGGTGTATGTATTGGAGTGCCAGTTAAGTTAGGTAGAAGAGGAGTAGAGGAGATTGTACCAATAAAGATATGTCCCCAGGAACTTGAAACCTTCAGACGCTCTGTCCAAGTTTTAAAGGCCTGTTGGGAGGATATAAAGGATATTTAACTATCTCCTCTTTTTGATAATCCTTCTTTCTAGGGGACTTCCACAGATCTCACAGATATCCTCTCTGTAATCTATACTGTATACCTTCTTACACCCCTTACATATCAGTCGCCGTATAAACTCCTCCCTTATCCCCCTAGAGGTTACAGGTTTAAATGGGACAGAGAGTTTTCTCGCTACGTTCTGTAATCCGTAGTCGTCAGTATAGAGTACCCCTCCTAGATCTATAGCTAGGGCAAGTATCTCTATATCACTCTGGGAGAGGTTATCCCCACTTTCTACAGATGCTTTTCTTACTTTCTCCACACTCTCCTCCTTAGGTTCCCTTATGAACAACTTCCTGTACTCC
>DQUI01000034.1 GCA_015662355.1 Methanothermococcus okinawensis
ACAGAACTCTCTACCCCATCTGCAGCAATTACTATCTTAGTCTTTACAGTGTACTCCTCCCCTAGATGGATAACCTTAACTTTAAACCCATCTTCACAGGGATATAGATCCACCACCCTACTCTTAACTGCTATCTTAGTCCCTACCTTTGCACTCCTTATAGCCAGATACTTGTCGAATATCTTCCTCTCTACAACGTACCCCTCTGTCTTACCCCCTCTAACCTCTATCCTCTTACCGTTAGGTGCTATAAGATAACCTCCCTTTATATAACTCCTTACAAACTCCTCACTGGGATATATATTGAACTCCTCTAACTTTGGTACAGCCTCGGCACACCTTACAGGTTCCCCTATCTCCTGGGATTTCTCCACAAGTAAGGTTTTTGCCCCATTTTTAGAGGCGTAGTAGGATGCCATACTCCCTCCAGGTCCTGCACCTACGACTACAACATCGTACTCATCCTTCAATATCCTCCTCATGCTATTCCTCCAGTGCCTTTAATGGACAGACTATCGTACATGCCTTACACCTTTTACATCTGTCCTCGTATATAACAACCCTATTCTCTATCAACTCTATGGCCATACTCCTACATACCCCTACACAGGCTCCACAGTATCCACATCTCTCGTAGTTTATTCTCATACTATCACTAAGAGAGGATTATCAAGTCCTGCAAAATTTCTTATGTTCTTTATTTTTATTTTTATAATTTTTATTATTATGATTATTTTTAAAATTATAGTAAAATCTGGATATTATTATATAACAGTAATCTTTAAATAAATTTATCTAACTATTAGATAAGGGTAAATTTAAGGAGGTCAGTGGATGACATGCACAATAGTTGTAGGTGGTCAGTGGGGAGATGAAGGTAAAGGTAAGATCATCAGTTATCTATGTAGTAAGGATAACCCCTATATCGTAGCAAGGGGGGGAGTAGGTCCAAATGCAGGGCACACTGTAGAAGTCGATGGTAAGAAGTACGGTATAAGGATGGTTCCTACAGGGTTTCCCAATAGAAACTCCATATTAGCCATTGGAGCCGGAGTGTTGGTGGATCCTGAGGTACTCCTAAAGGAAATAGAGATGCTTAGTAATTTTAAAGTAGGGGAGAGATTAATAGTTGATTACAACTGTGGTATTATAGAGGAGAAACATAAGAGAATAGACAGATCCGACGATCACCTATCGAAAGAGATAGGTACCACTGGCACAGGTTGTGGCCCTGCAAATGTAGATAGGGTTATGAGGGTGTTGAAACTTGCCAAAGATATAGAGTCCCTAAAACCATACTTAGGAGATGTCTCTGAGAGGATAAATGAGGCATTAGATATGGGAGAAAATGTCCTAATAGAAGGTACTCAGGGCACCTTACTTTCCCTATACCATGGAACCTATCCCTACGTGACCTCTAAGGATACAACTGCCTCCTCCTTTGCAGCAGATGTTGGTATAGGTCCTAAAAAGGTAGACGAGGTTATAGTTGTCTTTAAATCCTATCCAACAAGGGTAGGAGAAGGTCCATTCCCTACAGAGATACCTCCTGAAGAGGCAGAGAGGTTAGGACTTGTAGAGTATGGAACAGTAACTGGACGTAGAAGGAGGGTAGGCTACTTCGACTATAAACTGGCTAGGAGAGCCTGTAGGTTAAATAGTGCCACCCAGATAGCCATCACCTGCCTAGATAAGTACGACAGGAGATGCTACGGTGTTACAAAGTACGAGGATCTCACCGAGAATGGAAAGAGTTTCATAGAGAAAGTAGAGGAGGAGACTGGCGTCCCTGTGACAATC
>DQUI01000078.1 GCA_015662355.1 Methanothermococcus okinawensis
GAGGGGGTATACGAAATCCGCCGGGGGGTCCTGGTTTTATACTATAAGAAAACATAGGGGGTTCATTTTATATTATAAGATAAAGAAAATTGGGGGTGTGGATTTCGTCACTGGGATAGGGAAGTATAAAGTTGAAGTACAACAAAGAATCTCTACAGGTGAGGCTATGGAGATAGGTATAGTAAGTGAAAGTAGAGACTGGGTTACCTACAAGTTAGAGAAAGTCATGAGGGATCTTAACATCACCCCGGTGTATATTAAGCCCTCTAGGATTAGCACCTATACAGGTATGGATATAAAGTTTGAATACAGGGGAAAAGATATTCTCCAACTTGATGCCCTATTTCTCAGGGATTTAGGGGATACAGCTAACTACTACAGTTACGATGTCCTTAAGTTCATAGAGCATTACATCCCAGTTATAAACCCTACTGAAGTATTGGAAAACTGTGGAAACAAGTTTAAAACCTCTGTACTCTTAGATATCAACAAGGTACCTCACCCTAGAACCCTTATAACAGGGGACATAGACAAGGCCATTGAATGGATAGAAGAAGTAGGAGAGTGTGTCTTAAAACCTATATTTGGAAACGGTGGAGAGGGCCTATATAGACTAAAAAATAGATCCCCCAATACGTTAAATCTCCTAAGGGAGTATAGGAAGAGATACAATGTATTATACCTACAGGAGTTTATAGATACCCCTGGAGAGGAGTACAGGGATATAAGAGTCTTTGTTGTAGGGGAGGAGGTTGTTGCAGGTATGTATCGTATCTCCAACAACTGGATAACCAACATACACCAAAGTGGAAGAGCTGAGCAGTGTGAGATCACCCCGGAGATAGAGAATATAGGGTTGAAGGCCAAAAAAGCCCTGGGAATACTCTATGGAGGTATTGATATTATAGAAGATAGAGAGGGAAATCTACAGGTGTTAGAGGTAAATGGAGCACCCTCCTGGAAGGCCCTATCAAAAGTTTCCCAGATAGATATAACAAGACGTTTAGTGGAGTATATTCTAGAATATATAAGTTAGGTTCCCTCTCTCCAGTCACTTAAATACCTCCTCTGTTCTGGAGTTAATTCATCGATTTCAACACCTATAGATTTTAACTTTAAAGAGGCAATCTGTAAATCCTGCTCATAGGGGATATTGTATACCTTGTTCTCTAACTTCTTGTAGTTCTCCTTAAGGAACTTGGCACTTAGGGCCTGATTTGCAAAACTCATGTCCATAACTTCACAGGGGTGCCCATCTCCACATGCAAGGTTGACCAATCTACCCTCTCCAAGGAGGTAGAGTTTCTTATTACCTAAGTCGTACTCCTCTATATTCTCTCTAACCTTTCTAACCCTCTTGGAGAGTCTCCTAAGATCCTCCTTATTAATCTCGTTGTCAAAGTGCCCTGCATTTGCAAGGATAGCTCCATCCTTCATAGCTAGCATATGTTCAGCCCTTATCACATCCTTACATCCTGTTGTAGTGATAAAGATATCCCCTATCCTGGCGGCCTCCTCCATCTTCATAACCCTGTAACCATCTAACTTGGCTTCCAAAGCCCTTATAGGGTTAACCTCAGTTACTATAACATTTGCACCCATTCCAGCAGCCCTCATTGCAACTCCCTTACCACACCAGCCGTATCCAGCTACTACTACATTCTTCCCAGCGATTAGAAGGTTCGTAGTTCTTATAATACCGTCTATAGCACTTTGTCCAGTTCCATATCTGTTGTCAAATAGATGTTTTGTATAGGCGTCATTTACATTTATAACTGGAAACTTCAACACACCCTCTTTAGCCATAGCCTTTAACCTTATAACTCCAGTTGTAGTCTCCTCACAACCTCCCATCACCTTATCAAGAAGTTCCTGTCTCTCCCTATGGAGTAAAAATATAAGATCTGCACCGTCGTCTATAACTATATCAGGTTCATGGTCCAATACCCTGTGGAGGTTGTCATAGTACTCCTCCTGGGTTTCCCCTCTCCAGGCGTATACGTTCATACCCCTCTTTACACAGGCGGCTGCTACATCGTCTTGAGTAGACAGGGGATTACATCCAGTAATGGCAATCTCTGCCCCTCCCTCCATCAAGGTCTCAGCTAGTACAGCAGTTTTTGCCTCTAGGTGTAGTGCCATCCCTATAGTAATCCCTTTAAAAGGTTTCTCAACTTTAAACTTCTCCCTTATAAGATTTAAAACTGGCATATGTCTCCTGGCCCACTCTATCTTCAACTCTCCCTGAGGGTATAGATTAATATCTCTGATCTTACTCATCCTTCCACCTTATCTCTTTAATGCCTCGTTAAGTACCTTGATTATATCCTTTGAGCTGATAACTCCAACTATCTTATCCTCCCTAAGTTCAGATACTACGTAGAGATGGTGTATCCTATTCTCCACCATAATGGCGGCAGCCCTCTCTAAAGGTGTTAGAGGATCTACTGTGATAATATTACTGACCATAATATCTTCAGCCTTTAACTTATCTACGTCTTTTGTATAGTGTTTTAATACATCTAAACTTGTGATAATTCCCCAGTAGGTACCATTCCTGTCTGTCACCACTACAGAGGATATGTTGTTCTCAGCCATAGTCTTTATTACATCTCTTAGAGGGGTATCTAGAGATACCTCATAGATTCCTCTACTCATTACATCTCTAACTACGTACTTTGATATCAAACTATCACCTATAACTGTTTAAAAATAATTAATATTTTTATAATAAAAAGACTTTTGACGTGATTCCAATGGACAGGGCACTTACTTCAAAGTTTAAGGAGGATACGAAGTTTGCCTCTAAGTACGAGATAGATGTTATCAACAGATTAACAGATTTAAATCTTCAATACGACGATTTAATACTCCTGGAGAAACTTCCAGGAATGGACTACAGGAAGAGGGTGTATATAGAGGAGGATACTCAAATAGGAATATTAGAGTTTGACCTCCTAGATCTAGAGTGGAAGTTTACACCTGCCCCCTACTACTATCAACTTGTAAACACTAGAAAGATTCAGTTAAAACCTACAAAGAGGAGATTAAAGGGGAAGTATCTAAAAGAGGAGTTTGTAGAGAACCTCCAGGAGTATCTAGAAGCTGTTAAGGGAAGTGATAACTTTCTAGGGGTGGAGGTGGGAGATTTTATAGGGGTAGGTGTTAAGAGGGAGAGGGGTATTAAGTTAAAGGATCTCCAGAGAAAGAAAAAAGATATCTCCATTAAAAAGATAAGGGACTACTTAGAGGAGAACAGGGATAGGATATATGGTCTTTTGGAGTACTCTAAAGGTATCCTTAAAAGATACATAGAGAGATACAGAGAGAGGGGTTATGTGATAAATGCCTCCTTCAGTGGTGGGAAGGACAGCAGTGTCTCCACACTCCTTGCAAGGGAGGTGGTCCCAGACATAGATGTTATATTTATAGATACTGGACTAGAGTATCCAGATACCTTGAAGTATGTAAAGAGATTTGCAAAGGAGCATGACTTAAACCTACATATAGTAAAGGGGGATAACTTCTGGGATTATCTAGAGAGGGAGGGAATCCCTACAAAGGATAACAGGTGGTGCAACAGCGTGTGTAAGTTGATACCTTTAAAAAATTTCTTCCTGGAGCACTATCCAAATAAGAAGATATTGACAATAGATGGATCCAGGAGATTTGAGAGTTTCACAAGGTCCAAGTTAGGTTATACTCGGAGAAGTGGATTTATAGATTTTCAGGTTAACCTCTTTCCCATACTAGATTGGAACGCCATAGACGTATGGAGCTATATTCTACTAGAGGGCATCCCCTACAACCCCCTCTATGACAGAGGATTTGAGAGGATAGGGTGTTACCTCTGTCCCGCTGCCCTTAACAGTGAGTTTTTACGTGTAAGGGATCTCTATCCAGAACTGTGGAGTAAATGGGTGAATTACTTAAAGAGGTACTACACCATGGACGAGATACTTAGAGGCTTCTGGAGGTGGAGGGAGCTCCCTCCGAAGATGAGGGAGTTGAAGAAGTTGCTAAGTAAGAAAAAGTAATACTAACTATAGTACTAAAGTATTAGTATTATATTTATCTAAATATTAATCTATAAGGCTATACATTACAA
>DQUI01000081.1 GCA_015662355.1 Methanothermococcus okinawensis
CCTCCAATAATCCTGTCATTCTCTACAAGTTCCTTGAGTATCTTTCCAGGTAGCACCCGTTCTGGACAGTAGGCCATGTATATCTTTCTACCGTTGTTTAAGTAGTTGTATATTCTCCTGGTAGTTTTTGGAGGTACTGTACTCTCTATAATTATTAAATTTCCCTCCCGGAGATAGGGTTTTATACTCTCTATGGCGTTGTAGATGTAGGAGAGATCACACCTTGGAGTGTTGTTCTCCCACCTGACAGGGGTAGGAACACATAGGATATAGGCGTCTGCATCCTCAGGGGTAGTTTTAACCTTTAGATTGCCAGAGTTTATAGCACCACTTACAAGGGTTTTCAATCCAGGCTCTACTATATTTAAACTTCCCTCTTCTATCCTCCTTATCCTCTCCCTGTTAATATCTACACCAACTACTTTGTATCCATGGTTTGCAAGCATGGAGGCAGTGGGAAGTCCAATATACCCTAATCCTATGACACATATCTTTTCTATTCTTCTATCCTTCTTCTCCATTCAACCACCAGATACTCATCATGGAATACTACCTCATTGATGGGAGTGGGAACACTCTTTAAAAAGTTTCCTATACAGAGGTTCTGCCCAGGAGGCCTCAAGGATTACACTTAGGAGTATAGTTAAAAAGGTTGCCACAACTATAGACCCTGCAATCTCCTGAGGTGATAGGTATTGAGTTATACTGGGAGGTATAGAGTGGGAGTTAGCCTCTATGACGCTGGACACTGTAGCAGATAGGGCTGCAGGTACTACGCCCCTTGGACCTTCCAGGGCAAAGTATATCCTCTCCTTGAGGGGAATTGCAGGAGGAATAGAGGTAGCAATAAATACCCCTAATGGCCTGGCTATAAATATAGATCCCAGTGCACAGAGAAGTCCAAAGAACCAGTACCTCTCAAGGATAACTAAACTGATACTAGCCCCGAGGAATATGAAGATCAGTATTCTAAATATTGTAGATAACTCCTCACAGAATCTCATTATACTTTTAACGTAGTTAGTCTTTTGATAATACTTAGTAAGGGTGTTTCCTAGATAGAGACCCATAATAGCAACAGCCATAAAACCACTTATCTGATATCCTGTTAGAGAGGGAAATAGTTTGTCTCCAAAGTACCAGAGGAAAAGGGCCAATCCAACAAAGAGGGGGATAATATACTCCTTAAAGTCACACTTTAAAAACAACATCTCAAAGATCTTCCCCCCTACTATCCCTAGGATTATTCCTCCAAGGGTAAGGGAGAGGAAGTTAAGGAGAGGATTTATAGAGTTAACTAACCCCATACTGGCCAGGACTATGTTAGTAAGTACAATTCCTAGGGGGTCGTTAAATACACTCTCTGCCTCTAAGGTGATAGCCAGTTTTGGATCTATATCTGATTTTGAGAATATAGGTATAAGGGTGGCAGGATCTGTAGCACAGGTTATAGCTCCATAGAGGTATCCCACTGGATATGAGAGAGGGGTTCTAAAGATAACGTTGTAAATAGCACCTGAGACTAACATTGTAATAAGGAGACCTATAGTATCTAGTTTTAATACTGTTGTTAGGACTTTTTTCAACACTATCCATCTCATCTCAAATGCTCCCCCTAAGAGGATTACTATAAGACCTAAGTTGGCAACGTATTCAAAGATATTCTGGGCATGACCTGGAGGTACAATATTTAATAGGGGCCCCACTACTAGTCCAAATATTAGAAATAAAGGTATATCAGGTACTCCCAACTTCTCCCCTAACTTCGCAATAAATGTCCCTGAGATCAACAGTAGGGCAAGATATCCTACGGTAGCAGTTAACTCCATAGAACCACCGTTATAGGGTGTAGATTGTTACTATTATATATTAATTACTGCTATTCTCCCTTAACTCCCTGTAAATAGCATCTAACCTTTTGGCAGCTCCTTCCCAGGAGAATCTTTTGGAGAATTCTTTTCCATTTCTTCCCAATCTCTTTCTCAGCCCTTTGTTATTTACTAACAACTCTATCTTTTCCCTTAACATCTCTACGTTGTTGACCTCAAATAGAAAGCCGTTGTAGTTGTCAAGGATTAACTCTGGAATACCTCCCACCTTGGAACCTATAACACACTTTCCAGAGGCCATAGCCTCTAACACTGTCATACCGAGACCTTCAGAGATAGAGGGGAGTACTAAAAAACTACACCTTCTAAGATATTTGGCAACCTCCTCTTGATCTTTTCTCCCTAGGAGTTCAATATTTTTAATTCCCTTCCTCTCTATATATTCTTTAATATCCTTGAAGTGGGGACCATCACCTATAAACTTAAAGTTAAAGTCTATATCTTTGACAGCTTCTATTAGAGTATACAGCCCCTTCTGTGGTACAAAGGAACCTACAAAAAGGCCGTAATCCTCATCTATTCCCTCGTCGTAGAATACCTTGGAATCTACTCCGTTGTATATTACCTCACTTTTATTCTGATACGCCCTGGGAAGTTGCTCCTTTAGATATCTACTTACACAGATTATTTTATCACAGTGTTTAAGGGCGTAGTTGAAAAGTACTTTCCCTAGTGGGTGTTTAGACAGTAACATCACATCACTACCGTGAAGAGTTAATACATGAGGTATGTTGTACTTCCTACTGAGTAGTGCCCCTAGGAAACCTTGAGGAAATGCATAATGGCTGTGGATAATGTGGATATTGTACTTCTCTATTAATTTTTTTCCTAGGAGATATCCCATCAAGGTGTAACTAGGCCCCCTTATTTTATTAATATGTCTAATTTTGTGTATCCAGGTGTTAGGAGGTAGTTTTTTCAATTGCCCTTGAAAGTTATAGTTGAGGATGTGGAAGTTATAGGGGGAGATGTTTGTCAAGTGCCTTATTATATTCTCTACGTGATAGGTTATCCCTCCACTGTAGGGGTGGAAGATAGTTGGCATGAGGATGTTCATGAATATCCCAGAGTATCTGTTTAAGTTGTAGTTACTTAAGAGTTAGATATTAAGGTTTTTATAGGGTATATAAAC
>DQUI01000029.1 GCA_015662355.1 Methanothermococcus okinawensis
ATAGAGTAATAGAGGGGAATGGAGAAGGGATAAAGATAGACTTTATAGATATGGAGTCCTACTTGGAGGAGTATACCAGTGGCTATCACTTAAATCAGTGTATCCTGGAGATGTTCAGTGAGAAGAACTACAGGGCTCTCATAGTAGGGCCAGCAGGGATAAATACCAATATAGGAGCAATATTCTCCTAAACTGTTAAAAATGGAAAACTCCTAGAAGGTTCAGAGGACTGGGCTGCAAGAGGTGGAAGTGGTTCCCTCTCTTCAGGGGCCATAACATCCTAGGTATCGTATATTACGGGAATAGGGAAAGTATAAAGGAGGAACTGAAGAGAGAGGGAGATAGTGGAGGAGTACTACAACAAACCTTACATGACAGCGAGGAGACAGGAACAGGGGAACCTTTGGAAACAACTACCTATACCTCCTAGATACTACCCCTATATTCAACTGGAGGATGCCCTATATAGCTAGACATATAAAGAACCTTGCCCTGTCCAGTGTAAGAAGTACAGGAAAGGACTAAAGGTAGACTATGAGCCCTACGAGGCAGGTGGGCCCCTCCTGGGCCCTGTATATAGAGAACTAGAGGGTGAAAGATCTAATAGTAAGTGGGGCCAGGGAGTTTGGAAATGAGAAATGGGCCTCCGTAAATTACTTGGAATAAATTGGAGGATAAAGGGATAACTATGATAAGAATTGCCTGGGGAATTACAGGTTGTGGAGACAAGATAGAGGAAGTAGTAAATACTATGATAGAGTTGAAAAATGAACTCCATCTAGATATAGATGTGTACGCCTCTAAAAGTGCTAAAAGGGTGTTGAAGTGGTACAAACTATGGGATAAGTTGATAGATGAATTCCAGGAGATAAAGGTAGAGGTAGATGCCAACGCCCCATTCCTGGCAGGGAAGCTACAAACTGGAAAATACCACATCTTTCTCGTGGCGCCGGCAACTGCAAACACTGTGGCAAAGATCGCCCACTGTATAGCAGATACCCTTATTACAAACGCAGTATCCCAGGGTGTTAAGGGAGGAGTACCTGTCTATATATTTCCCCCAGATAACAGGGTAGGGGAGATAGAGACTGTAATACCTGGGGGAAAGACGTTAAAGTTACGTATAAGGAAGGAGGACGTGGAGAACGTCAATAAGTTGAGAATGATGGAGGGCATTACAGTCCTTGACACTGTAGAGGATATTAGAAGGACTATTCTAGAGTATATTAGGAGTAACTAATAACTGGGAAAACATGTTAAAGGTTAGACTGCGAGACTTTATAGAAACTGAGATTGGATTTTTTGCAGTAAATACCTACGAACATTCTAGGGATAGGGTTTTTGCATTTTTAAGGTACTTAAATCTAGATGTAGTAGGGAAGGAAATTATAGACAGATATAACTTAAATAGAGGGGATATTAGGGAACTAGAGGGAAAGAGGTATATCAAGATATCAGATACAGGGAAAACCTATCAAATATTAGGGGATATGTATCCAGAGTATCTCTACTACGACGAGAGGAGGGATGTTCTCCTCCAGGGAGTTAATAAAGAGCATATAGTTAGGATACTAAGGCCCCAGGAGAGGTTGGAGGAGATACTTAACAGCTGTCAAAGTCCCTTGGAGGAGAAGTGTAAAACCCTTGCCTCTATACTCCATCAGTTTGGCCTGGACTACAGGTATATGGGAGTATCAGGTTCTATCCTCCTAAGGTTAAACTGTGAAAACTCAGATATAGACTTTGTAATATACGGTATGGGGAATCACAGGAGGGCAAGGGAGGTACTAAGATCTATCTTCGAGGATAGAGAGTATAGTAGATACAGGGAGATTATAAAACCTCTCTCAGAGGAGTACTGGAGAAAGGTATATGAAAAGAGGATAAAGGATAACACTATCACCTATGAGGAGTTTCTGAGACATGAGATTAGAAAGTACAACAGAGGGGTAATTGGAGGTACAACCTTCGACCTACTTGCAACTAGAGACTGGGATGAGATAGGGGACAACTGGGATAGGATATATAGAAATATGGGGCCTGTGGAGATAGAGGCCCTTGTAGTTGAGGACCACTACATATTTGACAACCCAGCTATCTACAAGGTGGAGGATGTTAAAATATTAGATGGCAAAGATAAACATCTAGCCTCTAGTATTAAGGAGGTTGTATCCTTTACCCATACCTACGCAGGCCAGGCCTTTAAAGGAGAGAGAATTGTTGCCAGGGGAAAGTTAGAGAGGGTGATTACTCCTAAAGGAGAGTATATGAGAGTTGTAGTTGGCACCTCCAGGGAGGCATTTAACGAGTATATAAAGGTAGTTAGTTAGTATCCCTCTTCTCCAGTGGAAGTAGTAACTGTAGGAACGCATTTATCATCTGTACTATGGCCAGTATTAAAAACTGATAATCTAGGAATACTATCATCGCCAGTGTAGAGAATATAAGTAACACTCCTCCAAACTTCCTAATATTAGATCTAAACAGTATTCCCTCTATAACCATTAAAAGCCCGTAGATAGAGGCTATAAACACCCCTAGAAGGGAGGGGTATATGAAGAACACAGAGAGAGAGGAGACGATAATACACAGTAAGGCGTAACATACGATCTCATCCATAATTCTGTTAAAGTATCCGTACACCTCTAACTTTGATTTCCTGTATCTCACTATAGCCCCTAAACCTATGACAACAATTAAGATAGCTATAGAGGCGAGAAATCCAATATCTTCAAAAAATTGGAGAATGAGATGGATGAGAAAGAACACCAGGGCACTTAAAAAGTTAGATAGGAAATACACCTCTTTTTTATAGTCTTTATCCTCCTCACTGTATCCATTGAATACTAAATTTAACAACTCTTTTATATCCATGTTAATCACAATTTTTTTAAAAAATAATAAGTAAAATAATTATAAAAAAGTAATACTGAGTTTGTGGGGAAAAATTCCCTAAAAATATTTTATATAAGTTTCAATCTGGGATCCTATGTCTGAGAAGTATATTAGGGAGAAGAGGAGGATGGAACTTATAGGTCTTGAGATACCTGTAATATCTGAAGGGGACAACCTAGGGATAGAGTACCTGGCAGATCTCCTATCCTCCTATTCCCTGAGGGATGGGGATATTGTAGTAGTGGCAGAGACACTTATATCAAAACTTGAGGGAAATACTGTTAAAAAGGAAGATGTTAAATTAACACCTCTAGCCTATGAGTTGGCAGAGAAGTTGAATAAACCTCCAGAGGTTGTCCAGGTAATACTAGATGAGGCTAAGGAGATTGTTAAAATAGGGGATGGATTTATTATCACAGAGACTAAACATGGGTTTGTATGTGCAAACAGTGGTGTAGACGAGAGTAATATCAAAGATGGGATAAAACCTCTTCCAGAGGATCCAGATAGAAGTGCCTCTATACTCAGGGAGATGATAGAGAGGAAAACTGGGAAGAGGATAGGAGTTATAATAAGTGACAGTATAGGGAGGCCCTTCAGGCGAGGTGCCTGTGGCGTAGCTATAGGAGTCAGTGGGATCTCTGCCCTGTGGGACAGGAGGGGAGAGAGGGATCTCTTTAACAGGCCCTTAAAAAGTACAGAGGTTGCCATAGGGGATGAGTTAGCATCTGCCGCCTCCATACTTATGGGAGAATCTAACGAAGGTATACCTGTGGTAATAGTGAGAAACGCCCCAGTGCCCTTTGGAGATGGGAAGGGGAAAGATCTAATAAGGTCCAAGGAGGAGGATGTTTTCAGGGAAGATAGGTGATACCTTGCTAGAGGGTTACATAGAGGAGGTTATCCTACATTTAAGAAGGTTGAAAGAGATAGATAACGTAAAACTCTTAGTAGATGAGATAGCCTCCTCTCCCCACTCCAAGATATTTACCTATGGAGTAGGTAGAAGTGGATATATAGCCCAGGCCTTTACTATGAGGTTAATGCACCTAGGATTTAACGCCTACTTCGTAGGTGAGCCTAACTGCCCCGCTGCAGAAGAGGGAGATATACTTGTAGTAATATCTGGTAGTGGAAGGACCTACTCAGTGGTTAATATGGTTAAGAGGATAAGGAGGGAAGGTAGGAGTATTAAGATAGTATCTATCGGAGGTGTAGGGGAGATAGGGAAGATGTCAGATATCCATATAGAGTTAGATGTAGGGGAGTACAACAGGGAGTACTTCCCCATGGGCACCCTCTTCGAGGAACTTGCATTTATACTGTTAGACGGGGTAATATATCTTCTGAAGGAGAGGTTAAATATATCTGAGGAGGAGATGAAGAGGCGACACTGTAATCTACTATAAAAAATCAGAGGGATATACTATGAAGTTTGGATGGATATACGTAACTGGTGATAGCTGGGATGAGAGGAAGGAGATAGTAAAAGACGCCTTGGAAAGTTCCATTCCTGCAGTTTTCGTTCCCACTGAGGACATTAAGAGGGTTAGGGAGCTAGGGAATATAAAGGTAGTATCTAAAGATCTAGATGCAGACGTTGTTGTAATAGAGAAGGGAGGGGATTTAGACATACTGAGGAAAGCCAAGGAGTTAGGAAAGGAGACTGCTGTATACATACCTATCGAGGGTAAGGAGGACGAGGAGTACGCCGTGGAGGTAAGTAAGTATCCCTATGTAGATTATATAATAGTGGAAGGAAAAGACTGGACTGTAATCCCCCTGGAGAACCTTATAGCAGCACTTGGAGATAGTAACGTTAAGATAGTATCTGTTATAGACAGTGTAGAGGAGGGGAAAACTGCATACGAGATACTGGAGAAAGGTGTAGAGGGTACACTACTCCGTTCCAAGGATACTAACGAGATCAAAAGATTCTCAAAGTTGATAGAAAAGATAAACGCCGAGAGGTTAAAGTTAGACTACGCCACTGTGAAGAAGGTGGAACCTGTTGGTAGTGGGGACAGGGTATGTATAGACACCTGTAGTATTATGGAGGAGGGGGAGGGGATGTTAGTTGGCTCCTACTCAAGGGGTTTGTTCCTAGTCCACGGAGAGACTGTAGAGAATCCCTACGTCGCCACAAGACCTTTCAGGGTAAATGCTGGCCCTGTACATGCCTATATTCTCTGTCCAGGAAATAAGACGAAGTACTTAAGTGAGTTAAAGGCAGGGGATAAGGTTTTAATAGTTAATAAGGATGGGCTAACAAGGGAGGCTGTAGTTGGCAGGGTGAAGATAGAGAGGAGACCCTTGATACTTGTTGAGGCAGAGTATAGGGGGGACATACTAAGAACTATACTCCAAAATGCAGAGACTATAAGGTTAGTTGGAGAGGAAGGTAAGCCTATATCTGTAGTGGATCTTAAAGAGGGGGACAAGGTGCTTATAAAATTTGATGAAAATGCCAGGCACTTTGGAATGGCTATAGAAGAGACTATTATAGAGAAGTAGGTGTTATAATGGAGATCTCCATTGGGAAGGTGGAGAGGAAACTTTACAACATCTTGGAAAGTGAAGGTGCCCTCTACTTTGTACTTGTAGATCCTGAGGATAGGGATATCTCCCAGGTGGTGGAGAAGGTGGGAGATTATGCAGACGCTGTAATAGTTGGGGGGAGTATCGGTGTATCTAACTTAGATCAGGTTACAAGGGAGATCAAAAGGATAGTTAAAGATATCCCTGTTATACTCTTTCCTGGAAATGTAGACGGTTTAACACCTTATGCAGATGCAGTGTTCTTCATGTCCCTTATGAACTCAACTAACACCTACTGGACAACCTTGGCACCTACCTTAGGTGCACCTACTGTTAAGAGGTACTCCCTAGAACCTATACCTATGGCCTATATAGGTGTTGAGCCTGTTAAGAGGACTGCAGTAGGTTTTGTTGGAGAGATAAACGAGATACCCCAGAGGAAACCGAAAATAGCTGCTATGTACTGCCTCTCTGCAAGATACTTTGGAATGAGATGGGCCTATCTAGAGGCAGGGAGTGGTGCAGAGTACCCTGTAAGTGACGAGATGATTAAAATCTCTAAAGAGATAAGTAATATCAACATCATAGTAGGAGGGGGTATAAGAACCCCAGAGGTTGCCTATAGGAAAGTAATATGTGGAGCAGATGCTGTTGTAACAGGTACTGTTGTAGAGGGGGATCCTACTATTATGGAGGATATAAGGGATGCTGTAAAAAGAGGGGGAAAGGAGAAGTTGAGGTGATAGGAATGTGTATATTCTGTAAGATTGTTAAGAAGGAGATACCTGCAAAGATCTTATACGAAGATGAAAAGACTATGGCATTCTTGGATATAAACCCTAGAAGTAAGGGGCACACCTTAGTTATACCTAAGGAGCACTATGAAACCTTTGAAGAGGTACCAGAGGATGTTGCCCTCCACCTAGTTAAAACTATCAAGAAGGTTTTAGAGATATTAAAGCCTCTAAATTACCATGGCTACAACATACTAAGTAACAACAAACCTGCAGCTGGCCAGGAGGTGCCCCATCTACACTTCCATATTATACCTAGGTATAGGGGAGAAAAAGAGGATGTAGTTAAACTGGCTCCTCCTATAGAGGTGGATCTAGATAAGGTGTTAGAGGAGTTGAAAGGGAAAAAGAGTTAAAGTTCTTATTTTATCCCATAAAGAGTTTTTTCATACTTCTCTCTATGGCACCCTCTGCTGCCTTTCCTCCAATTAAAGTTCTAAGTTCCTTTACAAGTTCCTGGGAATCCACCAGAGTTGTAGGATGTATCTTAGCTTTTTTAACCTTCTCCCAGATTTCTGGATCTATATTCTTCAACTTCTTCAGTGCTGTCTCCAACATCTCCTGATCCTCTGTTAAGTGTATGATAGAGGCGTTCTTAATAAGAAGTTCAATGTTAATAGTCTTTAGGAGGCCGTAAATACCTGAGGTTCTTATAATAGCTGCCATTACCTGAAGGGCCATGATGATCTCTCTTTCAACAGTTTCCTGAGAGAATCTTATAATCTTTCTACCTACTTTGTAGTCCTCCAGTATACCTGCAAGTGTTATGGCCATTACTGCGGCAGATACCATATTCCCAAGGGGACATATTACCCCTATAGGTACTACATAGGGTTTTTTGTTAACACTCTCAGCTAGCTGAATACATTTATTCAACTGTTCTTCAGTGAGGTAGTCCTTTCCATCTAGGGACTTTCCCCCTATGATATAACA
>DQUI01000055.1 GCA_015662355.1 Methanothermococcus okinawensis
CAAGCAGGGCCCCCTTCTCCCAGGTGAAGGTAAATTTGTGAAGAGGGTTAAACCTCTTTACGAGACTCCAGAGAGGGAGATTGCTGCATACGCCTGGGCAGTCTCTATAGACTATACAACTGAGATATGCCCCTATGCAAAGGGGGCTATAACACTATATTACAAGGAGGTCCTCAATCAGCTGGAGGAGAGGAGGCCTGGGACAAAGATAAGATTTGTAAGGGGGTTTTTAAAAAAGAGACATCTCTTTGAAGGGGATGTGGAGAAGTGGGAGGTAAAAGAGTGTAAGATCTGTGGTATGCCCTCAGGTGGTGAGGTGTGCTCCTTCTGTCGTATCTGGGGTCTTAAGGAACCTGTGAATTTAACTATAAAATAATTTTATTTTTTATTTTTGTTCATTATTTATGAAGAAATGTTCACAATAGTTAGTTTTATATAGAGGATATAGGTACACCACTCCCTGTGGACATTGTCCACAACAAAGATGAAAAGGTGAGGGGATGAAAAAAGGTGTACTTCTATTTTTGCTAGTGGGTGTTTTATCCCTGGCAGTATGTTATGGAGAGGTAAGAGATATTGCATACATCCATGAAAACTTTGATGATCTAAAAGAAAAAGAGGTAAATATCAAAGGGGTTGTTACAGCAAAATTTAGGAATAACTTAATAGTAATCCAGGATGAAACAGCAGGTATTTGGTTATGGAGCAAAGATAAGGGTAAATTTAAAGATGTAAAAATAGGTGACGAGATAGACGTTATAGGTAGAGTAACAGTATACGATGGATTAAGGGAAATAGATGTTAAGAATGTAAATATATTAAGTCACAATAATCCTTTACCTGATCCAAAAATTGTAGAAATCAAGGATATAAAAGATAACAAAAGTTTAATGGGAACTCTTGTAAAACTGTGTAAAGTTGAGGTTATAGATGTAGATGGTAAAAAATTTAGGGTTAAGGATAGAACTGGAGAAATTGAAGGCTATTTTAAATATAGTAACTATTTAACATTAAAAGTTGGAGATGTTATAAATCTTACAGCTGTAGTAGGGTGCTATAAGAACAGAACACAGGTATATCCCAGAGGTAATGAGGATATAGTAGTATGTCCTAACACAGCACCTAATACCTCAAAAGATAACAAAAGTTCTAATGTCTCACAAAACTACGGAAATATTTTCTTCATCCATCTAGGGGATATTCACCTATGTGGTAACGATGAAGTGAGTGAGGTATTCGGGGGTACAGTACCTCCAGTAACTACAACAAAAGAAGCAGTTAAGGAAGTAATAAGATTCCAGCCTGAGGTAGTGGTACAAACTGGAGATATTGTAGCACTGGCAGATAAGTATAACTTAGATACTGGTGAAAGATGGTATAAATTAGTAAATACTACTGTATACACTCCAATAAAAGAGGCAAATATTCCATTCCTATTTGCCCCTGGAAACCACGATCCAGCAGGAATTAAGTTAGACAATGTAGATAAGTCAGATCCTAGATACGGTGACAGATTACTTCTAAAGTATCTATTGAGTGATAAGAATAGAACATACTATTCCTACGATCATGGGAACTACCACTTTGTAATAGTTGATCCAGTGGAAACAGAGGAAAGTGGATACAGGGCAGTTAGATTACCTGAAGAACAGTTGGAATGGCTAAAAAGTGACTTGGAAAACAGCAGGGATAAATTTATTATAATATGTTATCACCAACCACTAGGTTCCTGGGAAGATGACTCCTATAGAAAGTTCTTAGATACAGTCTCACCATACAGGGAGCATATATTAATTGTTGCAGGACACACCCACGACAACAGATTATTAACTATAGAGGGAGTCCCTGAACATCAGGGAGGGGCAGTTTGTGGTGATTGGTGGCAAACTGGTAAAACCCCTGATGGCAACCCAATGGGTTATGTAATATACCACATAGAAAACGGTACTATCTACAGGTTCTATAAAGGTATTGGACATACAGAGCAGATCAATTTACTCGCTCCAAGGGATGTTGTATTAAGTAATACAACCTCAATTGACTTGAACGTATACTACGAAAATAAGACTGTAGTTAACATCACCTACATGATAGATAACGAAGGGACATTACATCCTCTAAACTTCACCTTGATCAATATTACAAAAACGTGGTGGTACAACGCCAAGGGGGATATAGTTATAACCTCTGAAATGTTAGACGACAAAAAGCACAACATAACAATAATAGTCACAGCAATGGATAATAGCACCTTTAACAGAACGTTCCACTACAAGTTCTCAAACAACACCATTATGAAGATCGCAGAGATAATTGACGACACTAACTTCAAGGATTACTATGGTCTATTTGCAGTGATAAACGGAACTATAACCACAGTTACAAGAGATGGAAATCTCCTCCAGGTCGTAGATGACTCTGGAGAGATAGTAATATGGGCAGGGGATTGTAAACATGATAACTTCACACCAGGACAGAAAGTAATATTGAGAGGGCAGATAACTGAGTTTAGAGGTACTAAGGAACTAAAGTTAATAAGAGGCTCTGATGTAAAGGTATACGGATTTGAAAATATATCTGTAAGCCTAATAGTTCTTCCAGATATTGAGACTGCCTACAAGAACTTTAGTAAATTAAAAAACAGATACGTTGAGGCAAGGGGAGTTGCAACTGCTGTATTTGGAGATCTTATAGCTATTCAAGACGATACCAGAGGTATTGAAGTATGGCTAGGGGAGATAAAACATGATCCTATTAAATTAGGAGATGTAGTGACTGTAAGGGGGCAGTTAACAACATACAACAACATGATAGAAATTATCGTAGGAAAAGAGGACGATCTAATAATAAATGGAAGTGCACCAGTACCTGCTCCAAAGGAAATTACCATCAACGAGATCCCAGACAATCTAGGAAACCTAGTGATAGTAAAGGGTTTAACTGTAAAATCAGTGGATAACAGAAAGATAATAGTAAGTGACGGAACTAACACAACAATAGTATACTGTAAGAGGGCAGGCTTCAATCCTACAGAGGTTGTGAAAATAGGGGATAAGATAGACGTAATAGGAATAGCACATCTCTATAAGGAATACTATGAAATACTCCCAAGAAGTGAAGAGGATATAATATTCTCCACAGGGGATAAGGGGAAAATTATCACCCTTAAAAAAGGATGGAATACAATATCCATACCTCACAGGGCAAATATATCCTTCAGTGATCCAGAGGCAGTAGGATCTATAATCACATACTACAACAGTACCTGGCATAACGTGTCTAACTTGGAACCACTCTACGGATACTACATCTACTGTCACAATAACACTCAAATGAATATCAAGTACATCACTCCAGAGGATCCTAGAGCACCACCTCAGAGACCTGTATATAAAGGCTGGAATCTTGTTGGAGTAAATCCAGGGAAAAATGATGTAAATGGAGTAAGTCTAATAGACTTTATACTTCCTGTAGAAGACTCATGGATAATGATAATCGACCTAGATGGAAACGTATACGATAAAAATGATGACAACCTCTCCAGTGTACTACTCCAGCCATATAATGTCTACTGGATGTACTGTAAAAAAGACGATATATTAGCTGGAAGGGGGTTGAATTAAACCCCTTTAAATTATTTATTTTTTTACTTTTTTACAAAGATTGTGTGGTGATTTTATGAGAGGTAAGGTAGAAGTATATGTTATAATTTTTATCTTAGGTTTTTTCATGGTAGCTAGTAGCTTTGCTGAAAACATTGGTGTACCTGAACTACCTG
>DQUI01000051.1 GCA_015662355.1 Methanothermococcus okinawensis
AAGAGTCCCTATTACACCTAGGGAGTTGGCAGAGAAACACCTAGATCTAAGGGGTAAGATGGGGTTGGTATTTGGGAGGGAGGACGATGGATTAACTAACAGGGAACTTGATCTATGTGATATCTTCCTCTCCATTCCTACCTCTCCAGAGTACCCTGTAATGAACCTCTCCCATGCAGTGGCTGTAGTACTCTACGAGTTATACCTTTCAAAACTTGAAAAACCTTTCCCTGTAAAGATGAGAGAGGCCTCCAAACTTGAGAAGGATATACTTATAAAGTTATTTGAGGAGTTTGTAGACGCCAATAAAAATATCCCAGAGTATAGAAAAGAGCTCTGTAAAATAGTGTTTAGAAGGATTGTAAGTAGGGCCTTTATCAGTGGTAAGGAGGCAAATACCCTTATGTGCGCCTTTAGAGGTAAAAAAGTATAAAAAAGTTACTTCCCAATTACTCTGGTGATCTTGTATCTACCAACTGCCTCTATGTACTCCACCTCTACACCACTCTCAAGACCCTCTATATCCTCAGGTATTGGAAGTTCCAAGGTCTCATATGTTTCCAAATCCATTATCTGTACTGTATCTCCCATTACTGCCAAAACCTGTCCCTTCCTCCTGTCTATAATAGGTACCTCTACCTTTGAGGAGGTAGGTCCTACTAGTTCCTTCTTAATAGGTTCAAAGATCCCTATTGCAGTGACCCTTGCCTTTGCCCCTCCGTGTTTCCCTGGCTTTGACTTTGTAATACTTACTATCCTACATGGGACGTCGTCTATCATTATATACTGCCCCTCCTTTAGAGAGCCTAAATCCACAGGTCTTGTCCCTGGCACTCTCTCACCTTTTTGTTTTTAATTAATAATAAATACTGATAGTTATAAAGGTGTAGTATAAAAACCTTTGCCATAACAGGAGATAGAGATGGGATAGGATGAATAAGGAGCAACTTATGGAACTTCATCAGTTCTTCGTTCATGTCTATAAGGAGTTAGTACCTGAGGATTACAACTGTCCCTATCTGGAACTTTACAGAAAGTTAGATGTTAAACCTCATCACATCCACAGGCTGAAAACTGAACAGTGTGCTGCTATATTTCTACTGGCTGCCTGTATAGCTAGCTATATAGCAGATAACGACGACATGGTCCCTAAGTCCCTCTCTGTGAAGTTACTGGAAAACGCCCTTAAATATCTAAATGCAAGGTCTAAAAATTTCGAGGATATAGAGGAGTATAAGAAATTGATAGAAAAGATCAGAGATAAGAAAAGGAGGAACAGATGGTAGACATGGAGGATATCAATAAGATATTAAAGGAGGTACTGGTGGACATAGTACCAAGGGAGTGGGAGAAGGAGGAGTTGAAAAAACTCTCCAGAAGAATTATAGAGGAGCTATACTCTATTATCCAGGAGGAGGGGCTGGAGGATATAGTGGAGGATGTAGTGCAGGTAGGGTCTACAGCCAGGGACACCCATCTAAGGGATGACTACGACATAGACATCTTTGTAAGATTTAGAAGAGATGTAGGGAGGGAGGTGTTAAAAGAGACTATTCTAAAAATAGGTAGGAGGGCCATAGAGAATTTAGGAGGTATTTCCTGGGTGGAGTACGCCGAGCACCCCTACGTCTCAGGGCGAATAGGGAGGTACGACATAGACATAGTACCATGCTATAAGATAGAATGGAACGAGGGGATAATCTCCGCTGTAGATAGGACACCTCTCCACAACGAGTTTGTAAAGAGTGTTCTTAAATCAAAATCTCTCCACAACGACATAAGGCTCCTGAAGAAGTTCTTGAAGGGTATTGGAATATACGGCTCAGATTTAAAGACTAAAGGTTTCTCTGGCTATCTATGTGAGTTGTTGGTTATACACTACGGCAGCTTTATAAATACCTTGAAAAACGCCCAGAGATGGAAGATTGGGGAGAGGATAGTACTAGATGAGATCTTTGAGATATACAGGATAGACAGGGACTACAAGTTCCCAGAGTTTGACCACCCCCTTATAGTATACGACCCTGTAGATCTTAAGAGAAACGTGGCAGCTGCCCTCAGTAGGGAAAACTTCTGTAAGTTTATATTCTATTCTAGACAGTTTCTGGAGAACCCCTCTAGGGAGTACTTCTACAACTATTACAAAAAAGTAGCAGAGAGGCTGATCAACAGGGACAGAGGTGCCCTCCTCACCTTAAAGATAGATAGGGACAGTAGTATAGTAGATGACATTATATACCCCCAGATGGAGAAGTTGCAGAGGAGTATAAACAAGCTGTTAGTTGAAAACGACTTCCAGATTTTGAACTGTAAAGTTTACGCCACTGAAGATGCCTGTTATCTCTCCTGGGAATTCTTAGTCTGGGAACTTCCAAATGTTAAGGTTAAGGTTGGGCCACCAGTGTTCAACAGGAGGGTTGGGGACTTTGTAAAGAAGCATCCCAGGCATTTTATAAGGGACTGTAGAGTATGTGCCTACGTAGAGAGAAAGTACAGGGATGTGTATCAACTCTTTGAGGACATAGTATCTGGAAAGTTGAAGGATAGAATAAAGTATCCTAAGTACGTTTCCCCTGTAAATGGCAAGATTTACAGGGACATATTTGTAGATGGATGTATGTCCATTTTAAAGATATAACGTTTAAATTTTTCTTAATTTGGGACATGGAAAAACAAAGGGACTGCTCTTACCAAAAAGGCGATAATATTGAGTCAGTATCGATTGCCCTAGATGGGAAGTATATTGTAGCAGGAGTTGAGATAAGAATATTTATCTTTTTATGATGTCACAATAAATCCTTTCTAAAAAAGAGACACCAACTCCAAGATTTCAACAACAAAAAAAAGAAATGGTAGCGGGGCGAAGATTTGAACTTCGGATCTCCGGGTTATGAGCCCGGCGGGATCGGCCTGGCTACCCCACCCCGCTTCAC